>CALNCU010000303.1 GCA_937875395.1 uncultured Armatimonadota bacterium | reverse complement strand
GATAATTGAGCACCCTGCCATGATTTGGTCATGGCTTCGCCCGCCGCAGACTGGGAGGGAATAGATTATCAGGCGGATTGGATTTCGGGTAGTGCCTCCGGGAGCCTAAACCGCCCACCCACCAATGCTCCTCTCCGGCACTACCCAGGCCTCATATCTCTGTTGCTGACAGGCCTGGGAGGTGTACGAAAGGGATTTGCGCGATGCTTCGGTCGCAGAGTGCAAAGCACGCCGCTGCCGAAGCCTTGTTTGAACTTGCAAATCCAAGTTTACAGAGTAGTATCCGGGTTGTGACTCCGGCAAAGTAGTAATCCCCAAGGCATTTTTGCGCCCTGCCACCGGGTCTCCGTTGTTTTGCCTGTTACCCAAGCTTTGCCCATGCCATACATTAAATCCCATAATATTGATTCTGCCTTGCTCCTGTTCCCAAATACGGCGCACCCGCATCCAGCCATGTATTAAAGTAAGCGCAGCAACCAGTTTCGGCTGACTTGGGCATGGGTATCAGTAACGTATATGCACACTTTTGGAATGGAGGTGGCAAGGAATGGAATTCTATAAGGTGGTGGCGCTGGTCCTGGTTCTTATAATAGGGCTTACAATCTGCCTTTCGGGAACTGCAGAGGCGCAGAACCTGATTATAGATGCGCTTAAAATCTTTGGAATAGGCTATGTTGTTACGGTATTCGGCGGACAGATTAACGATTTTATAAATAACCTTGCAAACCAGAAGGGCGTAAGTTGGGAAGGGACTACAAAGGTGGTACCCATAATCTCTGTAGGTGCGGGCACATATGTGGGCGCGGCTCAGGTTGTAGGCCCGCAGGACAGGGTAGATACCGTTCAGGCAGTAGGCCAGGTTGAAGCAAGAATATCCGGCATCAGGGGACGGTATCTGATTCCCATAAGCACAAAAACACCCGGAAGCACCCTTTCGCGCATTCAGGGAGTAGGCATATCCGGGCTGATAGACTTCAGGATATAGCGGGAGGATAAAGCTATGAGACAGAGAGTTATTATACTGCTTGCCGTATTAATAGTATGCGCACTTACATCCGCATCTGTTCTGCTTAACAGCTTTGGAAAGAGATCGCTGATTAGGCCCGCAGAGGCAGCTGCGGTTAACATAACCGCCAGGCAGGTTGCATCCGGCAGGGCTAGCGTGGGAGAGGTGCTGGCGGGGGATCAGGTGCTCTTCCGCATAAGAACATCCGCAGGGGGGCTCAGCCCGTATCAGCGGGCGCAGGCGGTGGCAAACCGGCTGAATATTCTGATGAATAACTCCCTTAGCCCTTCTGATATCACCACCGGACTCATAGGCGGGCAGGAAGTGGTTCTGGCAAATGACCAGGTGGTTATCACGGCGGATGATGCGCATGCCCGTATAAACAATACAACGCCGTCGGCGCTTGCATCTACCTGGGCAAGCAGGCTTCAGGCAGCCGCAAGCGGAGAATCGGTTAACCAGGTTGCCGTGGGAGAGAAGATAGTCCCTATTTTAAGCGTTGGCGCCGGAACAAGAGTGGGCGGCGCAGTAGTCTCCGGCTCGGCTGATAGATTGGGGCAGGTAGTGGCTGTTGCGCAGGTTGAAGGACAGTTTGGGAACGCGGTGCGCGTAAGAGTGCTGGTTCCTGTATCCACCACAAACGTTGTGCAGAACATCCGCCGGGTGCCGGGCACAAGCGTAATAGGTCTTGTTGATATTCAGCTGTAGATAATCTTGCGGAGGGGAGGCACCTCCCCTCCATCCGCCGGTTATATATGCTCCATAATCTCTACCCGGCGCTTCATCTGCGAAGCCTTATACCCCGCAAGGATTACTCGAAGCGCATCCCTTGCCTGTTTAGAGGTAACAAGCGGCTCGCCATCCTGAAGAATGCAATCTATAAAGTTGCGGTACATATCTGTAGGCAGATCTGTCTTTATCTCAGATTCATCTATCTGACGCAGCCTGGTACCCTTTGAGGAAAGCAGCAGCCTGTGCTCAGAGTTTATTATCTGAATGGCCCCATCCATGCCGTATATATCAAGCCGCAGAGCGCAGCCGGAATAGGGATTAGGCCACGCGCTGTACTTGGCAGCACCCGTCATAACCATCTGCGCGGCTATCTCTTCCGTAAACTCCATCTCCAGAAGACAGGAATCTTCTGCCTTGTTCAAGGCCCCAACTGCAAACCGCGTGCAGACCGCGCTTACCGCCTCAACGGAACCAAGCAGATAGATAAGCAGGTCAATTATCTCGCTCCCGCGGTGCATAAGAATCCCTCCGCCGCCCACATCCCATGTGCCCATCCAATCGTGCCAATCCGAGAGGCGGTCAAAGTTGTTTTCAAGGTAGGTGGAGAGCACAAGGTACGGGAAGCCTATCTCATCTGCATCTATCATCCGGGCGGCCTCCTGGTTTACGGGGTCGTACAGCTGCGGGAGCGCCACAAAAAGGCGGCCGCTGCTCTTGCTCTCTGCATCTATCACCTCGTCCGCCTGGGAGAGTGTTATGGCCATGGGTTGCTCACAGATCACATGCTTATCCGCTTTAAGGGAATCCACTGCTATGCCGCTCCTGGTGGAAGGCGGACTTGCAATATATATAACATCCACTGAAGACTTTAATATAAGGCGCTCATAATCTCCCGTGGAAAGCGGGCAGCCAAAGGTCTTTGTAAAAAGGTCCCTCTCCGGGCGGCTGTGGTCTGCAACTGCTACTATTTTAACATCAGGATAAGCAGCAAGCCGCCTTGCTATTTTGAAGGCGGTCTTGCCGGCTCCCACCATCCCTATGCGCAGTGTCATCAACTTATCTCCCGGGTTTGATAATATATCTTTTGCCCAAGAGGGAAAATTCCAAACACGCCCGGCATGCGCCTTCCCGGGCAGCAAAAAGGGCGCCCCATACAGGACGCCCCTTGTTTATATTACCAATATCACTCGCAGACGTATCAGCCGGCTACTTCTTCCATAACGTCTTCCGGAATATCAAAGTTTGCCCAGACCTGCTGAACATCATCATGATCTTCCAGGTTATCCACCATCCTTAGAACCTGGCCGGCTTCTTTTACGCCCAGGGTTATGGTAGACCTGGGCACCATGGCAAGCTCATCTTCCAAAACCTTTATGCTCAAATCAACAAGCGCCTGCTTTACCGCCTGCAGATCTCCAGGAGCGGTGAGCACTTCAAAGTTTTCGTCATCGTCAGATTTTACATCCTCTGCGCCTGCATCAAGCGCAGACATCATAAGGCTCTCCTCATCTGTGGAACTCTTGGGCACCATAATGGAACCCTTTGCATCAAACATCCAGCTTACGCTGCCGGATTCCCCAAGGCTGCCGCCGGTTCTGGAGAGGATTGCTCTTATATCTGCAACTGTGCGGTTGCGGTTATCCGTAAGGCAGGCAATCATAACTGCAACGCCGCCCGCGCCGTAACCCTCATAGGTAATCTCGTCGTACTGGGCGCCCTCTACCTCGCCGGTACCCCGCTGGATGGCGCGCTTTATGTTATCCTGAGGCATGCTGGCCTCGCGGGCCTTCTGCACAGCCATCTTGAGGCGCATGTTTGTATCAGGATTGCCTCCACCCTGTTTTGCAGCTACTATTATCTCCCGGGCCATCTTGGTGAAGAGCTTGCCGCGCTCCGCATCCTGCTTGCCCTTCCGGAGACGTATGTTATGCCATTTTGAATGACCAGCCAATTTAAATCACTCCCTCTATATTAACGCCCAACCACGGGTTTGCATGGTTAAAATCACTTAAAAACAGACTTAAATTCCAAAGGAAATAAGCCCAACTGCGGGGCTCGGCGCCTGAACAATAGTAGTAAAATTATAGCATGGGAGGTATACTTCGTCAAACGCGGACGCATGCAGGGCAGGCAATTGTGGGGATGCTTTGTGCAAAGGGCTAATAGCGCAGATACTCCCTTCCAAGCCGATAAGAGGTAACAGGCGAATCAGTGTAGAATGTATTAATACTATGGAATCCATCCTGAACAATCCTTCCGGCACCCCTATAAACGATCTCTTCTGGAACGGCATGTTCTGGAACCAGCTTATCTACCCGGAACATGCGCTTGATGAGGTGGGCGGAAGCACGCTTCTTAAAACCCTTGAGAGCGAAGGCGGGTTTCCGGATTTTGTGGCATGCCTCTGCCTTGACGGGTACTCCAACCTGCTCCCAGAGAAAAAAACCTCCGTTATGCAGATGGTTGCGGGCCTTCTAGAAGCAAGACTCCCGGAGAATTTAAGGCGGCTTGCCGGGTTCACCCATGTAAACGCCTTCTACTTCTGCGGAATCATAAACCCCGGCATAGATGAAAACCTGCAGGAAAGGCTGGAAGCGCTCAGGCAGAAGGTTTCCAGCGTCTCCGGGCTGCCTTCAACACTTGGGATTGCGTTTGCAAGGGGCCGGTCTCTTCCCAACTGGAGATCGGCGGCGCAGCACGCGGTTGTGGCCCAGCGGCGCAAGGTACGCTTTGGATGCAACCGCACTTACATATATGAAGAATCGTTCCTTTCCCCATCCTTTTCCAAATCGGAGCATTGGCGTTTTGGGGCGCAGCTGGACAATCTTGTAAAGAGCGGCGAC
>CALNCU010000302.1 GCA_937875395.1 uncultured Armatimonadota bacterium | reverse complement strand
AGCGGCCACCGCTGGGCAGACCTCTCAGAGCCGGGATACGGAGTGAGCCTGTTGAATGATTGCAAGTATGGGTGGGACATAAAAGGTAACGTGATGCGCCTCTCCCTTCTTCGTGCTCCTGAGAACCCGGACCCGGATGCAGACAGGGGAGAGCACGAGTTTACCTACACCCTCTTCCCGCACAAGGGAGGATGGACAGAGGGCACGCTTCAGGCAGGGCATGAACTAAACGTTCCACTCAAGGCATGTGCAACATCAAGTCACAGCGGAAGCTTTCCCTCAAGGCACTCCTTCATCACCGTGGACAGGCCGGGGGTTATAGTAGATGCCGTAAAGCAGGCGGAGGATGACGGCAGCATAATAGTTCGCCTCTACGAAGCATACGGCTCCCGCGGGCCCGTAACGCTCACCTTCCACAAGCCCCTTGCAAGCGCCTGCGAATGCAACCTTCTGGAAGAGGAAGAGAAGCATCTTCCAACCGGCGGGCAAAATATCTGCCTAAATATCCGCCCGTTTGAGGTACGCACGTTTAAGGTGGTGATTGAGTAGTCATTACCTGAATTCCCTAGAATCTGGATATATTTAAAGATTCCTTTCACAAACACCTTTGAGGGGGCTTTTTGGTCCGCCATTGGCATGGCAGGTGTGCTCTTCCTGTAAATTGACTGGGAGGTTAAGCGGCTGTTATCCCTTATGCACCTCGCTCTTGAGCCACCGGGAGAAGGATGACTGGTATGTGAAACCCAGCGCCTGTGAAATCTCCTTCATGCTATGCCCCTCTGCCTTCATGTGTTGGAATTTTGCTGTTCTGCACATGTTAATGTACTTATGCACGGAATATCCGGTGCGTTCTTTAAAGAGGCGTTCCAGATGAAACTTGCTGTAGCCGCTCAGGCGTGCAAGCCCGTCAAGTGTGACTCCACAGCCGGATGTCTGCCTGATATGCTGTTCGACAACTTTTATTATATTGCCTCTAAACTCCTCACCATTACCAAACTCTTCGGTATATCCCAGGTTTATAAGAGCCGTAATCAATGCAACCAGTGCGGAAAGAGTTTGAAAGCGTACAACATGTGCCGGGAGGGCGGAATCACCCGGCGATGAAAAGAGGTGTGCCGGAAGCACGGATGATGAGAGCATGGAGACTGAATCCGGCATCACGCGGTAGGCACCGTCTTTTATGGATAACACTCTCATGATTATTTTATCCCTTGAGATATACATCCATAGGTGTTCCGCACCGGAAGCCCAGGGCGGGTAATCGGAATCATGCTCTTCAAAGGAGTCAAATACAATTATAGTGCCGGGATAGCACGGATATGCATTCTGCTTAAATCCGTAATGTGCTTCTCCACTGAGCGCAAAGAGAACCTCGCGGTGGCTGTGCCCCTGGCAGTTATCCGCCATCCATGCTTCATGGCGTGTATCATGGACGGGCTCCACCTCCGGCACAAAACTGCTGGAGACTATCCTCCAGTATTCCGGCGATGTCATTATATGTAACATGTCTTCCGTAAAAATGCGGTTCTCCATACTTCAATTTTAGCAAGAATTGCTAAAAGATAGCAAGTTCTGTCTATTGTCAATCCCCTGTGCCGATGGTAGACTGCAATAGTAAGCACGGATGCGGCCTTTTTAATAAATTTACCGTCAGGTCTGCCGTGCTGCAAATGCAGAGAATACAGGAGGCTTATGCCATGTACCGCATAGGAAAAGAAGAGCTGGCAGAGATAGAAAAGGTAATAGATGGGCGCGTGCTCTTTCGCGTAAACAACCAGGAGAAAGAGGTTGAGCGCTTTGAGAAGGAGTGGGCGGATGTAATAGGCGCAAAGTATGCGCTCTGTGTCACCGGTGGAACAAATGCCCTGAT
>CALNCU010000301.1 GCA_937875395.1 uncultured Armatimonadota bacterium | reverse complement strand
GTGGAGGATTACCTGAGACCCATAGTTGCAGGCATAAAATCGAAGGACAGACCGTGCTTTATAACCGAGCTGGGCTGCATGTACTATGGAAAGAGTATTTACGGTGACAACAGAGGCCCCTCCAAATACGAGGCCACCATCGCCGAAGCGGAGCTGATAGTTCGAGGGCTGAACCTGGGAATAGACGGCTTTCTGAAATGGGTTTACATGTTCAACACTGAAGAACTGAGAGGACACTATCACCTGCTCTCCCGCGCCAATGGCAGCTACACGCCGAAACACGGCTTTTACGGCTATGTAACACTGTGCCGGTATTTTCCAAAGAAAGCATCCGTTCTGAAAACAATCACTCAAGGCACGGCCAATCTCTGGGCCGCCGCGCTGGAATCGGCTGATAGAGATATGACGGTACTTATGGTAAACGATCATCCGTCCAATACGATAGAGGTCGAAATATCGCCGCTACCAGTAAGCGGAACCTTCTATCAGGTGGCATTCGACAACTGGATGGAAAACAGTATCACTAAAGTGTCCGAATCTGCAAACGGCAGCATAACAGTTACGATTCCTCCTCTGGGCATCACCGTCCTTACGACGATGCAGGCAGACTGACAGATCAACTAGAGGCAATAGGATGTTTTTGCTCATACTTCCCATGCTGACAAAGATTTTTGCCGCCATGATCCTGGGCGGAATAGTGGGCTGGGAACGGGAGGTCAACGAGCGCCCGGCGGGACTGAGAACGCACGTCCTGGTAGCGATGGGATCAGCGCTTATAACCATGGAATAAAACGACACGGCCTTGGTAAAGAAAATTGTGATTGACTTTACTAAGGTCGTGCCGCATCATCGTCAAAGATTCGCAGGTATTCGGAATAGGCGAAACTGCGGTTTCTGCTTCCTTCGCCGATTTGATGGATTATCCCGGCCTCGCAGAACCTGGCGACGATGGTATTTGCAGCCGCCTTGCTTACGTCAAGCAGGTTTGCAGTGAGTTTGACTGTGACCACCGGGCTGGCATAAAGGGCATCCAGCAGCGTGAGTCCATTCGCCACCCCCGGCATGGGTGGATTCATTGAAAACTACCGATTTAACGACAGTGGATCTGGATTATATTCGCATGAAGATGATTCAGTATATTTTAGCTCTTAACTAAAGGGGTTCAGCCTTCTTAATCTGAGAAACGGAGATCTGCCATGTCCCGCTACGTCACTGGAACACTTACACCTGTCTGTTTGAAATGTGAATATTTGAACAATCCGCTCGGTCTGGATATACGTCGCCCCCGCCTCAGCTGGGAGATGTACGCAGATAGGAGAGGGGAGCGCCAGACGGCATATCAGGTACTGGTGGCAACCTCGCTAGAGTTGCTGGAGAGTGATACAGGGAACCTGTGGGATTCCGGCAAAGTCATCTCCGGTCAATCCATTCATGTGGAGTATGCCGGAGCCCCTCTGCAATCAGGAATACGGTGCTACTGGAAGGCTCGCGTATGGGATGTGGACGGCAACTCCGGCCCGTATAGCGATGCGAACTGGTGGGAGATGGGGCTGCTAGAGGAATCGGAATGGCAGGCCAGATGGATAGGCGGCACTCCCCAGAATATCCCCGAAGGAAAGACTTCTGCCCCCAGCCCAGTCTTCCGGCAAACATTCACCCTTAAGCAGCCGGTGGTATCTGCAAGGGCCTACATCTGTGGGTTGGGATACTATGAACTCTACCTGAACGGGGCAAAGTCCGGTGATCACGTTCTTGACCCACTTGCCACTCGCTACGACCGCCGTGCGCTCTACGTAACGCACGATATCACGGATATGCTTGTGCCCGGTGAAAATGCCGTAGGAGTGATGTTGGGTAACGGCTGGTACAACGCTCACACAGAAGTAGACTGGAACTTCCAGACCGCTTCCTGGCGTGCACTTCCCAAGATGATGATGCAGATACATCTGGTGTTTGCGGACGGCTCCCGCTGCAGGATAATTAGCGATGGCGGATGGCGAACATCCACCGGCCCTATCGTTTTCGATGCCCTCAGGAACGGCGAAACATACGATGCCCGTCTGGAAAAGACAGGCTGGCTCCTTCCGGGTTACGATGATTCTTCTTGGGATCCTGCACTGGTAGTGCCCGGTCCC
>CALNCU010000300.1 GCA_937875395.1 uncultured Armatimonadota bacterium | reverse complement strand
AAGGCTCTGGTAGAAAGAAAGACAAAGGAGACCCGGATAAGCGTAAGCCTGGATTTAGACGGCTCCGGGGAATGCAGCATAAGCACGGGAGTGGGATTCTTTGACCACATGCTTACGGCGCTCTCCAGACACGGCCTCTTCAACATGGAGATTAAGGCCCAGGGCGACCTTGAGGTTGACCCGCACCACACCGTTGAAGACGTGGGGATAGTAATAGGCCAGGCAATATCAGAGGCCCTTGGAGACATGAAGGGAATTGTGCGCTACGGCTGGGCCGCCGTACCCATGGACGAAGCCCTGGTGCTTACCTCCATAGATATAAGCGGCCGCGGAATGCTCTGCTATGATGTACCCATTGTGCAAGAAAAGATAGGCGCCATGGATACTGTGCTCATTTCAGAGTTCTTTGAAGGGCTGGCCCGGAACGCAGGCATAACCCTGCACATAAGAAAGCTTGCCGGGGAAGACCCGCACCACACGGCAGAGGCGGTCTTTAAATCCTTTGCAAGAGCGCTCTCTGCAGCGGTTGCCATAAGCAGCCGCGTAAAGGGTGTTCCATCTACCAAAGGCGTACTTTAACACCGGCCGCAGAGCCGGAGGCATCGCCGCCAAAGCTTAACTAACCCCATTTGGGGTGGAGCGCCAGTGATTGCAATTGTAGATTACGGCATGGGAAACCTGCGGAGCGTAGAAAAAGCGTTCCATAATGTTGGGCACCATGCTTTTATAACAAACAGGCCAAAGGATATAGCCGGTGCAGAGCGGGTGG
Source organism: uncultured Armatimonadota bacterium (assembly GCA_937875395.1). Classification (GTDB taxonomy): domain Bacteria; phylum Armatimonadota; class UBA5829; order DTJY01; family DTJY01; genus CALNCU01. The sequence goes on along the minus strand of CALNCU010000300.1, from coordinate 1,245 downwards.
TACTCCCCGGCGTGGGAGCGTTTGCCGCCGCCGTAGAAAACCTTAAGGCATCCGGCATGTCAAAGGCCGTAACAGAGGCCGTAAAAGCAGGAAAACCCTTCCTTGGAATCTGCCTGGGCTTTCAACTCCTCTTTTCAGAGAGCATGGAGTTTGGGCTTACGGAAGGGCTGGGGCTTGTGCCGGGACGAGTGACGGGGTTCTTTGCCCCCGGGGACCGCACCCCGGAGACAGATGCGCTTAAAATTCCGCATATGGGCTGGAACGAGCTAAAAATCTGCTCTCCGGCGCCGCTGCTTGAAGGGTTTCCCAGGGGCGGAATGGTCTACTTTGTGCATTCATTCTACGCTGTGCCGGGTAATTCTGCAGTTATTGCAACAACCACGCGGCACGGCATAGAATTTTGCTCTTCCATCTGGAAGGATAACATGTTCGGCGTACAATTTCATCCTGAGAAGAGCGGGGCCCTTGGCCTTGCCCTACTCAAAAAATTCGGTGACTGGAAGGTGTAGAAAGGTGCAAGTAATTCCGGCTGTCGATATAAGAGGCGGGCGCTGCGTACGCCTGCTGCAGGGCGATTTCAGCAAAGAGACTGTCTTTGCCAATGATCCGGTAGATATGGCGCTTCACTGGGAGCTTATGGGCGCGGAAAGGCTACATATAGTAGACCTGGATGGTGCCAGAAGCGGCCGTCCGCAAAACGCAGAGGTAATAGGCCGCATTGTAGATGCCGTTAATATTCCGGTGCAAGTTGGCGGGGGCATACGTTCCATAGAGACTGCAGAGATGATTCTCAACATGGGGGTTGACCGCGTAATAATAGGAACCTCCGCCGCCCTGGATACAGAATTTGCAGAAGAGATGTTTGCAAACTTTGGAGAGAGCGTAATCCTTGGGCTGGACGCGCTTGGCGGCATGGTGGCAACCCACGGCTGGCAGGAGACAACAGATATAGACGCAGTAGAGTTTGCCCAACAAATGGCGGACCTTGGCGCCCGGCGTATTATTCATACGGATATAAGCACGGACGGCATGCTTAAAGGCGTAAATCTTGAAGCCATGAAAGGGATGGCCTCTGCCGTGGAGATTCCGGTTATTGCATCCGGCGGCGTGACAAACATAAAGGATATAGAGCAGTTGCGCAAGCTGGAACCCCTGGGCATTGAAGGGGTAATTGCCGGCAAAGCCCTTTACACCAGTTCGCTTAATCTAAAAGCGGCAATTACTGCGGCCTCCGGAAAGTAGTCT
>CALNCU010000299.1 GCA_937875395.1 uncultured Armatimonadota bacterium | reverse complement strand
ACCACTGCCGAAGCTTGATGGTGATACTTCGGTCGCAAAGCGAGGCGCCGCTGCCGAAGCCCAGGACGTTAAAATCCCCTGGTGCGATGCTTTGGCCCACGAGCCGGAGGCGCCGAAGCCTTGTTTGAACCTACAAATCCAGGTTTACAGAGTACTAGTTGCTTATCTCTGTTGCAATTGACCAATCGCTGATATCCAGCGGGTTTATCTGGGCGGATGGAGTCTGAATCATCCTGTTTCTATCCAGCACATCGCCGGCCTGCTCTATGTATCCGGTATCTGCATTAGAGAATGTGCGGCTGCTGGTTATATCTACATTTACGTAGTCTCCGCCAATTGGCCCAAGCCCGTCTATAAACCGTTCAAGATCAAACGGGTAGTCCGTGTTTATAAAGTTTACATCTATGTTAGAAGTGGGCGGTATGGGAGATATTGCCAAAAGATCCAGCGTGCATGAAAAGTAGTTTGTGCCGTACTCAGACCTTAGCGGCGACCCCAGAGATTGATACTGGAACTCGGCAAGGTTTATAATCTGGTAGACTGTAAAGCGTCCCTGGTAAAACTCTACAAAGTGAGTTGCGCCGCCTTTGGCCGGGTCCTGGCTGGTTAGCCAGGGCTGCCCCGGAATAGTTGGGAAGAGAGGCTTCGGCCCCTCATTTCCTCCAAACATATCTATGGCAACAAAGTAGTGATAGTTCAAATTAACGGGGCCGTTTAAGGTTACCTTAAAGGTTATGGTTTGGACAACCTTGGGGGTGCTGTCCTCCGGGAAGCGTGCGCATCCCGCAATGGGTAGAACAGTTATTGCAAGCATAACCAGTCTAAAGAGAGGCAAATATCCTTTCATACTGGGATTATAACAGAAGGCACCGGTGGCTTCAATGCAAAATATACTTATATCTTTAACTTGCGGCATACTTGCTTCACTTGCCTTTCCCGGGGCAAATATTTTTTGGCTGGCGTGGGTTGCCCTGGCGCCTGTAATATACTTTATGCTGCGCCTTCCCGCTAGAAGCGCATTTTACTGCGCGGCAGCATTTGCGCTGGGGTTTATGGGGAGCCATCTTATATGGATAAAAATATTCGGCGTTCTGCCCTGGATTCTGCTTACAATCTTTCAATCCCTCTTTATACTGGCATTCTTTTTTTGGGGGAGATTCACGGTTCTGCGCAGCCGTTACTGGGCCGGACTCTTCCTCATCCCCTCTCTGTGGATTATTACAGAATGGATTAGAGCCAGGGGGATGTTTGGCTTTACCTGGGGGGATTTAGGATATTCCCAGTACAAATTCCTCCCTGTTTTGCAGATAGCCTCGCTTGCCGGGGTGTGGGGGGTATCGTTCCTTATAGTACTCTTTAATACATCGCTGGCCCTGTTTGCCCTCTCACTTACAACAAAACGGAACATAAAGAGCGCATCTGCCGGCCTTGTTCTTTGCGTGCTTGCTGTTGCGGGTGTGTGCATATACGGAAACGCCATGCTTGCAATGCCGGTGAACGGCGACAGAATCTTTAAAACGGCGGTGCTCCAGGGCAACATAAGCCAGGATATAACCGGCGATTATCTATACTTCATGGAGAAGAGCTGGAGCGTATACACAGACCTTACATTGCAGGCAGCAAAAGAGGGTGCAAATCTTGTAATCTGGCCGGAGACGACTGTTCCGGGCTGCACGGGCCTGGATTCCTATGTTCAGGGGCGCCTGAAAAATCTTTCAGAGAAGACCGGGGCAAACCTGGTTGTGGGAGGCTGGGATGAATCTCTGGGGCAGGTCTACAACACCGCCTTCGCCTTCTCCCGGCTAGGCATAGCAGATAGTTATGCAAAGCGGCATCTTGTCCCGTTTGGAGAGTTTGTTCCGGCCAGGAAGTACCTGCCGTTCCTGCAGTACTACCGGGTGCGTGCAGATAATACATCGCCCGGTTCCGGGTACAGGGTGATGCAGTTTGATGGGCATAAGGTAGGCACGGTTATCTGCTTTGAATCCGCTTTTCCGGAGATTGCCCGCACCATGACTGTCTCCGGCGCAGAGTTTTTATGCATAATTACGAATGATGAATGGTTTGGCAAATCTGCGGCGGCGGAGCAGCACTTTTCCAAGAGCATCGTCCGGTCGGTAGAAAACGGCCGGTACACGCTCCGGGCGGCGGCCACGGGAATCTCTGCCGTAATAGACCCCAGAGGGCGTGTGCTTGCATCCCTCCCGGAAGAATCAAAAGGCATGCTGCGCCGGGATATCATGGGCGTAAGCCGTGTTACTTTCTACCCCCGCCACGGGGACTGGCTGGTCTGCATCTCTATAATTTTTGCATTTTTTGCAACGGTTGCGGCGCTTCTTCGCCCGCGAAGCATCAGAGCAGAGGTAGAATTATGAAAATTTACGATATAACGGCAGGCATAGATAAAAATATGCCGGTCTATCCGGGAGACCCGCACCCTTCCATTACTCCGGAGAGCCGTATCTCAAACAAAGAGAGCTCCAACATCTCCCTCATATGCATAAGCACTCACACCGGAACGCACATAGACCCTCCTTATCACATGATAGAGGATGGCGGCAGGCTTGATACCGTCCCCCTGGAAAATCTTACAGGCCCGTGCATAGTCTGCCAGATGCTCCATGATGAAATCTCAGCGGCAGACCTGGAAGACGCAGAAATTCCGGCAGGCACGGAACGCATCCTTTTTAAGACAAAGAATTCTGACTTCTGGGCGGAGAATAGGTTCAGGGAGGATTATACATCCCTTAAGCCGGATGCGGCAGAGTGGCTGGTTGCAAAGGGGGTAAAGCTTGTGGGTATAGACTACCTCTCCGTAGAGAAGATGCACTCCGGCACTCACCCCGTGCATATGCGGCTCCTTGGGGCGGGCGTAACAGTGGTAGAGGGACTGGATTTAAGAGATGTCCCCAGTGGTATATACACCCTGGTGTGCCTGCCGCTTAAAATTATTGGAGGTGACGGCGGTCCGGCGCGCGCCATTCTTATTAAGTAATAGCCGGAAGTTATAACCCAATCCGGCATTGAAGGCAGGGGAAGAACAACCATGCACTGGCTTGATGCAGTTGTTATTCTTTTTCTGGCAGCCTTTGTTTATGCAGGCATACAGACGGGTTTTATCTCCGGTATATACCGGCTGGCAGGGCTGATCTTCTCTATAGCCGTGCCGTTTCTTCTTTATGCGCCTTTGGGACGCCTTTTTATATCTGCGGGTTTGCGCAGGCCTTATGCAGAACCGCTGGCCTTTATACTGCTCTGGCTTCTGGCTTCGGTTGTTTATTTTGGGATAGGGAATAGAGCAATTAGAAGAGTTCCGCGCCACATATGGGGTTCCGGCGTTAACAAGGCGCTTGGAATGTTCCCATGGCTTATACACGGGCTTATAATAGCCACCCTGGTGCTTGCCCTGCTTTCGGTAACTTATACAAGCCGCTCTTTTCAGAGCGCTCTCAACAGAAGCATACTTGCGCGCGGGCTCCTGCAGGCCGTTACTCCGGCAGTGGCAAAGGGCATAGCCATATTTGGGCAACTGGTGCAGGATAACTGCGGGTTTCTTACCGTAAATCCTGTAAAGGAAGAGCGGGTGATGCTTGGCTACAGGGTGCCGGATCCAGTCCCGGATACGGCAGCGGAGGCGCAGATGCTTGGACTGGTCAACGCAGAACGCATACGCCGCGGACTTCGCCCGCTTGTAATGGATGAGTCTCTGCGCCGGGTTGCGCGGGCACACTCTGCAGATATGTTTCGCCGCGGGTATTTCTCTCATGAGTCGCTCGGCGGCGCAAGCCCGTTTGCACGCATTAGGAGGGGCGGGACAAGGTTTACGGCTGCCGGAGAGAACATAGCCCTTTCGCCCACGGTAAACATGGCTCAAAG
>CALNCU010000298.1 GCA_937875395.1 uncultured Armatimonadota bacterium | reverse complement strand
GGGTGGCCTACTTATGCCGGCTATGCCTGGTATAGTATAGCCCGGCTACTGACATCCGTATACCCTCCCCATCTTCCGGCTTTTCACTTTATTTGATTTTGATACCGCATACTATATTTTCTTAGGAATCAAGTTGCTCTCCCTTTTCCTTCTTATTTTTATCTGGCGGGTATTCTTTCTAAAGGATGAAGTGGATGCTCTCTTTTATCCGTTCTGCCTGCTTGCATTCGGGGGCACTATCTTTGTGGACTTATACGCGGGGAACATCTCCATATTTGAGCAACTTCTTATATGGTCTGGACTTCTGTTCTTTCAGAAAGGGAGACTTGCGCTCTTTTGCATATTCGTAGGGATAGCAGCGTTGTTCAAAGTATTTCCGGGACTGTTCCTGTTTGCGTTGCTGCTTACGGATGACCGTCACAGGAATTCCTACCTGATTGTATCTCTAGCTTTGGTTGGGGCGGCTATGGCTGCATCCGCGCTTCTATCTCCGGGGCTCTTCACGGATTTCCTTGTAAAGGCCGGTGGGCTTGATGAGAGGGGAATTATCAATCCCTCCACGCTTGCGTTATCACGCGATGTGATGGAGTCTCTGTGCACCAAGCTCCATCTAAGTTTGCCGTCATGGACCGGCACGGGGGTGTTTCTGCTGGTTTGTGCTAGCATACTCTCGCTAACATGGTTTGCCATAAAAGGCAAACTTCCGAACTTAAAATGTAATCCAAGGGTAACGGTATTCCTGCTAACTTTGGTTTATGCGCTGGTATTACCCAGGTTTAAGGATTACTCGTATATCCTCCTTATACCTGCCGCGTATTTTATACTTAAGCAGCCTATTAAGCTTAACTTATATCCATCGGCGCTTATTATCTTCTTGATGTTCTCTCCTAGGCTGCCACCTCCTGCTGATGTATTCTATAAATTGAGCCAGCAGTATTTTGCCCTGATCCTGGCTTTTTTCATCTGGGGGTTGTTCTTGTACAGCATAGAGTACGGAGGTACTGGATTTCCGCAAGATTCATCAAAGACATATGGAGTTCCACCGCACCATTCATAGCATTCTCAAGCAGATATTTTATGCGTTCCCACCCCTTTTCTTGCTGAAGAAAAACCAGTAATGCATATGAATATAGAATATAATTTA
>CALNCU010000297.1 GCA_937875395.1 uncultured Armatimonadota bacterium | reverse complement strand
CCATAAACCTCCTGTAACTTCCCGCAAGATTATGGTAGAATGGCTTACATAAACTCAACCTTAACAGAAACAAGGAGTAGAGACTTGAAGCCATATACCCTGCTTGATAAATACGGAAGCATCTACCGGGATGAACTGGTGCAAAACACAATCCCTTTCTGGGAGAAGCACTGCCCGGATGCGGAGTACGGCGCATACTTTACCTGCCTGGATAGAGACGGAAGCGTCTATCATACGGAAAAGTTTATGTGGATGCAGTGGCGCGTGGTCTGGATGCTCTCAGAACTCTACTCAAAGCTGGAGCCCCGCAAGGAATGGCTGAACCTTGCAGAGAGCGGATACCGTTTTCTCACAAAGCACGGCAAGGATGAGAAGGGACGCTACTACTTTGCCCTTGCCCGGGATGGCCGGCCCACAATGGCGCCGTATTCCGTCTTTTCAGAATGCTTTGCCGTTATGGGATGCGCCGCATACTTTAGGGCAACCGGAGATAAAGAGGCAAAGGCAGAGGCCGTAAGGGCCTTTGAAAACTATACATCGCGGGAATCCCGGCCCAAGGGAGAGTGGACAAAGGAGCTTTCCGGGCGCGTTCCATGCAAGAGCCTGGGCTTCTACATGATGAAGGCAAACCTCTACGCCGTGCTTGAAGAGTGCCTGGGAGACACATCTTTCAGGGAGAGCATGAGGGAGACAATAAGCATCGTCCTAAGCCAGTTCTGGAACCCGGATCATAACGTAATGTTTGAGAACGTGGGGCTTGACGGCAGCTTTGATTATAACAGCATATACGGTCGCCAGCTTAATCCTGGGCATGCCATAGAGGCAATGTGGTTTATAATGAACCTGGCCGCCGGAATGGGAGACATGGAGACCGTAGAGCGGGCGGCAGACGTGGTGCTTGCAGAACTTGAGTTTGGCTGGGATAAGGAATACGGCGGAATCTACTACTTTATGGACGTTCTGGGCAAACCGCACGTAGAACTTCAGTGGAACATGAAGCTCTGGTGGGTGCACAACGAGGCCCTTATTGCCACCGCCATGGCGTACAAGCTTACGGGCAGAGAAGAGTTTGCCAAGTGGTTTGAGCGCTTGCATGACTGGACGTGGGCCCGCTTCCCAGACAAGGAGATGGGCGAATGGTACGGCTACCTAGACCGCTACGGCAATGTAACCCACACCTTAAAAGGCGGCAAGTGGAAGGGCTTCTTCCATCTGCCCAGAATGCTCCTTGTGGTAGGAGACCTGCTTAAATAGCATAAGGCGTTATTAAGATAATCAATAATTCACCGGAGGAATTAGTATCTTGCAGAACCTTAAGAACCCCTCGCCCCTTATGAGGCCCGCCCCGTTCTGGAGTTGGAACGACAAACTTGATAAAGCAGAGCTGGTACGCCAGATAAAAGAGATGGCAGAGAAGGGCTGGGGGTCTTACTTTATGCACTCCCGCGTGGGGCTTGTAACGGGCTACCTCTCCCCGGAATGGATGGACTTGGTAAACGCCTGCGTAAGAGAAGCGCAAAAAACTAATACCTATGCCTGGCTCTATGATGAAGATAAATGGCCCTCCGGGTTTGCCGGCGGAGAAGTGCCGGAGAAGAGCAGCAAATACCGCTCCCGCGCGCTTGTGCTTCTAAACAAGGGTGAGGCTACGGAGGATGATACCGTACTGGCCTCCTGCACCTTCGACGGCGTTGATTATGATATATGCAAACGAGTATCCCCGCTTGGAAACATCTGGTTTAACGGAGCCAGCTACGTAGACCTTATGAGCCCCGACGCCGTTAGGGAGTTTATAAACTGCACCCATGAACGTTACAAGGCGGCCTGCGGAGATGAGTTCGGCGGGCGCATCCCCGGCATTTTTACAGATGAACCCTGCTATCTTATGTGGAGCCATTATAACGTCCCCGTAGTCCCCTGGTCGGATTTCCTGCCGGATTTCTTCAGGGAGATGAAGGGCTACAGCATAGAAGGGCACCTCCCGCAACTCTTCTTTAATATGGAGGGTTATAACAAGGTAAGATTCGATTTCTACGATGCGGCAACGGCCCTCTTTAAGGAGAGCTTTACCCGCCAGTACGCGGATTGGTGCCAAGAGAATAACCTTATTATGACGGGTCACTTTATGGCGGAGGACAGCCTGTGCGAACAGACAAAGTGGTCCGGAGATGTTATGAGCCACTACCAGCTTATGCACTGGCCGGGAGTAGATAAACTGAGCAGGCATATAGAGCAGGTTGTCACTATAAAACAGGTTGCCTCCGTGGTTGACCAGTTGCAAAAGGAGCGTTCCTTCTGTGAGGTTTTTGGTTGCGTGGGCGGCCAGGTAAGCTTTTTTCATCGCAAATGGATAGCAGATTGGCAGGCGGCGCTTGGCATAAGCTTTGTCAACCATCACCTCTCGCTCTACTCCATGCGGGGGGAGCGCAAGCGTGACTACCCGGCAAACCTCTTCTACCAGCAGCCCTGGTGGGAGGATGAACGGGGCTTTTCAGATTACCTGGGAAGGCTCTCCGCCTTTGCATCCCAGGGCAGGCGGAGCGTAGATATTCTTGTTTTGCAGCCCCTTGCCAGCGTGTGGAGCGAATATTCACCCCTCCACAAAGAGACAGAATACGCGCCGGAGAAGGTGTACGATATCCCGTTTGCAGAGCTCTCCAAAAGACTGCTTGAAGAGAAGCTGGATTTCCACTACGGCAACGAAACCCTTATGGCTGAGCACGGTTCCGTGGAAGGGAAGGCTCTTAAGGTGGGAGATTACGCCTACGGGTGCGTTATAATTCCGCCTGCGCTTAATCTTAAATCCTCTACCCTTAAGCTGCTAAGTGATTATGCCGCCGCCGGTGGAACCCTTATAGCGGTGGGGGGCGTACCGTCGCTTGTAAACGGAGAGGCGCAGAGAGTAGACCTCCCCGGCGTTCTCTTTGCCCGAACGGTGGAAGAGGCCGCAGAGATGGCAGGCAGGGCTTTTACCGGGCGCATAGAGATAACGGACGAGCTGACGGGCGCAAATGCCCGCACAATCTACGTACACGAGCGGAGGGTGGGGGATTCCGCACGGTATCTGCTTGTAAATACGGATGAGCACCGTGAGATGAGGGCCTTGGTAAAGATGCCCGGCAGCGCCTCCGGCCCGCTTGCCGCCTTTGACCTGGGCAGCGGAGAACTCTACAGCCTCCCCGCCGCGGGTGGACGGTTTAATGTCACCCTGGCCCCCGCCGGAAGCCTTCTTGTCATTGCCGGAAGTGAAGCGGCAGAGGCAAAGGATGCGCTCCCCGCCGCCCTTCTAAGCGGCGCCGCCTTTGATAATTTAGATAACCGCGTGCCGGATGTACTTATAGATAATCTAGACTGTACGCCTATGGAAGAGAACGTGCTGCTCTTAAATGATCTTACGCTTGAACTGGGCGGCAAAGAGGTCTACAGCGGCCCCGTATGCGGCGCATGGCACACGCACTTCTATCCGGCGCCGGATGGCACACCGTTCAGGGCTACGTACAGATTCCACTCCTCCCAGGCGGTTCCCGGCTGTTTTGCCGCCATAGAAGTTGCAGAGAACCTGGATTCCATCACCCTAAACGGCGTGCCCGTGCATGCGTTAAAGGCAAGGGGAGAGGCGGGAGCATTTAATCCCTCAAAATCATGGAAGGATCACTGCTTTACAAAAGTTCCGCTGCCTGCGCTTGCAGAGGGTATGAACACCCTTGTTATAGAAGGCAAAAAGGTAAACAACATCACCGGGCCGGGCTGGCACATAAGGGTTGCTGATTGGAAGAATCATACGCCCACAGAGGCGGAAGAGGTATACATCTGCGGCCCGTTCAGCGTGCGGCCTCTCTCTGATGGAAGCTTCGGCATAGCCCCGTACAAGAAGCCTTTTGGTAAGAACCTTACCGTGGAGGGCTACCCGTTCTACGGCGGCCGTACTCTTTACAAATCAGAGTTCAACCTGCCAAAGATTCCGGGGCGGGTGCTTGTGCAGCTTAACGGCGTCAACCTGGCATCCGTCAGGGTAAGGGTTAACGGCAAAGATTGCCGCACGCTCCGGTGGGCGCCCTTTATTGTAGATATCACCCATGCAGTTGAATCCGGCAGCAACACGGTAGAGCTTGAAGCCTCCACCACCCTTGTAAACGCCTTCGGCCCCAACCGCACGGCGGGAATTAAAGATGCCCGCGGTATAGGCCCTGTGCATTTTGTCCGCATGGAGTGGATAAAGAGGGGCTATGAGCTCTTTGACTTTGGCATGGAAAGCCTTGGCATATATATAGATTAAGCGTGCCCGCGTTCCCTTGACATGCCGTATGCCTGGTGATAGAATCCGCTTGTATATTAAGCCGGCAATGCATAACCGCTGCCGGTAGTTGGAGGCAATGATATGCACATGCAAATTCTTGGAACCGGTGCCGCAGAGGCATGGCCGGCACTGTTCTGCAACTGCAGCACATGCCGGCGTGCCCGGGCGGCAGGCGGTAAAGACCTGCGGAGCCGGTCATCCTTGCAGATAAACGAAACCTTTAAAATAGACCTTCCGCCGGATACCTACCACCATATGGCCACTCATGCCCTGGACCTCTCCCGGCTGTCACACCTCTTTATCACCCATTCGCATATGGATCATTTTGACCTTGCCACAATAGAGATGATGGCCTCTCCATTTGCGCATAACCTTGCAAACGCCCCCATCAATATACTGGGCAGCAGTGCAGTGGTAGATAAGATAAACGCTGAGTACCAGGGGAACAGGTTTCCAATTAAGACAACGGTTATAAAACCATTTGCGCCGGTTTTTGCAGGGGAGCTTACCTTCACCCCTGTGCTTGCCGCGCATATGCCGGATGAGGAATGCCTGAACTACGTAATAAGCTCCGGGGATTCCACCGTACTGTATGCATCTGATACGGGCGTCTACCCGGATATAACTATAGATTATCTTTGCGGGCTTAAGTTTAACCTGCTCATTATTGAATGCACCTCCGGCACGCTGGATATTCCGCCCATAGGGCACATGAACTTTGAGTCTGTGCTTAACTTTGTAGGCAGGCTAAGATCTGCGGGAGCGGTAACATCCGGCACCAGGGTTGTGATTACCCACTTCTCTCATAACATAGGGATGCTTCACGCAGAACTGGAGGCGCTTGCCAACCCCCACGGCATAGAAGTGGCCTACGACGGCATGGTGCTGGACGTCTGATGTTGTTTAGCAATCCCCTCCATCTTATCCAGTAAATTACACAGAAGGTATTATTGAAAAATTGGTTGACAAGATTCAAATTGAATGTTAACATTATCATGATAACTTTATCATTCAAGAGGATGGCATGTCAAAACCAAGGGTGCCGTTTAATCAATCAGGCATAGTAGAGATAGCACGGGTAGCCAAAGTAAGCCCCATGACTGTCTCCAGGGCCTTCTCCGGCTCTGCGCCGGTGGCAGCCAAAACGCGCGCCCGCATAATGTCCGTTGCAGAAGAGCTTGGCTACCGGCCCAACCTGCATGCCCGGGCGCTCCGGGGAGGGCGCACCCAAAGCATAGGGCTCCTTATAAGCATGAACTCTACGCCAAGCATACTCAAGGTTCTTAGAAATATAACCATTAGTGCCCGCAAAGAAGAATACGTAATCTATATTTCAGATCATCTGGGCGATGTAGCATCTGCAGAGCAGTCGCTTATTGAATACCTTGAACGCCATGTCGATGGTGTTATATTTCAGGGCTCAGAGAGATTGCTGTCCAAGAAAGTATTATCTCTCCTTGCAGAATTTCCTGCCGTTACGGTAATTACATCGGAGCCAGCTGACTTGCCGTTTAGCCACGTTGTGCAGGATAGAACTGCAGCCATCCGCGAGGTGGTAGATCACTTCTATGCCTCAGGCCGGCGGCGTATACGGTATCTTGCAAATGTTGAATTTAATGAGCGCAAGGTAGCAGCTTTTCTCCAGCAATTAGAATCTCATGGGCTTTCGGATGGTGAGAAATCCATATTAAACATGAACAGTGTATCTGATTCAGATTGTTCCGCATTCGTTGAAGCTCTCAATAGCCATTTTCCAGATGGCCGTCCAGATATGGATGCGCTTCATTGCAGTTGCGACGAAGCGGCAATAATAGCCATGTCCTGGCTTAATTCAAGAGGTATCCGCGTACCTGATGATATTGCCGTTGTAGGTTTTAATAATATAACAATTGCAGAGTATCAGGCTGTGCCCCTTGCCAGCGTAGACAGGCGCGAAGACGAGATGATAGATGTAGTTCTGCAAATGCTCTACTCTCGTTTTAAGGATCCGGGGATTCCTGCCAGCAGGGTAGAATTGCCCATGAAGTTCATATGGCGTGAATCTGCAGGCAGTTAGTACGGTTGCAAA
>CALNCU010000296.1 GCA_937875395.1 uncultured Armatimonadota bacterium | reverse complement strand
CGCGGGCGTCTGCGGAGGCATGGAGCGTATTTGCCGTGAGTTTTAGCAGGATTAATCCGGCGCATGGTGTAAAATTACAATAAGCCGGAAAAACTGAAAGGTGGTTAAAGGATTGCCATGAAGGTTTACATTCAGACGGATATTGAAGGCGTGTCGGGGTTTTGCTTCTTTGAAAACCGGCAGAACGAAGGGATAGAAAACTACTACCACCGGCAAAGGATGCGCAGGCTCCTTACCGGTGAAGTAAATGCCGCCGTGCTGGCCGCCTTTGAATCCGGCGCGGAAGAGGTAATTATTAACGACAGCCACGGTTCCTCCTACAACATACTCTTTGAAGAGCTTGACCCCAGATGCCAAATTCTGCACGGCCGGGCAGGCAGCGCTCCCTTCTGGCTGCAGGATATAGAGCGGGGCTATGATATAATGCTCCTTATAGGAATGCACGCCATGGCGGGCACAGAGTGCGCGCTCCTGCCCCATTCAAAATGGGTGCTGAACGGGAACATCTTTCTAAGCGAAGCTTCAATGGCCGCCGTACTGGCCGGATACTATGGGGTCAAAACCGTCTTTATCAGTGGAGACCAGTATGTAACCGCAGAAGTTGCAGAGAAGATACCCGGCATTGTGCGCGGCGTGGTTAAAGAGGCGCTGGGGCCGTACTATTCCAGAAGCAGTATGCCCGCAGCAGCGCAGAAGATAATCCATGATGGAGTCATTGCCGGGATAGCTGCCGCAGACAGCATAGAACCGTACGTACTCACCCCTCCCTTCATCCTGGACGTCTATGATTCCGACCGCAGCGGAAGAAATATGGGGCTTATAAGGCTGATAAAGGAACCGGTAAAAGGCGACGACCTGGTAGATGTATTTCAGCGGGCCGTCAACTCCATGCCCTGGAATAACTTTGGGCTGAAGCATGTGGACGGCTTCAAGTATCCGTAGGTAAAATAAACCGCAAAATCCAACCTCACCCGCCTTTAACCTCCGTTGGAGGCGGCGCCACCGGGTGCCTGCTGCTCTCCCGGGCGATGCTAAAACGCGGAAGAGTATAACCGCGTCGGCGGGCCTTCCGGGGGCGCTGTGGGATGGGATAGAGAGTTTTGATGCCTTAAACAGTGCGCTAGACAAGCTTTGCCGTTCAAATGAGGTAGTATTCCATAATTTTGAGTACGGCTTATGGATTATTGGCGCAATAGTAGAAGTGCCGGGATTCCCCGCCTTCTCTTTTGGTTTTGGAGCGGTGAAAGAGAAAAAGAATGCCGTAATCCTTGCCTGCCGCTATGCAGCCAAACAGATAACTGTAAAATTTCAGCAAAGGGAAGCAACAGGTTTCTAGTAGTTCAAAGGAGATGTACCTATGAGAGTACAGGCAATATCATGGGATAAGAGCACCGTAGAAGACCCCGGCATCCGGGAGCTTCTGACTACCCTCTCCGAAGAGTACCCCATACATGAGGGCGGCGCGGGCCTTAAACTTTCGGCAGGGCTCTCCGGCAATGGCTTGCGTGTAAGCCGCAAATCCGGCCGGGCGGAGGTAACCGGCGGCTCGGTAAGCCTTGTTGCCCGCGGTGTAGGCATGCTCCTCTCCGGGCTGGTGGCAGAGAACGGGGAAGTTACAGAGCAGACATCCTTCAAGCGCGTTGGACTAATGCTGGACTGCTGCCGTAACGCCGTCTTAAAGACAGGCTACCTTAAAGAATGGCTCCGGCGATCCTCCCTTATGGGCTACAACCAGATGATGCTCTACACCAAAGATACCTACCAGCTCCCCGGCGAAGAGTGCTTCGGATACCTGCGTGGGCGGTACACAGCGGAGGAATTGAAAGAGGTAGATGCATACGCGGCCAGGCTGGGAATAGAGATGGTGGGCTGCGTTCAGGCCCTTGGGCACCTGGAACCGGCCTTAAAATGGCCCAGGTACAACGCAATCAGGGATACGGATGCAGAACTCCTTACCACGGAAGAGAAATCCTACCAACTGGTGAATAAGATACTGGATTTTTACGGAACGGTCTACCGCAGCCGAAGGATTCATCTGGGCATGGACGAAACGCACGGGCTGGGGCGTGGGCGTTACATGGACATAAACGGCTACCGCCGCCCGTTTGACATCTACATAGACCACCTTAACCGCGTAGTGGGCGAGTGCTCAAAAAGGGGACTTATACCCATAATCTGGTCTGATATGTTCTTTAGAATGGGCAGCAAGAGGATGGACTACTATGACAAGGATGCAGTCACCCCGCAGGATGTCATAGACAAAATCCCGCCGGAGGTGCAGCTTACCTACTGGGATTACTACCACAAAGATGTAGAGTTCTACCGAGAATGGATTCAAAGGCACCGCCATCTTGGACAGGTGCCGGTAATGGCGTCCGGCATATGGACTTGGCCGGTGTTCTGGTACAATCACAAAAGGACCGTAGAGACGGTGAATCCCTGCGTAGAGGCCTGCGCCCGGGAAGGGGTGGAAGAGATTTTCTTCACTATGTGGGGAGATGACGGCGGCTACTGCGATTGGAGTTCTGCGCTTGCAGGCGCCTGTTATGCAGCAGAGAAGGTGTTCAACCCCGCTTCAGAGCCGGAAGAGAGTACGCTGGAGAAGAAGTTTGCCGCCATCTGCGGCGGAGATTTTAATGCGCACGTTGCAGCGTCCGGCCTCACTGTCATGGGGGAGGCCGATTCAATCTCTGCTCCGGCCCTGCTCTGGGACGACCCGCTGCTTGGCATCTACTATAAGGAGCAGGAAGTCAACTTCGGCCCGGATTTCTGGCAGAGGATAAAAGATCACTATGCCCATATAGAGCGTGAACTGCAAAAGCATCCCCGCGGGCGGGCGGGGAATATACGCCTGGCTGCCGGGATGGCTGGGCTCCTTAAAGCAAAGATTTCGGCCAAACTATCCGTGGATAGGGCGTATAAAACCCGTCGAAAAGAGGATATGGCAGAGGCAAAAGAGTTGGCTGCAAAGGTGGTCAAGGCTTTGCAAACCTTTGAAAAGCATTACCGCAAGCAGTGGTATGAGCGTAACAAGACCTTCGGCTATGAGGTGATGCAGATTCGGTTTGCAGGGCAGGCAGCCCGCTGGAAGGAGCTTATCCTCCGTCTCTCCGAGCTTGAAGATGGAGAGATTTCTTCTATACTGGAGCTTGAAGAGAAGACCGCAGAGCCGGCAGGGGTGCATAACTCTTACCGTTTTATTGCAACCGCCTCCGTTTACCTTTAATTACAGCTAAGGATACTTGTAAAATGGATTACATTCAGAAGGCCCGCCACTTTGAAGAGAACGAAAAGGAGTTCCACCTGGGATTTTTGCCCACGGAGCAGTCCAGTCCGCTCACAAGGGGTTTGGATAGAATCTTTGCCGCCTCTACGCAGGATGGAGTAAGGATGCTGCAAAGAGTGGATAGAAACGTTCTTGAGATGGCAGAGAAGATAATTGGCTCTAACGCCTACAATAAAATGGTCTTGGACGGTACAGCCGCCCTTACGAATGGATGCAAGATTGTCTTTTCCGGCTGCGGCGCCACCGGACGGCTCGCCATACTCCTTGAAGGCATGTGGCGCCGTTATTTTCTGGACAACCCCGGGCTGGCTGCCGAGCGCTGGGGAGACTCCGTTTTCAGCATAATGACCGGCGGCGACTATGCCCTGGTGCGCTCCGTGGAGTTCTTTGAGGATTACCACGAGTTCGGCCGGCAGCAGGTGCGCGAACTGGGCATGGGCGCAGGCGATGTGCTGATAGCCATTACAGAGGGCGGGGAGACATCATCCGTGCTTGGCACCGTGGAAGAGGCGGCACGCCTGGGCGCCAAAATCTGCCTGCTCTTCAACAACCCGGCGGACTTACTTTATTCCAAACTGGAACGCTGCCGCAGGGCGCTTGAGAACCCGGCGGTCACCGTTTTAGACCTCTCCTGCGGCCCCATGGCTGTTGCCGGTTCCACGCGCATGCAGGCCACCACATCAGAACAGCTGGTTGCCGGAGCTGCGCTGGAAGAGATTCTGCGGCAGGTTACAGGCGGGGAGGCATCCGGCACAGATGCCTCCTCAGAGTTCAGAAGCCTCCTTTATCAGCTTGGCTTGCCGGATGCCGTCTCCGCCATGGCCGGGTATATTGATTTTGAGGCGGATATGTACCGCAGGCACGGTCTTATTACGTACTTTGCAGACGATTATCTGCTGGATATCTTTACCGATACCACAGAGCGCTCCCCAACCTTTATGGTTCCGCCATTCAGGAAGAGCGGCGACGGCATATCCGCACAATCCTGGGCATTTGTAAAAAACCCACTTATGCCCACGCCCGCGGCCTGGGAGCGCTGCCTCTCCCGCAGTCCCCGCTGCCTTACTTGGACTCGCGCCGAATACCAGCGCATGGGGGCGGCAGGCCAGATTGCGCAGACTCCGCCCAGGCTTGATGTAGCGGAGCTTGAAAAGTTCATAATAGGCAGCGAAGATACTCCGTGCCGCTATCAAAACACGCCCAATGCAGCAGTGCTTATAAGTGTAGGCGATTCCGTCCCTCCCAGGCTTGAGGAGGCGTTTGCACGCCGGGCAAATAATTATGAAGATAGAAAGCACCTTACCCTGGGGCGGCCAAAAAATCTGCCGGGGGAGTTTGTAGTGCCGTTTAAGACCGCCGGTTCGCCTTTGCATTTAATGGAGCATCTGGCGCTTAAACTGGTGCTGAATACCGTCTCCACCGGGACAATGGTTAAACTTGGGCGGGTAGAGAGCAACTGGATGAGCTGGGTAGACATCTCTAACAAGAAGCTCCTGGACAGGGGCGTGCGGCTTATCTCCGAGCTTTGCGGGCTCCCGTATACCCATGCCTGCACGGAACTCTTCAAATCCATAGATGAGCTTGCATCCACCCCTCCGGGTGAGGAACGCCCTTCCCCGGTGCAGTATACCCTCCGACGGCTTGCGAAATGAGAATAGGCGGCATTGAGTAGTCCGTCCATCCTCATCGGCTGATGGTTTGTGCTTCGCAGGAGCGGGTCTCTGAGCCCGGCTTCGGCAGCGGCGCCTTCGGCTCTGCGACCGAAGTATCACCTAGGGGGTGCTTAATTACAAAGGCTTTGGCAGCGCCTTATGGCTCATGGGCCGAGGCATCGCACAAATCTCTGATATTCGCGCATCTCCAAGACCTGTCAGCAACAGCTGAATGAGGGCGGGGCATATCAGCCTGCGGATTCGCCCTTCAGGTAGGAGAGCACTCTATCCAGGTTAGATTTTAAAATCTCCTGCTGCCGCTGTTCCTTGCCGGCAAACGGGGTGGCGCCGCGTATCTTGAAGTATTTTATCCGGCTTCTTATAGCCGGGGGAATCTTTTGGTAGCTTGTCTTGCTGGCCGTGTCTGCTTCAGATAAGGCTCCCACGGCCACCGCAACCACTTCTTTGCCTTGCAGGCGTCCCCAGTTCTTCCGCAAGAACCCCGCAAGCGGCATCCATCCGGCATACGTGCCGGACATAATAATCAACCGGTCGAAGCCGGAAAGGTTCTTTGCCTTGCGCATGGGTATGGTCTCTGCGCCAATCTCTTCTGCAATCCACTTTGCGTACTGTTCCGTGGTATGGAAAAAGGAATGGTATATTACCGCTGTCTTCATTTTTATCCTCATTTATACTGGCTCGGCCAGACTAATTTTACCCGGGGACGCAGCTTTGGAGACATGCCTGGCGGCGTGTAAGCTTAAATATGTCCCGGACGCTTCGGCAGCGGCGCCTCCGGCTCTGCGACCGAAGCATCATCCCGGGGGGCCGCTCTTCGCTTTGTTTACATTAAGCCCCTATCTATTCAGCAATACTTTGTATGCTTTTCCCCTCTTCCACAAGGCGGTTGCTGTTCCGTCTTCTATCTTTAATCCATGCGGAACGGGGTCTATCCCCTTTGCATCAAGCCCAAGGAGCGGCACAGATAGAACGGCATCCTCCATAGAAAAGATTGTTGCGGAGAGCCGGCCGTCCTTTAGTATAAGTGTCTTTCCATCTACGGTCTCCCCGGCAATTCCGTTCCCGTTCTCAAGCCGCCAGCAGCCGGGGG
This sequence comes from uncultured Armatimonadota bacterium, assembly GCA_937875395.1. Lineage (GTDB taxonomy): Bacteria > Armatimonadota > UBA5829 > DTJY01 > DTJY01 > CALNCU01. The sequence goes on along the minus strand of CALNCU010000296.1, from coordinate 4,457 downwards.
AGAGATACCGTACGCGCCCCCACTCCCGGCGGGCGCAGATTTCAAAGAGGCGTCCAAGCACCTGAAGCTGCTCATCCTCCACCTCTTTTCCGCCGTGGAACCGCCTGCTGTAGTAGAGCGACGGCGTGCCGTAGAGGGCGGCGGGGAGATAGCAGGAATCAAACCACTCCGGGCGCATAAGGCAGCCGTCAAAATTAATCATGCCGTTTGGCGCAGCAAGCGAGGCTATGCGTACGCGGCGCTCAAACTCTTCCGGCGTGAAGTGGGTATCATGCGTGCGGTTGCTATTGAAGAACCCCTCAAAGTGCGGGTCTGCCGCACTCCAGTTCAGGTGTACATCCGGCTTTATGCTCCTTGCCGCTTCTCCAAAAATTTTAAGCCATCTTAGCCCTTCCTTTATACCTATCCCCGCATCCGGGTTTTGGTAAGAGGCTCCCCTGGGGTGCCGCAGGTGGGCAAGAAAGTCTATTTTAAGCCCGTCTGCATCCAGCCCGTCAGAGCCAAAGAGCCGCTCTGCAACGTAGGCGGCGTAGGCCGGGAAGTTGGGGGATGTAACATCTATGGGCGCATTTTTGGCATCCGGGGGCGTCTCCGGCGGAAGTACTCCAAAGCGGCGGGCATCCTCTCCGCATCCGTTTTCAAGGCAGGTCTCAAACGGGAAGTACCACAAAAGCACCTTATGCCCCCGCTCGTGCAGCCAGTCTATAAGTTTGCGCATGTCTGGAAAGCGGGAACTTGGGGTGGGGTCTGCATCCCATTTATCCATCCAGAAGGCGTCTATAATAACGGTGAATTCTTTGTACCCCAGGCGCTTCTCCACGCCGGAGACGGCATCCCGCACCCAATCGCTTGTGAAATTGGGGCTCCCCCAGTACCAATCCGTGAGCCAGTAGGGTTGATGCTCCAGTATCTGGTCTCCATAGGTGCAATACATGGGGCGTTTCCACCAGTCCGGCAGTCCCTTTTCTTCTATGGGCACAGTTGCGGCAGTGCCCAGATTAAGCAGGGCGGTGCGGTAGGCGGCTATTCCATCCCATTCGTCTGAGGGGAAGGTAAAGACTACTCGCGGGGCTGTGTACTCCCCGCCCGCGGGTGTAACTATGTGCCCCCACGGTTCATCTACAAGAAGCCCCCAGGTGTTGTTAAAACCAAATGTTGTGCCGTTGGGCAAATCTACCATGCCTATTCCCACCCAGCCGCCGGGCATTCCAATCCCTACGTTAAGCGGGGCGGGGGTGTAGTATGAGTTGGCCGTATCTACCGTTGGAGTAAGGCTGTACAGGTCCTCAAGGGCATTTTTCCCGTGCAGGGGGGAGGGGTTGAACCCCTGGTACATGTTCCTTAGAAGCATGCCGCAGCTGTCTCTGTAGAAGAGCCGGCATTCGCACACGCGGGCGGCTTCCCGCGCCTGCGCGGAGTACCCCAGAACAAAGAATTCTTCGGTTGGTTTTATGGTTATGCGCTCTTCCGCCCAGGGGCCTGCACCTGCGCTTAAAAGCTTAATCTCTCCTTCTTTCACGGATGCGGAGAGAGGGAGGGGCATCTGCGTGCGTTCGCCATCCGGGAGGGCAACCTCCACGTCCAGCGGAAACCGGAAGTATTCATGGCCGCTCTTATCTGCAAGTTCCGCCCATCCAAGAGCCGGGTCTACCTTAAGCCGGTATTTCTCTGCCTCTACCAGAACCGTCTTGTTCTGCCTGTCCTGCAAAATCTTCATTCAATTTCCCCTTAGGTATTACTTAATGATTATTAGCAATGCACTTGCTAAATTCCTCTTATCCACGGCGGATGAAAAGCAAAAGGCCCGCCCGGGCGGCGCCGGACGGACCTTTAGTCATGCACTTGGATAAGGCATCTACTTCTTTATTTTGGCAGCATACTCGCCGGCGTTTGGAAGATCGCCCTTTACCAGTATTACATCATCAAACCAGGCCTCGCCGGGAGCCTGCCTGAGCACAATGAATACCTGCACCGTCTTTGTAGTGGGTCCCAGGGCGAGCTTTTGGGAGAAGAAACCCCAGCCGGTCTGCTTGGGCACATTTACATGGTTGAACTTTATGGATTCTTGCTTCTCCGTCATCTCCCTGAGGGCAAAGATAACCTCCCCCTTCTGGACGTTTGCTTTATAGTAAGCGCCAAGGGTGTACTCTGCGCCGGGGGTTACATTTATTGTGTTGGAGAATACGGGCGCCCACGATACATCGGAGCTCCCCTGCACTTTAAGGGAATACTTGCTCCCTGCCGTGGCTGCGGCATCAATTGAATAGTTTTCCTTGTCTTTTGGGCTGAAGGTTCGCCAGTCCTTGGGGAAATTATTCTCCACCTGCTCAAAGCCGGGGTTCAGTACCAGGTTCTGAACCTCTGCCGCGCATACCGGGTAAGAGGCCGCCGCTGCAAGAAGGACGGCTACTCCTGCGAACAACATTCTTCTAATCATTCTTACCTCCAGATTTATAGAGTAGACAGTATTTATGCAAAGCCTGTCTGTTGTGTCCGAAACAGTTTACGTAACCCATAATATAGGTTGTACTGAAATTAATCAAATAGTCAAGTGCGCGCAGGCATAATAGTCACCGGCCCCAGGAGCCCGGAATCAAGCACTTTTCTATCTATTGGGACGTAGATAGGGGCGTATGTGCCGTTTAGAACTCCGCTCTCCTTAAGTTCCCTGTACCGTTCCTCCGTGCCGCAGACGCTGTTTGCAAAGGTATTAAGCACCCTCACGGTTATGGTGTGCTCTCCCCTGGATAGGTTATGCAGTTCTGCCTTGAACGGAGTGAACACAACATCGCAGGCATGTTTGCCGTCAATTAATACCGTGGCGGCATAGCAGACCCTCCCCAGATCAAGGATTGCATGCGGGGAACAGGATTCCCACTTAAATGCAGCCGTGTATTCCATGGTGCCCGTATAATCCCCAAACCCTATCTCCGCCCAAGAGGGCATGGCGCCTTCTACGGGCACGGCGTGCCCATCCGGAAGCTTGAGAGTCCAGGAGTTAAGGGAGATGCTTTCGGCTTTGTCTGCAACGGGCGCGGGCAAGGCGTTAAGCCCCCCCGCATCCCCCTGGCGCACCAGCCGGCTCTCCCCGGCAGAGAGAGATAGGCAAACAACGCCATCCTTTGCCAGGAGACGGTACAGGCGCCCGCTTATAGGGTCTTCATCACAGACAGCCCATCCATCCGGGCAGGCTATTTTAATGCACGCTTCCTCAAGCGATTCGTTTAAGAGGAGCGTAATATAGTCTCCGCCGGGGAGCCGTCGGGTGAGTGTGGAGACGGGCACGTCTTTAGAGAGGAATCCCGGCACAGGCGGCTTTGATACGCATTTGCAGGCGGCGCGTACGTCTTTTGCCAGGCGGACGGAGGAGGTATCCCACTCCTGCGGAGCGCATGCAATAACCCCGGCTCCCGCACGTTTAAGCTGGCAAATCTTTTCTACCTGCTCCGGCTTTAACCGGGATGACGGCGCTATTATGAGTTCCGTGTAACAGGCCCCGGATGCGCTTACAATTTGCCCATCTTCAACCCTTAAATCTGCAAGGTCATGATACCAGATGTAATCGTACTCAAGCTGGTTGTAGGTGAGCTGGCGGGCCAGGGCGTCCAGCCCCTCTGTAACCCCTTTATCTCCCCGGTAGTAGTTCTCCAGGGGGACAAAGATGCAGGCCTTACCCACCGGCCCGCCCTCTGCAAAAAGGGAACAAAGCCGCTCCGTCCGCCTGTTTAAGATGCTTCCGTAAAGCCGGACGAAGGGGTTCTTTACCGGGGATACATCCGGCGGATGGAAATAGAAGGATTTTTCTACATCATAGTTTGCTATTTTGTGCATAAATTTGTTTACGCCGCGCACCATCTGGTGGTCTATTACAAACCGCATGGTATCCAGGTGGATGCCGTGACCCATGGCGGCAAAGGATTCGCTTAAGGCAAGAGGCTTACCCTGGAGGCTCCTGCTTGAGCCCGCCATGCGCGGAAAATCTGTAAACTCGCCCACTTTTACCTGATCCCAGATAACGTCCACGCCCGGGATGTGGTTGAAGAGCATGTTCTTAAAGAAGGTGCCGCAGCCGGAGAGCATGCCGGAGAGCGTCTCATCCGAACCCTGGTGCCCGGCGCAGAGTACACCGTGTTTTGTGCACCACTCTAGCAGAACCCCGTGGAAGTTCTCTGCATAAAGGGTTGTCCAGACATCATTGTAGTCTGAGCGGGCCTTCTGCACACTCTCTTCCGTGGAGGTGGCGGTGATATTGTATACGGTATAAGTGACCATCATCCGCACAAGCCAGTCCCTTATATCATAACCTTTCCTCTTCTTAAACTCTGCGGGGAAATCCCATGTCCAGGGTGTGATAGAGGGGACGTTGGGCTCATCGTAGAAGAATCCTTTTATGGTCTTGCCGAAGTGCGCAGAGAACCTTTTGCGGTAGACTTCATGAATAAAGCTTATGTAGGATT
>CALNCU010000295.1 GCA_937875395.1 uncultured Armatimonadota bacterium | reverse complement strand
GGGATGCCGTTTTGCTTAGGCAAAAGAGGCATCCCCTGGAACCCTGTGCCGCCCCGGATATCCGCCAATGATTACGGCGCGGCTTTTGATTCTGCAGCGCTCTCTGCAGGTGTATAGCTGGAGTGGGGCTGTATAGAAAGCTGCCTGCGGGCATCCTTTGTAACGTCTGTTACATCCTGCTCGGTTCTTAAAATATGCGGAGTCAGAAACACCATAAGTTCGCTCCTTTTTACCACGTTTTGCTTGCTCTTAAAGAGTTCGCCTATAAGCGGGATACTGGAGAGGATGGGGACGGCTTTGGTGTAATGTTCCTTGTTCTCTTTTATTATTCCGCCTATAACAATGGTCTGTCCGTCACGAACGGAGATACTGGTCTGCGCCTCTCTATCTGCAACAACGGGCGCATTAAGCTCTGTGTTGAAGCTTACAATCTCGTTGATGGTTTGATGCACATCTAATGAGAGGACATCGCTGGATTCGTTTACATGGGGGGTGACGGTAAGCGACACCGCCACCTTTTTGAAATCTACGGTTGTTACTATAGACCCGTCAGACTGCCTGGTCTGGCCGGTTATGTAAGGCTGGTCCTCCCCTATGCTTATCTTTGCCTCTACGTTATCTGCAGTTGTTATTGTTGGCGTAGAGAGCACTTTAACATTATCACGGCTCTTGAGCGCGTGGAGGAGCGCCCTTACATTTTCTCCAACCACATTGTATTTGAACCCCAGAACGTTATCCGCAAGATCAAAATTTGTCTTGGCGTTATGGGTGTTGCCGGAAATAATCTGGTTCCACTCCCATTCAATGCCAAACTTGGTATCATCCGTAAGCGTTACATCTACAATTGCCACTTCTATAAAAACCTGCGCCGGGGATTTATCCAGCTTTGCCACCAGGTCTGCAACAAGCACGGCAGAGTTGGGCGGGCCGGTTACCAGCAGAGAGTTGGTTTTGGCTTCTGCTATAACCGTAATGTTTTTAAGCTGTGCCAGGGGGCTGTTTGCATCCAGAGAAGAACTCCCCAGGCCAAAGATTGATGCTATGCCGTAGGATGACCTGGAACTGCTGCCAACGCTGGTACTGCCGCTAAATAGCCTTGTAAGCGTCTCGGCCAAAGTGGCCGCCTTGGCGTACTTTAACGGGTAGACTCTGGTAATCTCGCTTAGAACCTTTGGCGCATCAAGGCTCTTGATCACAGATTCAAAGGCTCTCATGTTCTGTTCCGTTGCCGTTATTATTACAGCATTTGTTCTAATATCTGCTACTACCATGTTGCGTTTCAGTCCAGCGTAATCACCTGCCTGGGACTGCTGCGCAGTATTTGCGGGCACAGGCATGCGGAACTGGTTGCGCCCGGCAGTTGCCTGGGCAGTGGTGCTTGCAGATTGCACAAACAGGTTGTTAAGCTGGTCTGCAACCGTTTTTGCATCTGCGTACTGAAGTGTAAAAAACTTGACTTTAACTTCTGATTCTATATCTACATCAAGCTCTTTTACCACGTTTAAAACAGATTCCACCCGCTCCCGCGTGCCGGATATAACCAGCCGGTTTGTGCGCTGGTCTGCCGCAATATGAATTTCGCCCTTCATATCTATAAGGTCGCTTCTCCCTGCGGCTGCCTGCGCGGGCGTACCCTGCGCTCCTCTTGGCTGAGCCCCCCGCATCTGGATGGCGGTGTTAGATGTTGCAGCGGACGTCTTTAGCTGGAAGAGCGTGTTCAGCGTGGTTACCAAGCCCTCTGCATTTGCGTATTTGCACTGGTATACTTGAACCTCTATAGCCCCCAGAGTGTACTTGTCAACACTCTTAATCACATCCATCAGCCGCCTGATGTTATCTGCATTATCCGTAATAACAATGGTATTGGCGGACGATATGGAGATTATGCTGGCCTGATCCGATGAAACCAGGGTCTTCAGTTCATCCCGCAGCTTATCCGAACCTACATATTCCAGAGGCACAACCTGCGTAATAAGCTCTCCGCTTATGATCCCGGGGGTTAGTTCCTTGCCGGAGTTCACACCGGTGGCATCTGTAACGGCCTTCTTCAGCGGGACTACGCGTATTACCTTGCTTGCAAGCCCGCCGACCATTGTGTATCCCCGCACCCTGAGCGCGGAGTTTATTACCTCATATATATCTGCAAGGGTGAGCCTGCTTGAGCAGATGATGGTAATATTCCCCTTAAGTTCCGGGTCTACCACCACGGGCACTCTGCTGATCATGCTGAAATACTTAATAACGCTCTGGGCATCTGCCTTGTCAAAACTCATGGAGTACCGGGCGGAGGCATCCTGGCCGCCCCTTCTCTCCGAGCGCCCAGGGGCTTGCGCGCCGTCCCTGCCCGGAACACCCTCCGCCGCCGGGGGGACGGCTTGCACATTCTCCGGCACAGGGGTGGCGGGCGGGGCATCTGCAGTCTGGCAGAACCCGCCGGCGGTTACGGCCAGCATAGATATAAACAGTGTCATCTTAAATAAAAAACGCATTGCGCCGATTTTCCTTTCATTTATCCTTATGGTAAGTCACTAAACATTACTGGGCGGGTGCAGTCTGACCGGAAGATCCGCCCCATGACCGGTTCCATCTTCGCGACCGGCCGCCATCCTGCTGGCCGGTGGAGGCATCAGGGGCCTGCTGCGTCCCGGATTGCGCCTGATCAGACGGCTGCTGGCCGGTGGAGGCAGGAGAATCCGGCTTGTTCTCCCCCATAGCCAGCCTTATGGTCTGCCCGTCTGATAACTCAAGCAGCACAGAACGCGCACCCACCTCTAACACATCCATGCCGAACACTCTGTCTCCCACGGCAACAAACCTGGTTTCAGAGGTTGCGGGGTTCTCTATAAGAGCCAGCATGCCCTCTGAAGTCTCCACTATGCCGGTGAATGCTATGCTTCTGCCGCCGCGGCCCATCCTGAACCCAAACATAGACCTGCCCTCAAAGCCTGCGCTGCCGGAGCGCGGCTGCACTACCACCGGCATTGGAGGGAGCGCGGTTACGGCAACGGCCGGTTTATCTGCCTGTGCAGGCGAAGCAGGATTGGATACGGAACCATTTGGCAAGGCAGCAATAGGGCGGAATATGTTTCTTGAGATTATAGCGGCGCACGCATCCTCCGCAGGGGGCGTGCCTTTCTCCCCGTTCTGCGCAGGCGGGGAGGATTTGACATCTTTTGCATTGCTTTGCAGTAACTGCACTTTGGATGATTCCACCGGCGCCACAGGCCCGCTTACGGCCCTCTTTACCAGGAGTATCCCCGTAACGGACACGGCCAGCAGCCCAATTATGCAGGCCGCTGCCAGCCTTGGAGAGACTTCCTGGTTTCTCATGCTGTCAAATATACTCATTATGAACCTCTGCTCGCATTGGATTCCCGGTCGCCGGCCGGTGCCGTTCTGCCAGCAACACCTCCGCCGGCAACAAAGGATGATATTGTCATCTCTGCATGCAGCATTTGGGATTTATCCGCCGCCGGACGGATGCTTAGCTGATCTATGCGCATAACAGGCACCGTGTTCTCTATATCACGGAGCACAAGCACCATGTTGTTCAGCCCGGCACTGAAAGATACCTTAAGAGGAACCCGGTTTATGCCGTCTATTACTGTTACAGATTCCGGTTTAAGAGTCTCCGGCATTAAGCCGTGCGCCCGCAGAGTACCGGCAACCTGGTTAAGCACAAAAGGCATGCTCCCGCGCGCAGAGCCGTCCGGAATCCGCCCGTAGAGCTTTATAGACATATCATCATATTTGCTTAACGCCGTGCGGTTGCCCATGGAACCCTCTGTAAGATTAGCGAGTAACTGTTTCTGCTCGTTAACCCGGGCTGAAAGACGCGAGCGCACCAGCATTTGGTTAAGCATTATGGCTGCAAGCGCTAAAACCAGAAGCCCAAGCACCCCAACGGCAATCTCTACCCCTTTAAGTTGCTGTAACCTTTTCATCTAACCACCAACCCCGATCTTTTACTGGCGCCGGTCTTTGCTTTACCGGAAAGCATGGAATCCGGCGGCAGAGCACACTTAATTTGAAACTCATACACCTGCTTGTTGTCCCCGGTTCCAAGATTGCAGTAATCCATGGAAACAGATTCAAACACGCCCGCGCCGGAGAGCTGGTATACGGCATCTGCCACGGCAGAATCAGAAAGAGCGCCGCCTCTAAGCACCACCAGTTTCCCGGCATCAAATCTAAGCTCTGATATCCAGCAGCTTTTTGGAAGTCCCTGGCTTATACGGCGCAGAACCTCTATGGGAGTGCTGCTGTTTTGCACTGCATCGGCAATCCTTTGCATGGCAGATACCTCTTTGGCCAGTCCCGGCTGAACGCTTACAGCCGCATGCCTTGCCACAGCCACCCGCCCCTTTAAATCATCCAGTTCTGCAGATTTTGTCCTTATCCCAATCTGCCCCAGAAGGATTGTTATAAAGAGCACGGCCGCCGCTATGCCAAGGCCCAGCATGGCCGCCCTTTCTCTTCTCTGGCGGATGCGCGCCTCTTTATGCTCTCCGGGCATAAGGTTTATGCTGCCGGTACTCTCTGCGGCGGAGATTGCCAGCCCGGTTGCTACGGTAAACTCCGCCGGGAGGTAGTCTTTTCCGTGTTTAACTACGGCGCCAAGCTGCATTTCCGCCCACGGATTGCCTATCTCCACGGGAAGGTTAATCTTCTCTGCAATTACCTCTGCAATGCCGCTAACGGCAGCCCCCCGGCCGGAGAGTATAATACTGCTCACTGGGAGCCCTCCGGAAGAGACGGCGGAGAGAGCGGACCTGCGAAGCTCAAGCACTATGGAATCCACCCATCCCTCCACGGCGGATTGGCCGGTTTTGCCCTGGGACGGGGCGCAGAGCTTAGAGAACGTCCACTGGCCAATCAGCTCTTCTGCTTCTTCAAGCTCAATATCAAGATCAGCGGCGGCAGCGGCAACCAGTGTGCCGACACCCAGGTTTGTACTCCGGCAGGAGAGTATCTCTTTGCCGCTTACGGCGGTAAGGTCCGCCCAATCCTCATCCATATCCAGAAGAATGACGGAATCATCTGCTTCCGGGGAGAGCGCACGCCTCCCTGCCAGTGTGGATACCTGGAGGGATGAATCCGGGAGCATCGGCTCTTCCATGCCGGAGACAATCTCTGCTACAGTCTCCCGCCGTGCTGCTGCTATTACAACCTGGCGCAGACCATCATCCCCTGCCTGATCCGCTACGGAATAACCCCATACCAGGTCATTTAAGGGGAGCGGAATCTGTGTCTCCGCCTCATAATAGACCATCTTTGCAGTCTCTTTGGCCCGGGTTTCGGGGAGCCGCGCAAACTTGACGGAACAGGCGCTTGCAGGCATGGAGTACGCTATTTTGTGCGGGCGGGTATCTGTATCTAAAAGAAACCGCCCCAGCGCCGTGCCTATATCACTGCCGCCGCCTTTAAGCTTTACCGCCTGCACAACCTCTAAGGCGCCGCCGGATTTGCGCAATTCTACAATTTTAATATCCCTGCCCCTGGTATCTACCCCCAGGTAGGTTTTGTTCTTAAACATACAGCATATCACTCCTGCCAGTATCTAATCCGGGCCTGCCCGTTTATTACCTCTAATACGGCGGCAATTGTGGCGGATGCCCCGGTCTTTTCTATTCGGCCTGTAGATGTAACTCTAAAAACGGCGGATTTAACCGTAAGATAGGGGGCTATGCTTACAAACGTATTGTTTGTAATACTGTTTATGTAGAGCAGGGAACCCACGCTCTCAAACGGCCCGCTAGCCACCCTGTAATCAATTATTGCCTGCGCAATGTTGCTATCCATCCCCGGCAGTATCTCCAGCACCGCCGCCGGAGCGGTGTTTATGTTTGTGGCGCCGGCCTGCACAGTTGCACCCCTTATGGTAAGCCTGTCGTATATTCTGGCTACCTTTGCCCGCGGCAGGCCCGGCACCCTTACTATCTGGGCTACAGACCTGAGCGGCATACGGGACCTGTAATTGACTATTGCATCTATTTCCAGATTTGAGAGCACGTCCCCCAGAGTGCTCCTTAGCCTCTGCCTGCTGTCGTTCTGTATATCTATCAACTGGCTGCTGCCTGATGGACGGCTTGCATCGGCAGGGGCGTATACGGTTATTACGTCTGCCAGAGAGCAGCCGCTCTCTCCCGATACGGTATAGAGCATGTCTCTGGTAATCCCCTTCACAAGCATCAGTTCATCTACAGTATCAAAATCTGCGTTCTTGCACCGGTACGGCATGGAGAGGGACGAATAATATACGGATTCCGCCCCCAGGGGCCCCGGAATATCGTTGATGTCTCTCCAGTCTACTATGCAATCTGCAATCTCACTGTTGCCAAACAGATTTGCAAGCGTCTCGTTGGATGCCGTGTTTATGTTTATTCTGCCGCCCTCATCCTCTATGGCGGCTTCAAATGAGCAGCCGTCCAGGTTCATCTGCAAATCATTGGACGACAGGGTGTACGGCTCTTCTCCCAGGTACGTGGCGCGCTCCCCGGCCAGGGTTTTAACATCTGCAATGGCTCTGTACACCCCTGTGCGGGCCGCCCACCGGCACCGTTGCCGGTCTGCATGGTTCCTTGCAATATGAGACTCCGTGCGGGCCAGCATGCCCACCCCCGCCGACAGAAGCACCAGCGCAAGCATTATCCACAGTACCAGAATAAGGGCTATGCCCCTGTTGTTACCTGCCACCGTCCTGCCCTCCAGATGTGCTCTGCTTGCTCCCCGACGGCCTTAGGTTTGTTGTAAGATATGCCTCTACAGGGCTTGCATTCTTTCTTGGCGACTTTAGTATAAGTTTAATATGCACCGCAGCAGGGAGAGCTGTTTTGCCTATCCACTCTTCCACCCACTCCCCGGTATTTGGGTCAAGGTAGCTGCAATCCATCCCAACCACCAGGCCGGATATCCGGGTTTCCGGAAGGTTTTCTACTTCATCATCAGAGAGATGCAGCCCCGGAGTAAAATCCTCTTTAATAAAAAGGCCCTCCGGCACGCCGTCCCTTGAAGATTTTACTGAATAGGTTACGCTGCACACTCCGCCCAATATATCCGTGCTTCTGCATGGCTTATGGGAGATGGTGGTGAACTCCAACCTGTCAAAGCTGGAAGAGCTCTCCGCCATATCTGAGTTCTCTCCCGTAAGAGCGCTTGTCCCGCTCCCGGCCGCCTGGTATATGCCGCAGAGTTCAGAATTAATGCGCCCCAGCAACACCCGTCCCGTCTGGTGCAGGTCTGCATTCTCTCCCAGGAGCATGTTGCTCTGGCTCCCGGCCCTGAATGTGCCGTATATGGCTCCTATGATAACGGATAGTATGGCCAGGGCCACCAGTGTTTCTACCAGTGTAAAACCTGAATTGTTTGGGCGCGGGGTATAACTCATCCCCCACCCCCGGAAATATTTGTAATAACAGTTGAGCTTTGCGATGTTCCGGCAAGCGCGCTGCTCACCTGCGGGCACAGGTAGGCAACCATTCCAAAGTCTCTCTCCACACTGCCCGTCTTCCAGCTTACGGTAATGACTACTCTTGCCATTCCGTTGTTGTCCGGGGATTCTATATCCGCCGTCCAACTGTACCCGCGGCAGTCTTGAAACTCCCCGGATAGCTGGCCTGATTCCAGACTTGCCTGGCGGTCCAACTCTGATGCTACAGAGCTTGCAAGGTCTGCGGCGGCAGATTGCGACTCTGCAACCCTGTTTGCCGCCATGGCGGATGAGTAGGCCTGCAGCACGCCCACAATCCCTACGGATAGTATGGCAAGCGCAACTACCATCTCCAGCAGGGTGAGACCTTTTCTGTCTGTTACAGGATTCGCTCTTTTATTTGGATGCTTATTCCAGTACTGCAGCGCAGGATTCCTCCAGTTCATTGGGGGAGTAGACTCTGGAACGCCCTGTTATGGAATCTACAACCGCATACATCTTGTTGCCTCCGCCTGTATCTATAATCTCTATAACGGCCGCCTCTGCCTGCCCCAGCTTATCAAACTCTATATAATCCGTGCCCTGGGAGCTGCCAACCTTAACTATGCGGTTCACTACAACATCCTCCGGCAGATTTCTACGCCGCCCGGCAGAGGTTGTAAGCTCCCTCATATTCCGGCCGCCCTCAGAGGTATCATCCGGGACTTCCACCCTAAGGCACCTGCCGTTTTCATAAAAGAGCACCCGGGCCGGCTTGCCGGATGTTGCCGCGTAACTGCGCGCGTAGTTAAGCGATGATGCCACCATGCGGCATGCAGAACGC
>CALNCU010000294.1 GCA_937875395.1 uncultured Armatimonadota bacterium | reverse complement strand
CATAATAACCCCTCTCATCATCGGTTATAACAACGCATACATCCGGGCGGAAGTTGGATTTTTTACGCTTATACAGCTTATCCGCCAGCTGCTTTGCCGCCATAATACCCTGTCTTACAAACGGGTCTCTATAATACTGGCCCATATCCAGATACCACCAGCCGTACCCGTTGGCAAGCGAGATGCCTACAAGCTTACGATGCATATCTATCCACTGTTCTGCACTTTCAGGCAGCGGCAGCCACTCCCTGAAAGTAATATCGGACGGATAGCCTATCCCGGTTTGGGAACGCAGGTCAAGCTCTGCAAACAGCAGCTTCTCCCCAATTTCCGATATGGAAACGGGCTGGTGCGCGGTAACATACCCCACGTTGCGATTGGGATAGTCCGGGATCACTCCCACGCAATCCATGTACTTGCAATCTGAAAACGCCGAGTTGTAGGGGGCGGAGTAAGAGAAGATTACCACAGGCCTCCCTATAGATTTCTTTAGGGCGCCGGCAAGACGCTCCCGCACCTTCCACGTCTCTTTTTCTCTGAAGTATTTGTAATCCGGCAGCGGGCCGGGCGTACGGTGAGTATATTGCATGGTGCGTTCATCCTTGGGCATGCTCACATCTTTAAAGGATGCCAGGGACGTATTCCAAACGCTGTTCAGCTTGCCTATGCTGCCATATTTGCCCTTTAGGAATTCTATAAATGCCCTTTTGCTGGGCTCTGAATAATCTATATAATGCGTAATAAACTGCGCATCATCCCTGCCGCTAAGGTTGAACCCTGCAACAGCCTTGCCGTAGGGGCTTGATTTTACATGGAGCGCTATCTTTGCGCAAAGCTCTTCAAGGTCCTTCCGCCAGGCTTCTGACTGCCAGGATGGGTACCACCACTTGCCGCTGCCCGACCTGTCCACCACATCTGCATCGGCTGCGTATGTTGACATCCACTCCACGGGACCGTATGCCCTAACTCCTTCTGAATTCCTTACCACCTCCAGAGGGTTCTCCTTTCCCCAGGCCTTGTACGGTAAAATGTTTAAGTCAAGGATGATAGACGCATCCGGGTTGCGCCTTAGCACATCTATAATTGAATCGTCTATGGGCTTGAAATTGTACTTCCCTTTACCCAGCCATATGCAGCCGTCCGCCCTCTCCGGGTCTGTTGCGCCAACAGTTATGCGCCTTTCCACCAAATTTATGCCCATGTTGCCGAAGGAGGTATAATCGTTCCCCCTAAACTTATCGGCTATTGTCAGACCCTTGTACACAACAGGGGCAGTGGGAGCGCCGTTTATTTCAATCATCATACGGCCGTTCTTCTGAATTACGGATGCAGTCTTTGCCGGGCTGTTCTTAAGCTTGGAATCAATCTCTTCCTGCGAGTAGGCCAGCGGATACGGTTTAAACTTTTCACCCAGCCTGTTCATGCCGCCCAGAAAGATTTGCGGATAGCTGAAGTTTACCGTTGCAGGGTTTCCAAAAAACACAAGCCTTAGATATACGGTTGTGTCCCGTGGGTAGATGACCTTTCTAATCCGCCTGTGCCATACCCCGGATGTGCTGTTTCTTGGCAGCACATTGGCCGTAAAGGAGTAGAAATCGCCGGGAATGTATTCTGCGGTAACGGGGTGGTCCGGCTGCCTTGTTGTTGCAAGAAACAGTGTATTTGATACAGAGACATCGGAAGATTGATACTCTATGTAGAATGTATAGATGGTATTGGCCTTAAGCTCAAACGGCTCGCTCCAGCAGAGTTCCATGGTGCCGCAGGCATTTGTCTTGGCCAGCCTGAAGGAGTTATAGCTCTTGAGAAGCGTGCCTTCTGCGCCATCCCTTTTTACAAGGTTCCAATCTGCTGCGTTAGCCATTGGACAAAGCAGTAGCAATAATGCTAAAATAGTTATAATGGTTTTTGGCACATCCATAACTTTTCCGACCTCCCTGCGCCGCCTCTTTTTATATGGCTGCATAGCAAGTTCAGTATAGTTTAGCTTATGGATGGGCGTCAAGTATGAGTTTTACTGATAAAATGAGGATTATTCAGACATCGACCCATATGTAATCACTAAAATGTCGGAATAGTCCTCTTTTCCTGTCGAAAACTCATTCTTGTCAAGAAGTTTTTGTTACCATATAATTAACTTATAGTCACATACCGTTAGAGGAGGGGATTGGCAATGTTCAAAAAAGACGGTTTTACCCTTATTGAGCTCCTAGTTGTTATAGCTATCATTGCTATTCTGGCAGCAATACTTTTCCCGGTTTTTGCCAAGGCAAGGGAAAAGGCACGGCAGACAACCTGCGTCAGCAACCTCAGGCAGATTGGCAATGGAATAATGATGTATGTTCAGGATAATGAGGAAACATTTCCATGCTATGCCATAAACGAGGGCAGCGGCCCTGTAAAGCAATGGTATGATGGAATAGAGCCGTACGTAAAAAGCAGCAAAGTGGGCTACTGCCCATCCTTTTCAAACAAGTGGAGAGGCTACGGCATCAATGTTAACGTGGCCTGCGGGAATAATCTATCCAACCCAAGGGCAAGCAAGACCATGGCGCAAATTAAATCCGTGGCCGATACCTACTTGATGACTGAATCAGCACTCCCATACATAAACGGCACCTGCTACTATGGGCCAAGCAAATTGGGTTCCCCCGGCTACATAGCAGGAATAGGCAAGTATATGGTTGCCGATGGGCGGCCTGCAATTAGCGGCTCATATAGCGGCAATGATGCATATATGAACCCTATTATAGATAAAGACTACATGGAGGGCCGTCATAACGGAGTAACCAATATGCTCTTTTGCGATGGTCACGTAAAAGCTATTCCGGCACAGGTAATCTATCTTGAGTGCAAAAAATGGGATCAGTGCTGGTGGAATCCAAGTTACGGCAACTAAGCCCAAAGCTACCACTTGGCAGACTATTGCCGTCTATGATACCCTGAACATGTCTCTAGAAAGTTTGGAGGGAACAAATGACAAAGTTTACCATTTCTGCATGTGCAGTCTTAATCTGCCTGCTCTGTTTTGCTACCAATGCAGGGGCAGTAGCAGTTGCCAATCCTTCTTTTGAAGAACCTGCCTTACCTGAAGGCGGATCTAAAATATTTATACGTGATGATAAGGGTCTAAAATGGACCGTTTACGGCACAGTGCAGGTTATAGGTTACTGCAACGCCCCGGACGGCAAGCAGGCGTTACTGGTAGATGCTTCAAAAAAGCCTTGCAGCAATGTCTATCAAGTAGTTAGAACTCCGGTTGGGAAGCGGTACAAAATCTCCTTCCAGTTGGCGCCCAACCTTGATAACCCTTCAGACCTGCAGCTCATGTGGGGGCTTGGAGGCAAGACGGGCACGCTAAAGGTAGTTGCTGTATTCAAGCCAGAAAAGTATACCGGGGGCGGCTGGAAGAAACTGCCTTGGAAGAAGTGCGAATTCATAACCGATGCAGTCCCTGCGGATCATCCGCCGTATAACGTTGTAACCTTCCAGGCCGAACGAGGAAACTCTCCCCTGGTGGATGCTATCACAGTGGAAGAATACAACGGCTAGCGGCGTGTAAACTTAATTATGTTCGCGATACTTCGGTCGCAGAGCCGGAGGCGCCGCCAAAGCCTTTGTAATTAAGCACCCCCGAGGCGATACTTCGG
>CALNCU010000293.1 GCA_937875395.1 uncultured Armatimonadota bacterium | reverse complement strand
ATAATTTGGATTGCAGTCTGAAATTCCAAGCCAGTTCTCTGTGAAGGGTGCCAGGTGGGTGTGTATGCTGCCTATGATTACTGATCTTGCCGGGATGCCGTACGCATTTTGGCACTCTGCCTGCACGTTGTTTGCCAGCGCTCCCGGCATTGTAAGGAGATCACAGGAGACAAGGACTACCCGGATATCTCCACTGCTCATTGCAACGGCGTTTACTGTAAGGGGATCGTGTGTGTAGTTTCCCATCCGCACATGCATCTGTCCGGCTATTGGGATAGGCTTTGAAGGTGTGATATCTGACTGCGCGTATCCAAACTGCATAAGATCAGCCCTCCGGTTGAATAGTGGCCCACCAAATTATATGGGTTGATACTTTAGCCGCAAAGCAAAGCGCCGCTGCCGAAGCAAGGGACATCACTCCCGGTACGGTACTTCGGTCGCAGAGCGCAGCGCCGCTGCCGAAGCCTTGTTAACCAGCATAACTTTTTGGTGGAGTAATAGTGCTTTGCTTAATTAACTTTTACTATTATTTTTAATATTGTAAGGGCTAAGTTTATATAATGGTAGAGGGAATGTTTTGCAATAACGGGTAGATTCTTGCGAATTGGGGCTATTTTGTTTCAAGTATGGCCCTGGTTCGGTATTCTCTTGGGGATATGCCGTAGTGAAGCTTAAAGACTTTGCGGAAGTAGGTGGCATCAGAGAATCCCACTAACTGAGCTATGCTTGCAATGCTTGACTGGGTGCCGGTAAGAAACAATGCGGCGTTCTGCATTCGCACTTCTGTGAGATAGCTGGATAGTGTGAACCCGCTCTCCTGGCTGAATATATGCGACAGGTAGTAGGCGCTTATGTTTAAGGCGGAGGCTATTTCATCCAGAGAGACGGGGCGGCTGTATTCTTTTTGAATAAGTTTTTTTGCCTCTTCCATTATCACTTTTTTAGAGGATTTGCCGGGCGCCGCGGGCTCTACCCCGGATGCGGTATCCGCCGCCTGAAAGAGACGGAGGATAATTGTGAGCAGCATGGAGTTGCTTAGCTCGCGGCCAAGGGATGTGCCTTGTATAAGGGTTTGGTAGAGATTATGGATATCTGCAGCTATTTTGCGTTTATCTGATTTTTGTATGGAAGCAAGCTGCGTTGGGGTGTATCTTTTTAACATATGCTCTTCGTCCGGCCAGAAGAACTGAAAGAGGTGGACTTCAAACGGCGTATCTGTGGAAAAGATATCCCGGTGGGGAGAGAAAGCAGGCGTGTATATGGTATCGCCCTTGCTGCCCTTGATGGTGTAGTTGCGTGTCTTTACTTCCACACTTCCATGCAGTATATGCAGCAGTTCTGATACTGTGTTGGTATGCTCCTTCTCTGCCCACACGGCATCAAAGGTTGACCGGCCGAAGCTTATTATTGTTGGCAGGGCGCTTACTGCCAAGCCTGAATCCTGGTTATGGAACATATCTGTATATTAAGCCATAACCTCGCTCTTTGCAACTGCTGCTATTCTGTGGCAGTTCACCATTCTGCAAGAGCTTTTAATATGCCCTTGCAGAATGGTATGCCTGATATTGTTACCCAGCCGCAACAGGTTCTTCAAGCAGGTTGACTTCTTTGATGCCCTTCTCCGCAGGGGTGATTCTTAACGTCTTTATCTCAAACGGTGAAAGCATCAACTTGCATGCAATGCCTGCGGATGGAATGGAGACTTCTGTTGATTGGCTCTTCCCGGTGGCCTCAAAGAGCCTTACAATAAGGTCATTATTATCTTCGGCCTTTTTGACGGCGGTTACCTGCACGGCCTGGTTGCTCACGGTTATGAATCCTGCAAGCTCCTTGCCCAACCC
>CALNCU010000292.1 GCA_937875395.1 uncultured Armatimonadota bacterium | reverse complement strand
GCCCGAATGGTAGCCCAGAAGCCATCCTTACTAGGAGATGCTCCTGTGTCTTTTTCAAATGCTGCAGTATCTTCATCAGACAGAGAGAATTCATATACAAGTTGGGCTTCCCAATTCTGTTCGAGTTTGGTCAACCATGTTGCCACTAGTGCCTTGTCTTCAAGTGAATCTTCATTGCCGCCAGTCGGTTTCAAGACCACGGTTATCTGAATTACAGGCGGTTTATTTGATGGAGATATTCCCTGGTAGAAGTCGTGTATATCGATTTGCGATCGCGATTGTCGATCAAATATTAGATTAAGGGCATGCAGAATGGCAGTCTTTCCCGCATTATTTTCACCGATTATTACATTCATGTGCGGCTGAAACTCGACGGTAGTATCTGAAAAACATCTGTAGTTCTGAATCCGTATGCTCGCTATATACATGTTGTTCTCCTTGCTGTTAACTTGAAGGCAGAATATATACAGTGTAAACTGTCAGCTTTTAGGTGTTTCTAGATATACTCTTATCGCCCGATGGCTTTCAGCTCATATATTTGGTCTGTGTACATGGGGGGGAGCTACACAAGCAATCAGACTACTGGATTAGTCATGGGGTCAGATATAAGACACAATCAAAAAACGCTGTTTAGATGGGGCAAGGTCCAACAGACATTGCAAACACCTAAACAGTAATAACACCACCAGTTTAGAGATCAACAAACGAATCATGTATCCTCTGCTGCAGTGTATGTACATTCTTGCAGATGAATCCATTCGTATGGGCTGGTCATACCAGCTATCTATGATGCATCCACAAGGCCAGTAATGACTCAGATGGCGTGAAACTGCTAATAATAGCAAGCAAGCATATTATAGCATGCTCATATCAAAAAGTAAAGCATACTCTACGAGAATACGCTAAATGCTTCCATAAGCTATGCTAAGCAATCTCACCCTCTCGGCAGACACACCCGAACCAGGGTATACTCCCCCCGCACGCTTTCTATTTGAGCATCGGGGGCAATGGTGGAGATGAGGGAAAGGCCAAAGTGTCCGTCTTCCGGTGGGGTGCTTGTATCAAAACCTTTGCCCCAGTCCATAAATTCCAGAACCAGGGCATCGGTGTTGATCTCCAAGCTTACCTTGTATGGAGATGGTTTGTCATATGCATGGCGGACTATGTTTCCGCAGGCCTCTCCTGTTATTAGAACAGCCTGATCTATACACTCCTCAGAAGTTCCCACTTCCTTCAACGCAGCAGAGACTATCCGGCGGATTACACTTACCAGGGATGGGGTACTCATCACTTTGATATCTATCCGTAAGAGCGGGTCCATGTGTCACAGGCCTTCTTTGAGTTCTGCGGCATAGTCAAGTTTAATCAGCCAGAAACTCAATTGCTCTATCCAGCCTGGCGTTCATTTCCACTTCGGACATGCTGCTTACAGAGGTGATTAGCTTGATGAACCGAGCCTTATCCGGCGTTTGAAACTTGAACATATCGTTCTGCGGAAAGCTCTTACGGATAAGGAGCATAGCCTTCTGTATGCACTCTTCCGGTATGGTGCTCCCGCGGCTTGAGAGAAAAGTGAAGAGCATGCCCAGTCTCCACGTCATGGCTTTTGCACAGATGGCGTTAAAATAGATTCCAAGAATTGGCACATTTCCAAGCACCTTGTCCATTGCCAAGTCCGCCAGAACCTCCGGCAGAATCTTTCCCACTATGTTTCCAAGAGCCACAGAGTCCATTGGATCGTAGCCGTATACCCTTCTGATGTCATTCCAAAGCGGCATGTAAATTGTGGGAATAACGGCCACATCCGCCGCAATGGTGAACGGAAAGCCTGCAGCCCCGGAGAGCGCCTGGGTGATGGAATTGGTATTAGCCTTGGAAGCTATTATTCCATAGGCCGCCTCTGCCTGGTTCTTGTTGGTGTTATGCACTTATTACTTCCTCCTTTGACTTGGTATTATCGGTACAGGTAGACTACCAGAGCTATCAGCAACACCGGCAGGGCAATACCGAATACGATGTAAACATATTCACCCGGCATACACAGATAAAGCAGAGATACTATTAACGCCAGCGGCAGGGCAACTACTAACCCGTAAACCAAGACATATCCCAGCACCCGTCCAAGAAGCATGCCAATGAATAATCCCGGCACAGCGCCTATGATGAACCCCGCAAGCCCAACTATTGCGCCGACGACCATACCAATCACACCGCAAATCAAGCTGCCTGCTGCCGCCGCCATTACCACAGGGTTATCGGAATCTGTGTATATAAACCAGTCGCCGGTGAATGCTGCCGACCACATCTCTGATAGCTCTTGTACCGCTGATTTATCTCCAAAACACATATGACCTCCTAAGTTGGAAGAATACCTTGAGTTGCATGAGCATAATTTAAGATTTTGATAAACAAGGGTAGAACACCCAAAACGGCACATTGCCTGATAAGTATACAATAATATTTGCTAGCCGTCAATGTTATTGTATGCCATACAGCAAATGGCCTATGAGTAAGCAAGGGGTTAAACTGCTTGATATGAGGAAACCGGATATCACACAGTTACAGTTAACCATTGGGGCAAGGATAAAAGAGAGGCGAAAGGTTCTTGGCATTACCCAGGAGCGGCTCTCGGAACTCTCCGGCCTGAGCACTAACTTTATTGCCACTATAGAGATTGGGCAGAAGACTCCTTCGCTTGAGACTCTGGTGAAGCTCTCCCGCGCCCTGGGTGTTGAGCCGTGCGACCTGCTTCGCACAGAGCCGGGCGCGGAGGAGGTTAGAATCTCAGAGTATGTTGAAAACTCTCTTCAGGGGCTTCCGCCGATGGACGTGAAGTTTACGCAGGCGCTGCTCAGGTTTGTGGTGGATTACTTCAAGCAGAAGGCCGAGGAACACGGCGACTCTTAGGGTTCTCTGTACAGGCTGTTGAGCAGGCATGGAAGAAAAAAAGGGGAGAGCCCCCTCATTCGGAGCTCTCCCCATCATCTACTTCTATATTCTCGTTATCCTCGCTTTCTTTTTCTTTCTCTTCTGCCGGTTCGTCCCATATGCTCTTTCTCTTGAGGATTTCCGGTATCTCTCCATCCTCGCTGCCTTCGCCCACTTCTATATTCCCATCGCAATCACACATGCTTCTCTGGCACCAGTCGGCGTGCAGAGTCTTTCCATTTATACGCAAGCCCTTTACCTTGTGTTCGATTATAGGTCTGGAGTCATCATTCAGGTGCTTGCGTATAATGTTGCCGGATTCCATATCCACATCCATCTCCAGATTCTCCAGTATTTCAGCAGGTTTGCGGTTAAGGAGAGGGCGCACTATATCAAGCAGGTTGACCTTTGCGCTTGGAGGGGCATTAAAGTTACCTCTGCCTGCGCACTCAATCCAGGGAAGCTTGAGTTCGAAGGATCTTACGCGCTTTGGGAGTCGCACTTCAATGTCTGTGCCTTTTGTCATAGCTAACAGGCGGTGGAGAATGGATGGCAGTATCTCCGCAGAAAGCCAGTGAACCATCTCCTTCCAGATCTCTTTAGACTCTTTGTTCAGCGTAAACTTGTGCTCAAAGCTGAGGAGAGACTTGCCTCTGAACCTTATATAATCGTTCTCCACGTGGAGCTTGATCTCCTCATCATCAACCACAAACCCCATGTTAATCTTGCCTGTGCATATAGAACAGACTGCATGCATTAAATCACCTCTACAGATAGAATTGCCGGAGACTGATGTTCCGGTCAAAAGAGGAGGGTGCATGCCGAAGGCGTGGAGCCAGAGGGAAGGGGGCGGCCTCAAATATACGGGTACCCCCCTCCTGATTTGCATAACCTGGTCTAAGGAAAAGTCGGTTTTTCGATTCCTGTAAGGCTTTTTTTGATGGTGGAGTAAGGCATAAATCACCCCAAAGTCTACCATAAGTGCATATGGAATCATGGGTAAATCAAGCATCATATTGTGCAGAATTGGGCTGAAAATATGCTGTATAAGGCGGTTTTGAGGGCTTTCCGGCGCTTGAGA
>CALNCU010000291.1 GCA_937875395.1 uncultured Armatimonadota bacterium | reverse complement strand
GAGCTTCTGGTGGTTGCTTTAATGAACGTAATCTACGCCTTCTCCTACTTCCAAAGGGTAGCCGTTCCGGGAACCATCTACAATGAACTGCAATCCGCCTTTGCCGCCTCCGCCGCCTCCGTGGCGCTGCTTGGCGGCATCTACCTGTATGTGTACGGTGGAATGCAAATCTTCTCCGGCGTGCTTGTAGACCGGTTTGGGCCTGTGCGGGTAATAGTCGTCGGGGGTGTGCTCCTTGGAGTGGGATCTATCCTGTTTCCACTCAGTAACACAATCCTTCAGCTATACGTTACAAGAGCGCTTGTAGGACTTGGGGCAAGCCTTATGTACCTCTCCGTTGTAAAGGAGCTGGATATAAGTTTTAACAACCGGCATTTCTCCGCCCTGCTCAGTTCTTCGCTCTTTGCGGGGTATGCCGGCGGTCTGATGGGCACAATGCCTTTTGAGGGCGCGGTGCGTGCATTTGGATGGAGGCCATCGCTTCTGGCGGTGGGTGTGGCCTGTTTTATTGCGGTTATGATTACTGTGCTGCTTACACGGCGTGAGCTTGCCAAAAAATTTTCAGGGCAATCATCATCAGTATTCCCGTCTATAAGGCGCATATTTACCAACCGGCATGGGTATCCGGTGCTCTTCTCTTCAATGGTAGTCTTTGCCAACTTCTTCCTTGTGCAGGCAATTATAGGTAAGAAGCTCCTTGAAGATTGCTGCGGGCTGGGCGCCTCTGCGGCGGCATCATACACGTTCCTGCTTATGCTTGTATCTATGTCAGCCATCATCTTTTCCGGGTTCTTGTCCAAGATGATGAGAAACCGAAGGAAGCCCATACTTGTTGTCACAAGCTTTCTTGCAGTGCTGGCTCCGTGCATGGGACTTTTAATTCTAAACAAAGGCGCAGTCTGGATACTTCCATGTTATCTGCTCTTTGGCATATCATCCGGCGGAACTCCCATATTCAGCACTATAATGAAGGAACTTAATATCCCGGACTACGCGGCAAGTTCGGTTGGCTTAATAAACACGGCCGCATATCTTGCAGTAGCAATATATACCACTGCATCCGGCATAGTGTTGGATAAATTCTCTTCCCAAGCTGTGAGGGTGATGGGGGGCATACATTATCCGCCGGCAGCCTACGCTACTATATTTTCAGGGCTTATAGTTATTGCTCTATTATCCTTCATAAGCTCACTTTTTATAAAGGAAACATACGGGAAGAATACATGGAACGCCGGGTTGAAAAGCTAGCCGGTTTCCA
The DNA here is from genome assembly GCA_937875395.1 of uncultured Armatimonadota bacterium. GTDB lineage: Bacteria > Armatimonadota > UBA5829 > DTJY01 > DTJY01 > CALNCU01. The sequence goes on along the minus strand of CALNCU010000291.1, from coordinate 18,731 downwards.
ATAATTACATCAAAAAATTATAGTAAAAGGGCTTGATAATAAATCTTTGTTATGATAGAATAACTTGTATGTAAGTGTTTGTGTGGGTTATAAATGGTACAATTTTCGGATTATTAGACAATTACTCTTGATTTATGCAGGTGAAGGCAAGTGGCAGTATTAACTAAAACTAACCAGGTAGCAAATTACTTAAAGGTAGCCATACAATCAGGTCGGTGGCAGGTTGGAGAAACCCTGCCGGCAGAGAGAGATATGATAGAGGAGTTCGGCGTTAGCAGGGGCACTCTAAGAGAAGCACTTAATTTGTTATCGCATGAAGGCTTGATAGCACGGAAGCAGGGCTCCGGGACATATGTAAAAAGTACTGATACATCAAGCACTATAGCAGTTGTTGGCGATACAATTAGGCTTTCTTCACCGTTAGGGTATTGGTATCACACACTAATGGACAGGCTGTGCAAGCGCATAGCAGATGAAGGATATAAAGCCGCCATGTGGGTGGATACTGATACTGCCGCAGATAAATTTTTAACTTCTACGGCGCTGTTTGATGGCAGCAACATTCAGAGCACGGTAGGTGTATTGAACACAGTCTACTCAGCTGGTGTGGATCGCAGATTAACACAGGAAGGCATTTTTTGTGTTAATATCGGCGCAGCGTACCCCATAGGCCGGTATTGTGTTGTGCTGGATTACGCAAGCCTTAACAGCATCGCAGCCGATTTAATGACCAAGCATGGATATGATGATTTTGCCATCATGTGCGACCCTCCAATGCCTTCTGACAATTCAGATCCCGGAAGTGAAGAGGTATCAAACTATATCTTTAACCTGCAAAAAGAAACCGTTGGTGGCTCTGATGATAGATTGTTAAAGGTTAATACAAAGAACGGCTTAATAGATATCTATGATTCATTCAAGAAATGGTGGCACGGTCCTAATCGTTCCCGCGCTATCTTTTTTCATGATGATGCATTCTTTGATATAGCCAGCCGCGCAATTCTGGAGCTTGGGATTAAGGTTCCGGAGGAGTTAGCAATTGTGACTCATGCAAATGTGGGAAGAGTATTCCATTTTCCAATATCGGTAACACGTATCGGGTTTGATGCAAGCAGAGTGGCAGATGAATCAGTAGGATTGCTTAAGCAATTGATAGGCGGAAATGAGGTTACCGATCCGGTTCTATATATACCACCGGTGATTGTAGAAGGCAATTCTTTATAGAACCAGAAATACGATTACAATAAAATCAACTAGGAGGAAAGGAGCTTTGGCAATGTATATGCAAATTAAAAAAAGCATGGTATGCGCCGCCATGCGTGAAAGAACAGGGTTTACTTTGATAGAATTATTAGTTGTCATTGCAATAATCGCAGTTTTAGCGGCCATTTTATTTCCTGTGTTCAGCAAGGCTCGGGAGAAGGCTAAACAGGCTACATGTGTGAGCACTCTTAAGGATTTAGGGTTGGCATTCAATATGTATTCGCAGGATTATGATAATTTCCTGCCGCCGTACGGTCTAACAACCGCCTCCGGGCCTTACTGGACACAGATTGTAACTCCATACATAAAAGGCGGGTCTGAATACAACTATTTCGGATACAGCAATATAGCGCTCGGCGGATACAGGCCATGCCCCAGCCGCACTAACAATACCAGCTACACGTATGGAGTCAATTATGGTTCGGTCTATGGCGTGTTCGGATATTCAGAATACTATAACTCCTCCAGACGGCAGATTCCTTTAATAGACTTAAATCCCAGTTGTTTTCTGGTTGGAGATGCAAGAATTGACAGAATTGGCAATCCACGTGAATATCCCTTTGATAAAGATTCCGATGGTGATGGTGTCAAGGATAGCAACAGTTGGGGCGGTCTGGGAATCTATAATGGTGCAACCGAAAGGCATTCGGATGGAATGAACTTTCTTTTTGCAGATGGTTCCGTAAGATGGGTGGCACTTTCAGACTTCATGGGAAACAAAAACAAGATGTGGAATCGTTAGTTTCAGTATTGCTTAGCCAATAAACCCTAGGAGGTAATGCATTGAGAGAGAAAGTGGAAAGAGATTCAGAGTTTAATCCCATTGTTGATTATGCCAGATGCATGGCGGCAGGATTTGCAGGCGCTGTTTTTGTGTTCCTGTTTGTGCTGTCAAGTATCTCACTTGCTTTTGGCGCCGAAGATGGCAGGGCCGATAGTTACCTGGAGGATTTTGAAAAGGGTAATCCCGGCTGGGTTATATGGTCGGAAGCGCCTGGGAGCACAAAAGCTATTACAGCAGAGAATGTGCACAGCGGCAAGCAGGCCCTGATAGGAACATCAGAGAAAGGCATAGTCAACCTTATAGGAAGAATACCAAATGTGAATATCAAAGAGAATACGGTGATAAGCTTTTGGTATTATTCCACGGCAGCAGGTACATTTAATGTGCACGTTGCCGCAGGCATTGCCAAAACTGTGAGTGCGCTTACCAACAAAGAGACGACTGTGAATTATACCTGGGAAGGCCGGTGTGTGCCCAATCAATGGACGCATGTTTCCATAAAAGCCAGGGATATGCAGCCTAATCGCGGTTGGACCCCAAACTACAAGGGCACTCTTGTAGGCGACTATGCCACGGGGATACAGATAGCCATCCTTCCGGGCAAGGGCAGCCTTATAATTGATGATATTTCAATTGAGACCCCCGGCCAACCATCTGCAAAATCAGCCAATAGTTTGGATGCAAGCAAACAGTTTGCCAAGCTTCCCGCCGTAAACTGGAGCCGGATACATCTGAATGCTGATATAGACAGCGCATCTCCCATTGCAGTTAGAGATTTACGCAAAATACAGTTGAAATTTGATGGCCCGCAGGATGCTCTCGATCGAATGAAGGTGTGCCTGTTTCTTGACGATGAGCAGATGCCGCTGGGGAGGGTATCCCCCGGCGAATACACAGGGTTTGTGGTATCTCACAAGGCGGGCGCCAAGTACCTCTGCGTAAAAGCCAGAATGCCGGAGGAGAGCGCTTATACTCAGATAAAAAAGATTCCGCTGAAGTTTCAAGACACCCGTCAAAATGAAGCCGCGCAGTTCTTTCCGATAGGCGTTTTAACTGTATGTACAAGTGGAAGCTGGCAGGTGCCGTCGGTGCCTGCCAGTGAAAAAGAGCGTAAGCAGTACTTTGATACCATGTGCAAGGATATATCTGCACACGGCATGAACATGATTATCAATTTTTCCAGCCCCACTGATTGGCTTGGCCCCCTGTTAGATAGCGCCTATACACACGGATTGAAGGTATTACCCTCCGTTAATGAACTTTTAAGGTTGAACTTACGGTCCGGAAGTACGGCACACTCATCTTCTCTTATCTGGAATGTAGAAAAATCAGCGCAGAAATTGACACTAGATGGAACATGCTCCCGCACCTGCCTGCAAAAGAGTTATCAGGTTAAGAATTTTACAGCGCTTGGAGGTCTGGGTTTTGCCAAGCAAAGGACAGAAGCCTCTTTGGCGTATGATAATAATTTTTTATATATCTTCTGCAAAGCAACCGATAATAATATTTCATGCGGGCATGACAAACCGGAAGATATTTGGAAGGGCGATTGCATAGAGATTTTTTTAAGCCCGTCCGGTAACAAAAAAAGCTACTATCACCTTATCACCAATCCTGCCGGCATGCGTTTTTCTCAGCATTGCAAGAGCCCCAATCCGCAAGATTTTGATTTAAAATGGAATCCTAACTGGGTGTCTCATACTACCAGAACGGATGAAGGCTGGAATGTTGAAGTAGCTATCCCCTTCAGCGCCTTCGGATTAAAGGAGGCGCCAAAAGACGGCGATACATGGGGGTTCAATCTGGCAAGAGAAGATTATCCTTCTGGCGCCTGCAGTTCATGGGCGCCCATGAATAGCAACTTCCATTATCCCGAACAGTTCGGCAAAATTAGCTTCTCATCAAAACGCAATCCTGCAGGCAGCTGCACAGTGCTTGGTTCCGTTGTAAAAAGCAATGGGCAAGTGCTTGATAATGCAATTGTAAGCTGTGGGAGACACATTGCCTCTACAGATCAAAACGGCAACTTCAAGATGGAGGGAATTGAACCGGGCGAATACCATATATACATCTGGGGCGATAGGTTTCCGCCCGAACATATAGATATAAAAGACAAAGAGTGCCGTTATATAAATATTCGCCAGGATATTTATGAAACGGATTTCGCCACTATTGATAAAATCTGCAACGCTGCCCGCCAGGCATCTTCATCCCTTGGCAGCCATCCAGCACTGTTGGGATACTTTACCTGCGATGAACCCCATGGAACAGGCATGGATGTAGAAAGACTAAAGAATATCAACTGGATACTAGAGGGTGCTGATTCCAAACACAGGGCTTTCAACTGTATTGACAAACCTGCCGAAGTTGGAGGCTTCTATAATTTGGTTAAGCCGGAAATAATTATGTGCGATATATATCCCGTTAGCGCAGGAAGTTCGCTGGGGCACACCGGCCGGCTTGTTGAAGATTTAGATCTTATTCGTTCAGCCATACCCGCAAGTACGCCAATTTGGATGGTACTTCAAGCACATGGATGGAATGGCGGTAAATATCTTAGGGAGCCTATACCAAGCGAAATAAGAGCTATGACCTATCTATCTTTGGCTCATGGGGCCAAAGGCATAATATATTTCATATATCAAACAATAGGCAAGGGGAGCGCAGACGCCCGGCTTGAGGGCCTGCTGAACATCAACGGTGATCCTACACCCAAATGGGATGAGGTAGGAAAGTTATCCAGAGAACTGAACAAGCTGGCCCCCATACTTATGAAGCTCAATTTCTGCAACAAAAACATTGCGCGCGGCTCCGAAAACAGTGATGCGCAGACGTTTAAGGATTCCGACGGCAATTATTACGTAATGGTGGTTAACAGGGACGTTACCAAGCCTGCCAAAATCCAGGTGGCATTAGATGATACATGCGTTCCAAAGCTGCAGAGCGCAGTTGATATGTTGAGCGGGAAGAGAGTTCCTGTTACCCGCAAGGGCAATGAAGTGCAGTTTAGTTATAATCTAGATCCGGGTGACGGCCGCCTGTTCAAGCTGAAATAGATATAAACTAAGGTTATACCTGCTAATCTTGCCAATAACAATATATGCAAACTTAAGGCTGCAATAACACTGCTGCTATGTATAGGCCAAATCTTTCTGCCCGATTATTCGAAAAATTAAGCTGGAGTTAATACATGGATCCCCAAAAATTTACAAATCCTGAAAACCTGCTGCGCCCCGCGCCTTTCTGGGCGATCAATGACAGTATTACTCCGGAAGAGACGGCCCGGCAGATGGGCGATTTAATAGAAAAAGGCTTTTCAGGCGGCTTTTTTCATTCGCGGCATGGCCTTACCACTGATTATATGAGTGAAGAGTGGCTTCAAGCCATGGAATCGGCGCTCAAGGTTGCCAAAGAAAAAAACGGCTATCTCTGGCTTTATGATGAAGATCTTTGGCCCAGTGGAAACGCAGGAGGCCAGGTAGCCGGGATGAAGGACGAATACCGTGCCGCCATGCTGGAGGCGGAGTTTATACCGTCAGGCGCACAACCTATGCCGGATGGTGAAGATAAGCCGGTAGCAGCCTATATACTCATCGGAAGAGACGGCCCTGCCATCAAGAGCGCAAAGAAAATCTGCTTAGATGAAGTATCAAAACACGCAGACTCCGATCGTCTGATTTTCAGGCGTCACTATGATGCAAAAATAGGGTGGTGGAGCGGCGAATCATACGCCAACCTGCTCAACCCAAAAGCTGTACGCCGGTTCATAAATCTTACACATGAAGGCTACAAAAAGAGGTTTCACGGTGATTTTGGCGGGCGCATACCGGGAATCTTTACGGACGAACCCCAGATAAGGATGGGGCACAGCGCAATCCCCTGGTGGGATGGAATTCCGGCAATCTACGCAGAGTGGCAGAAACGCAATTTCTGGCAAGATATACCCTACCTCTTCTTTGATGGCCCGGAAGCCAGAAAGATTCGGCTGCTTACACACCGTACCATTCTACGGCAGTTTGTGCTCTCCTTTACAAAACAGATATTTGATTGGTGCGAAGCAAACCATCTAATATCCACAGGTCACGTAAATGCGGAAGATACGTTAAGAGATCAGATTAGTTACCATTGTGGCGGCGTGATGGCCCATTATAGATATATGCAAATGCCGGGAATAGACCACCTCTGCCGGCAGATAGAGGGTGTTAACGGTCACGGCCTCCCCATGCTTCTTACCGTAAAGCAGGCAAGTTCGGCAGCCAGGCAACTAGGCAGAAAGCATGTACTTACAGAGATATTCGGAGTCTCCCGCCACACCAGCACATTTGAGGATTTCAAGTGGATTGGCGACTTTAACCTGGTGCTTGGCGCCAACTTTTTCTGTCCGCATCTCAGCCTCTATTCTGCAAAAGGACGTCGCAAGAAGGACTATCCCCCCAACTGGAACTACCAGCAGACCTACTGGAAGGATATGCGGTTCCTTACAGATTACTTTACCCGTATTTCTCAAATGCTCTCAAGCGGTGCGGCAATGCCGGATGCGCTCATTTTACATCCGGTGGAAAGTGCTGCTGCCGGGCACCGCTTCGGCTGGTCTGCAAATATGCCGGGGGCCGATAGATATTCCAGAATGGAACCTGGCAGGCTGATTCCCGCAGACCTCCCGGAGAGCGACTTTGCCCAGGCAGATTATCTGGACAGAATGTTCCGCCGCACAGTAGAAGCCGCCATGAACGCAGGCTACGATTGCGACCTTGGCGATGAAGGCTTCCTGGAAGACATGGGAAGGGTAGAGGACGGTCGTTTTGTGGTGGGGCAGATGTCCTACTCCGCAGTGGTAATCCCTCCAGCAAGCACGTGGCGTCCATCCACCTATGCCCTCCTGAAAGAGTTTGCAGAGGCCGGAGGAAGGGTGATAATGCTGGGGAAACTCCCCACAGAGCTGGATTGCGAAGCCGACGCCCATAAATGGAGGCACCTTGCAATGCTTCCCGGCGTATCATCCATCCCCTCAAGCGCCCGCCAGCTTCAAGATGCGCTTGATAAGGCCGTGCCCAGAACTTTTTCATTAAGGGATACAGAAGGAAGCCCCGTCCCCAAGACCTATGTTCAGCACAGAATAGACGGCATGCAGGAGATATTCTTTATAGCCAACTCAGACCGCAACCGCTCGCACAATTATGAGTTTATCCTCTTTGGCGGAGCAGATACCCCAATAGCCGTATGGAACCCCGTGGACGGCTCGCGGGAACGCATTGAACCATTGGCAGCAGATGGGGATGCTCGCTACCGGTTCACTCTGCATCCGTCAGGCTCCCTGCTCCTTGTAACAGGGCAGGGTGCGGCAGATGGTGCAGCATCCGCATCCCGGCCGGCAGACCTCTCCCAGGGCAAAGTAACCCCACTTGGAGTCAACTGGAACTTCTGCCGGTCAGAGGAGAACGTGCTTGTTATGGATAGAATAAGCGCCTCAATAGACGGCGGAAAGACCTGGTGGCCTGAGGATATGGAATGGCGGGTGCGCCGCCGCCTGGCAGAACATTTTGGTACAGAGGAATCCCTGCAATGGCAGCCCTGGGTAGCCATCCGCAAAGGGATCATGAACGGCCGCGGCGGAGATATCATCCTAAGATACACATTTGCAAGCGCGGTGAACCGCCCCAAGAGCGCATATCTTGTGATAGAAGATATACAAAAAGGGCGAGTCTCGGTAAATGGCACGAATATTGAAACCGTTGGCGCCGGGTGGCATTGGGATCGCGGGTTTGGCAAAGTAAAGATCACCAATTTGGTAGAGAAGGGCATAAATACCATAGATTTCAGCGTAAACTTTAATTTTTTGACGTTAGTAGAGCCGGCCTACATAGTGGGAGACTTTGGTGTCTGCTTGCAGACGCCATATAAGGGAGTGCTCTCCAGTGAACCAGAGATGCTGAAAAACGGTTCATGGCAGGAACAGGGATACCCTTTCTACTCCGGCAGAATGATCTATAGCACAGAGGTAGATATTCCTGCAGATGAGAAGAAGAGATTCCTCAGGCTGCTGCGTCCCTCAGGGATACTCTACAAAATCCAGGTGAACGGAGAAACGGCAGGGAATCTTCTTTGGCGCCCCTGGGAGGTAGAACTCACATCTTTCTTAAAACCCGGAAGAAATAAGCTTTCTATAGAGGTGGTATCCAGCCGCCAGAATACGCTAGGGCCGTTACATGAGAGGGAAGGAGATGATAACATATGGTGCGGTCCAAACTCTTTCTATGAAGAATCTGTACTTAGAGATGAACTAAGCCTCTTTGACTACGGCCTTTTGGGAGGAGCCGAACTGGTGGTACTTTAACTACTTTCAAACATCCCCCCTCACAAGGGTGCCCACCCTCCGATTGTTGTAACCAGATATATTCATTGTGGTTGTTAAAAAAGGTATTGACGGTTTAGTAATGCCGTGGTATTATAATCGCAAGTATGGTCAAACGTTAAACCAAAGGGTACTATGGGAAGTAATAACCAATGCAAAATATCGGTTTGAAGGATATAGCAGAAATTGTTGATGTCTCCGTAACGTCGGTCAGCAAAGTCTTAAACGGCTACCCAATACGCATCAGCAATAGTAAGCGGACAAACATTATAGAGACGGCTGAGCGCCTTGGATACAAGCCCAATATGGTTGCCCGGGGGTTGAAGAGCAGAAAGACAAAATCGGTTGGGATTGTTATCCCTGATATGTCAACTCTGTTCTACCCGGAACTGTTGATGGCGCTTGAAACCTGGCTCTCTGCTCGCGGATACCAAACGTTCATCTGCAACAGTGAAGATGATCTTGAAAAAGAGAAGTCCCGCATAGATGCCCTGATGAGCCGCTCAATTGACGGTCTGATTGTGGCTCCGGCCGCAGGGGACGGTAACATCCCCTTGTTTAAGCAGATACAAGAGAGCAGGGCACCCTTTCTTTTGCTGGATAGGTATTACGCCGGAGAAGGATTAAACTATATAGTGACGGATAACAAATCCGGCGCTATACTTGGCGTAAATGTGCTGGCATCCATGGGCGCCTCAAAGCTGGTGTACCTGGGCGGCAGCGTGCGCAATCAATCACTGCAAGACAGATTGGAAGGCGTCTATGAGGGTGCGGCCCGCTCCAGCCTCCATTTTGATGATGCCGGTGTCTTTCTTGCCAGGCCGGACAGAGCAAGCATAAAGGCAACCGCCGATAGAATCTTTGAAAGCTGCAATGAGGGCGCCGGTGTGTTCCTGGAATCAAACCGGTACCTTATGGGATTACTGGATGCCGCCGGGGAGAGATCCCTTAAAATCCCCAACGATCTCCTGGTTGCAGGCTTCGATTCCTTCAGGCCTAACATTACCAGTGCCGGAGACTTTGCCGCTTTGGGCGTCATCAGAAGGCCCATACCCATAATCAAGCAGGATACAGAAAAGATGGCAGAACTGGCGTGTGAATATCTTATATCAGGGCTTGTAGGCGGAAAGAATCAGAACTTGCAGATGATGCTTCCCGTTCAGGTGATAAACGGATAGGATTAAGGAGACAGCATGAAAGCACTTCAAATAATTGAGCCGTACAGGTTCGCAATTATCGACATCGAACCCCCAAAACCATCTGCAGATGAAGTTGTAATAAAACTGGAATATGCAGCCATATGCAATCAGAACGATTACAAAATCTTCTATGGATTGTACGGCGATCTTATTAAATACCCCTGCGACCCCGGAGTATACGGGCATGAAGGCGTGGGGATAGTCACAGAAGTCGGTTCCGATGTGAGTTCGCTCAAGGCAGGCGACCGGGTGATAATGATGCTGGACGGCGGCCCCATGATCTATATGGAATACGTGCTTAGGAAAGCAGATACCGTGGTCCCGGCGCCAAAGGCCAAACCGGAGGAAGCGGCTGTGCTGGAACTTTTTGGCTGTGCGCACCATTCCATGGAAGTTGCCGGGAACCTTACCGGGAAGAAAGTTGCAGTATCCGGTCTGGGGCCGGCAGGGCTTGCAATTCTGCAGGTAATGATGGCAGAGGGCCAGCCGGATGAGATAATAGGCATAGAAGTCTCGCCGGAACGCACCAAAGCAGCAATGGCTATGGGACTCGCAAAAATCCTGAACCCGCAAACGCCGGAGGGCATGGCCGCCCTTATGGCCGAAGAGATAGATACTGTTATAGATGCAACCGGTGTCCCACAGGCCATGCTGAACTCCTTTGAAATAGCAAAGAAGGAAGTAGTTATATTCGGTTTTACCAATGAAAAGTTTGAAGTAGACCAGTCACGGTGGTTCCAGAAGGAATTAGTGATAAAAAACTCCAAGGTGCAGACCATAGACAACCTGCGGGCGGTAGTAAAACTGCTGGAAGAAGGCAAGATCAACCCCGGCAGCTTTGTGGGCGGGATAATACCCTTCGCCGAATACGACAAGGCGGTGGAAAAAGTCTACAAGAAGGAAGCAGTTAAAATACTGCTGCGGTGGTAGAGATGGAGATCAAAAGCATTCTGGTAACGGGCGGCAGCGGTAAGATAGGCAGGAACCTTCTGCCCGCGCTTGTGCGTGAGGGATATAAAGTACGGGCATTGCAGTTTAAAACTCCTGTGAATGTTCCCGGCGTGGAGACGGTCTCCGGCTCAATGTGCAGCAAGGAGACGGTGATGGAAGCGCTCTGCGGGATGGATGCCGTCTGCCACCTGGCCACATCCAAGGAGGATGCCGGATTCCTGGATACAAGCGTAAAGGGCCTCTTGAACCTTCTGGACGGCAGCCGGGAGATAGGCATAAAGCAGTTTATTCTTGCAGGCGGGGATGCCTCGCTTGGAATCTTCTTCCGCAAGCATCCCCATCCCCTAAATGAGTCGGCGCCCGTTGAAGCGTATCCCGGCTACTATGCCCTCTCAAAAGTTATGGAAGAGGTAATGTGCCGCCAGTACGGCGTGCAGTACGGCCTGCCGTTCACCATCCTGCGGTTCTCCTGGATACAGGATGAGGATGATCTCTTCAGCCACATGCTTCTGCAAGCGCCGGATTTCGGATTTCCCATCTGGAGGGATATTGCAGAGAGCGCCGAACAGAAAAAGTACTTTGCAAACAGCATGGAGGGAGCGGGCTGCCTGCTTCATCCGGGCGGCAAGCCGTATGTAAGGCACGTGGTAGGTATTTCTGATGTAGTCCAATCGTTCCTGAAAGCCCTTGGAAACCCGAACGCGACAGGAGAGACTTTTAACATTGCAGCTCCGGCGCCCTTCAGCTATGATGTGCTGGCGGAGTATGTTGCAAAGAAACAGGGTTGCCCGGTGGTGAATTTCACGCTGCCGGAGTACTATGATTTTACCATAGATATAAACAAGGCCCGCTCAGTCCTGGGTTATGAACCGCAGGATGATGCGTTTACCATGATTGACAAGGCGATTGAGTTTAGAGAATCCGGAAGATCCAGAACCGAGAGCAGGTATAATGGATAGGTGTGGAGGAGCCGATGGATAGAGTAAAGTGGGGAGTAATAGGCCTGGGGTTCTTTGGAGATAAGCACGTAGAGGTTCTCTCCTCAATCCCCCACGTTGAAGTAACTGCGGTATGCACTCGGCGGGAAGACCGCCTGAAATCCGTGGCGGATAAATACGGCGTGCCCGGCAGATACACCAACTACCACGACCTTCTGGCCGATGATAATGTAGAGGTTGTAAGCATAGTTACCCATGCCAAGGACCACCTGGAACCCACGCTGGCCGCAATACAGGCCGGGAAGCACGTCTTTCTAGAGAAACCCATGGCCCTTACCACCGGGGAGTGCGATGAGATAATCTCCGCCCTCGGTTCTACTGGTAAATACTTCATGGTGGGGCATATCTGCCGGTTCGATCCGTCTTACTCCCAAGCAAAGAGGGCAATTGACGAGGGCAAAATAGGCAAAGTGCTCTCCATCTCCGCCAGAAGAAACATCCCGGCGGCGGTGAGCGAAGGAGTCCTCTCAAACCTCTCCCCTATAACTGGCGACGGCGTTCACGATGTAGACCTCATGCTCTGGTTCACCGGGGCAAAGGTGAAATCAGTATACGCCGCCTTCGTGAACGCCAGAAACCTGGCTCATCCGGATATAGGCTGGGCCATGTACAAGTTTGAGGACGGCGCCGTGGGAGTTGCGGAGAGCAACTGGTACCTGCCGGATAAGACTCCCTTTGAACTGGATGCCCGCATGGAGATAATAGGCGAGACGGGCGCAATTTACATAAACAGTCCGGGGCAAAACCTGTCCATCAACACAAAGGATGGCTGGGTATACCCAGATACGGTCTACTGGCCCAGAACCGCCATCGGCAGGGCGGGCGCATTAAAGGATGAGCTGTCATACTTTGCCGGCTGCATAATAAATGGACAGGCTCCCGCCATAATCAGTCCGCAGGAATCCAGGGCGGCGGTGGAAGCAGTCTCCGCCGCAGAAGAATCTGCCGTCACCGGCAAGCTGGTGGAACTTTGAAAGAAGGTAAGAAACATGGTTTACAAATCAGCAATACTGGGGTGCGGCCCCAGGGCGGAATTCCACATACGCGCATATGAAGGTCTGGATGAAATAGAACTGGTGTGCCTGTGTGATATGCGGGCGGATAGACTAAGTAACTACGGAGAGAGATTCAATGTAGGCCGTCTCTACCAGGATTTGGAGAGCATGCTTGAGAAGGAACGGCCGGATATCCTGCATATAGTGGCGCCCCCATCAGTCAGGGAAGAGCCTATAGAGATGGCGGCAGAGTACGGCGTCCGGGGGGTAATTGTTGAAAAACCGCTGGCACTAAACCCAAAACAGGCCGCAAAGATAAAAGAGATAGCCGCCCGCACCGGTATAAAGATAGCCCTTAACACACAAAGGCGGTATTTCCAAACAATAAAAGACCTGAAAAGCATTCTGGATGAGGGCAAAATAGGCAGCGTAGAGTGGATAAGGTGCGTTACAAAGGGAAACATCCTCTCCATGGGCCCGCATATGGTAGACCTGCTCTTCCACTTCACGGGCGATAATTTCCCGATGAGCGTGTGGGCTGCCGCAAACGGTATAAACGGCCGGGATTACGGGCATCCGGCGCCCGCTAACATGCTTATGCGCTATGTCTTTCCGGACGGAGTCACCGCCTACTGCGAAGATGCAGAAGACGCGGTGGGCACCCCGGGCGAGACGGATTTCTGGCAGCACCTGGAGTTTAACATCTGGGGATCGGAAGGACGCGCATGGTGGGTGCAAAACAAGGAATGGGGTTACCAATCCTACAATATGCCGTCGCCGTTTATAAAGGAGACCTCTTGGGATGCAAGCGATATCCCTGGCCAAAGAGAGTTCACCAGGGCCATGGCGGCATGGCTGGACGGGCGCGAGGTGCATCTGAACAATCTAGACACCGCCCTTATGGAGTTTAATGCCATAATGGCGGCGTTTCTCTCTGCTCAAAGCGGAGTGCCGGTTACGCTGCCCGCCCAAATTCCGGTAGGCATAGTGGAATTGCTGGAGGCCGGGTTAAGATGAGCTTGAGACTGGGTGTTGCAGGGCTGGATGGTCACGGCCCGGTATTCATAGAACAGTTGAACGGAGCCAAACCTGCTCTTAAAGGCGCCAGGGTGGTTGCTGCAATGCCGGTACCATCCATAATGGTCTCTCCCGAACAACTGGCAAAGAATGTGGAGACAGTGAGGAACTTAGGCGTTAAGATAACCGAATCCGCAGGCAAGTTGGCAGAGCAGGTGGACGGAATCCTCATCCTTCATGACGATGGCTCCAAACACCTGGAACTGGCAGAACTGTTTGCGGATAAGGGGAAGCCGGTCTTTATAGACAAACCCATAGAGTCAAGCGCAGTCCGGGCAAAAAAGATTATGGATATATGCGCAAGGAATAACTGCCCTGCATTCAGCGCATCCTCCCTGCGTTTCACCAAAGAGCTGCAGTCAGTGCAATCCAACACATCGGGCGGGAAGATACTCTCCGCCATGACATATTCCCCGTACATGGAACGCCCCTCAATGTCCGGCTGGATCTACTACGGCATTCATGCTGTAGAACAGCTCTTCCAGCTGATGGGTTTGGGGTGCAGAGAGGTTTTGTGTATAAACAGCAATTACGGCCCCGTAGCCAGCGGTATCTGGAGCGACGGACGGGTTGGAATAGCAAGAGCCGGAACCGGCGGATACCATGGATACGGCTTTACGGTATGGAAAGAGAAAGAGACCATTGTAAAAGCAGTGAATATAGACCTCATCTATGCCGAGCTGCTAAAAAAGATAAGGCATTTCTTTAAAACAGGCATATCGCCCGTAACCCTTAAAGACTCCCTGGAAGTCATAGCCTTCATGGAAGCCGCCAACAAATCCATGGCGGAAGGCGGCAGCACGGTAGAAATGAAAATCCAATCAAAATAAAATGGAAGGAGAGACAAAATGCAAAGGAACAAAATAGACAACAAGCAGGGTTTCACATTAATATAGTTGCTAGTAGTTATTGCTATCGTAGCAATCCTGGCAGCCATACTCTTCCCGGTGTTTGCAAAGGCCAGGGAGAAGGCAAAGCAGACCAGGTGCATAAACAACCTTAAACAGTGCGCAATGGGATTTTCCATGTATGCCCAGGATTATGACGGATGGGTGCATATTTATTCTTGGGATGAGAAGGCAAATAAAGAGATAACTTGGCTACCTGCCTATACGACAATGGCTATGTAAAGAGTATGGATACATTTGTTTGCCCTTCATACGCCACTAATTTCTGGTTTCTGATTCACATTGGCCCGACCGCAGGCCGGGTATACAGGCTGAACAGTAACAGCAGCCCTATCTTCTTGACACCCAAACTGTACGGGCATATAATGCCTCAAAATGGAATAGCCGGTCATGAAGGAAGCTGAAATCCGAACATGCATATAGAGTGGCTTCCATAGAAAAGGATTATGCTGTGGAAAATAAGATAACGGGCGTCCACCTGGATTTAAAAGGTCTCATGTTCCGCCCGGAGTACATATCTGCTCTTTTTGCAGACCTTGATGCCTTGGGAATAAACACCGTTCTGGTTGAATATGAAGATATATTCCCGTTTAACGAAATAGATATAGCCTGGGATAAATCCGTAGTATGGACAAAGAGCACGCTTAATCATTTTCTTTCAGAGGCCCGGAAGCGTAAGATAGAAATCATCCCTCTCCAGCAATGTCTCAGTCACCTGGAATACGCTTTTCGGTGGAAGAAGTACCGGCATATGGCAGAGGATCCATCCACCCCAAGAACGCTCTGCCTGCAAAGCCCGGATGGAAGGGCGCTTGTACGTAAGATGCTTCGCCAGGTGATAGAGGCCCACCCCGAGAGCCGTTTTATCCACATAGGTATGGATGAGGCGGTAGGGCTTGCCACGTGTGATAAATGCTTAGGCAAGGGAAGCGTGCTCTCTGCCTTTCTGGGCTATCTGGATGAGCTTATAGATTTTGTACACAGTCTTGGCAAAGAGCCCATCATCTGGTCGGATATGCTTGAGGATAATCTTCAGCCGGAGCTGATTGAGCCGTTTGCCGGCAGAGTTACCCTATGCGTGTGGGATTATTCCACCGGCGGGGATAAGACTCACCTTGCACGTATCAACGGCTTTAGAATCAGCCGGGAATGGCTGGATAAAGGCAAGGATGAACTCCCCTATATCTGGGGGAATTACGGGTATGTAGAAGACCTGCCGAGGGATATACTTGCGCTTGTAGAACCGTTCCGCCAGGGAAAATGGTTTAAATCCCTCTTCCAGGCAGACCTGTTTACTCAGATGGGCTTCAAGGTGATAGGCGCGGGAGCATCGCGCATGAGCGGCGATGGTCAGATGCTCCCGGATTACGGGCGGGTCTACAACAACCTTGATACATGGAGCAGGGCATTAGAGCGGAACAATCAACTTGGATTAATAGCCACATCCTGGGCACGGGCTTCATCCTTCTACAAGCCCAACCTTCCCTTTGATCTTACCTGGCCCGGCATAGGCAGGCTTGCAAGAAGCATGGGACATGTCCCCGAACCCTTCTGGCAGGGCCTCTCCTGGGATGAGATAGACCGGATAGCAGCAAATGTTGCGCGCTACCGAACCACCGGAAACTTTGAGTCGGAGCTTTTTTCTGAGCTAAAATCGGCCGGGGAGCTGGTACAGAACCATACCTTTGAGTGGAGGAGCCTCACGCTTCTTGCAGAAGTGCACAGATGGCAGAGGCATTGCGCAGATGCTTCTCATGATATGGAGTTCTTCCTGTGTGCGCCGCGCATGGTAACAGAGTGGTGGGATAAAGAACTTCTGCGGCTGGAGAGCCTGCTTGGCGAAGGCGGAGCGTTGAAGGAGAGGACAATATCCCACTTTTCAGAGCGTTATTACGGATTGGCATTTGATGAGTGGATTAATGCGCTCTTTGCTCCAAGTATCAACCATCTCCTTGCGTGCATCACCGGGGGCAAAGAAAAAAGGGAAGCCACCCGCCACCTGTTCAATGGCACAGACGCCCATGGCGAATAAGCGTAAGGTATGCAAAGGTACCTTATTCCCGCAGAGAACTGCAGAAAACTTACAACCCACCGGAAACCTCTGGCAATCCAAATGCCTGTGCGATTGACTTCTTCTCCTTGTTTTACCAAACCATATTTCTAACTTCAAAAATTCCAGCATGGATAAACCTTTGCCTGCCGTTATTTAATGGATATAACATTTGTAATTACAGACCATACATCAATCTGCGGAAGGTTATTAAGCAGAATAAACGGATAGACTATTATCCCGCCAAATTAACCCTATGTATTGATACTGCGATACTTCGGACGCAGAGCCGTAAGGCGCCGCTGCCGAAGCATGGGGAATCAACCCCCGGTGCATATGTTTTGATCTCCTAAAATATTTATAAAAAATGTTTGTGTTTACAGCCCAATTTGGAAGGAGTTTTAGAATTTATGCAGAATAATATAACATGCAAGGGTCAAAAGCTATGTAGAAACAGGAAGCATAATATCAGGTTATTAACAAAATAATTTCAAATAAACAATCAGGAGGGAGTACAATGAATCACAAAAAGCATGGGTTCACACTAATAGAGCTTCTAGTTGTTATAGCTATAATAGCAATTCTGGCAGCCATACTCTTCCCGGTCTTTGCAAAGGCCAGGGAAAAGGCAAGACAATCTACCTGCACCAGCAATGTGAAGCAACTGGGAATGGCTTTAGAAATGTGGGTTCAGGACCATGATGAAACCTTCCCTTACGGCTTTAATAAAGGTGCGAGTTGGGACCGGGCATTATATGATAATAAATACATGGGAAGCAAAAACATTGTAAGTTGTCCATCCGATGCATATAAGCATACAGGCATACCCCGCTCTTATTCTGCAAATAGATATGTCTGCACTAGTGGTGATGCAGGAGAGGATATAGTTTCCTTAGCGAAAATAAGCCAACCGTCAGAGACGCCTTTGTTGCTGGAAAGACATGGTGATACCTGGGATTATGGAAGTGCCGCCGGTCCATTTACAGGTGATGGGTCTTCCAAGGCAATACATTCTGGAGGAAGAAATATCCTATGGTGTGACGGGCATGTTAAATGGTCCAATATACCTGTAAGCCTGGCGTTGTAATGCCGAACAAATAATACGCATGTGCATTCTATTTATAGGCAAATACAAAACAATAAGGAGATATCTATGGAGTTTAGAATTGGAAGTCGTATAACGGCAGTACTGGTAACTGTTTTATCGGTAACCATGCTTTTATGTACATCTGCTGCCATATGCCGTGCGGAAGATACGGTTAATAAGGACATTCTGGCCTGGTGGGCTTTTGATGAAGGCAAAGGGAGCAAGCTTACGGACAAATCTTCCTTCAAAAACAACGGTGAGATTACTGGCGCAACCTGGGTGAAAGGTGGATTTGGTCATGCGCTTCAATTCAGCGGTGAAAGTAAGGTAAGGGTTGAAGATGCAGATAGTTTGAATCCTATTGTGCCATGGAGCATGGAGATATGGTTCAATCCTTCGATTACTATAGATAAGAATCTCTCGGGTTTTCCGACCCTAATAAATAAGCTGTCCGGCAGTTACGGATATTGGCTGAATTTTCGTGACAAGATGGGTAACCTGGCTATCCTTATTGGAGATGGCACCAAGGCTGCGGGTGTTTATTCCAACACCCGCACATGGGAGGAGGATCGCTGGTATCACGTAGTCTTCACATATGATGGAAAAACAGGGAAACTTTATGTGAACGGTGTTCTTGATATGCAGCGGGATATGGATATAAAACAGTCCTATCGTAAAGGTGGATTTCTGGTAGGCGAGCGGTTCAAAGGATTAATAGGCGATATCAAGTTATGGAAGCGCGCCTTGACTTTGCAGGAGATAGAGAAAACATACCTGTCAGGAAAAGCGAAGCTAGTCCAGACTGCGCCTTTGGCGAAGAAAAAAGAGAGTGCAGTCAGCGAGGATCAGGTTGATGCCGCAGTAAAAGATATTCTCATGGGGCGGCGTTTTGAAACTGGTAATGAAAAGGGGAAGAGTCCCTTTATTCGCGTTACCCTTGCTGATACGGATTTCGGTATTGCAGAAGGCAATGGAGCGCTGAGATATTACCGGGCCGGCAAAAGCAACCCGTTTATAGAATATATAAGCCTGTCAGAGGGTGATAAAGCTCAGGTTCGCACCGAAGG
>CALNCU010000290.1 GCA_937875395.1 uncultured Armatimonadota bacterium | reverse complement strand
GGCGCGGGGAATGCCGCGTCATCCTGCCTTTGGGCGGGAAGGGAACCGGGCGAACTGAACCATCTTAGTAGCCCGAGGAAAAGAAAGAAAATTCGATTCCCTGAGTAGTGGCGAGCGAAATGGGAACAGCCTAAACCCCGGCGAATATTCGCCGGGGGGTTGCGGGGCGGTATTTCTCCGTTCCGAAGCCTGCCTTCGGGACGGAGGGGAAGTTACCAATCCGGCCTCTAGCGGAAGGATTTGGAAAGATCCGCCATAGAGAGTGACAGCCTTGTACGCAAAAGAGACCGGACTTCCCGTACCCACCCCAAGTACCACGGGGCACGAGAAACCCTGTGGGAATCCGGGAGGACCACCTCCTAAGGCTAAATACCTCTGGCAACCGATAGCGCACCAGTACCGCGAGGGAAAGTTGAAAAGAACCCCGGACAGGGGAGTGAAATAGAACCTGAAACCGTATGCCTACAAGCAGTCAGAGCAGGAGACGTTTCGGTATGCCCTTTGGGGCTCGCTGCGGCGGAGAGCCGTGGCGGAAGCGCCTCTTGTGATGGCGTGCATTTGGGATAATGAGCCGGCGAGTTACTGTTGATGGCGAGGTTAAGTGCTTTTAAGGCACGGAGCCGAAGCGAAAGCGAGTCTGAATAGGGCGAATTAGTCACCGGCAGTAGACCCGAAACCGGGCGAGCTACCCATGGACAGGGTGAAACAGGGGTAATGCCCTGCGGAGGCCCGAACCCGTTGGCGGGGGCCATGGGATGATCTGTGGGTAGTGGTGAAATGCCTTTCAAGCCCGGATATAGCTGGTTCTCCGCGAAATGCATTTAGGTGCAGCCTCGGAGGTTTCGCTGCGGCGGTAGAGCTACCGGTTGGTGTAGGCCCAATACCTTGGGTTCAAAGCCTCCCGAACTCCGAATGCCGCAGTTGTAATCCGGGAGTGAGACTATGGGAGTTGATTCCATAGTCAAGAGGGGAACAACCCAGATCACCAGCTAAGGTCCCCAAGCACGGGCTAAGTGTAATTTAAAGGATGTGGGCCCGCTAAGACGGCCGGGACGTAGGTCTAATAGTGGCCATCGTCTAAGGAGTGAGAGTAGAACCTCACCGGCAGAGCAGGTCTGCGCCTAAAATTTATCGGGGCTAAAGTCCGTCACCGAAGCTGTGGGGCAACGGCCGGTCTTTCCGGCGGTTGCCGGTAGCGGAGCATTCTTAGCGGGCAGAAGCCTGGGCGTGAGCCTTGGTGGACTGCTAAGAAGAGAGAATGCCGGCACGAGTAGCAGAAATCTTGGTGAGAATCCAAGACGCCGAAAACCCAAGGTCTCCTAAGCAATGTTCGTCAACTTAGGGTTAGCCGATCCTAAGCCGAGGCCGAAAGGCGTAGGTGATGGATAGTCCGGTAAACATTCCGGCGCCACCCCGGTTTTGCCTTCAAGGGGACGCACGAGTGTCTTGTTGGGGCGCTATTGGATGTGCACCCGGCGGGATAGCAGTGCCTAGAAAAGCCTTGAAGGGCCGCCCGGGGTGATCGTACCGCAAACCGATACAGGTGGGTGAGGAGAGAATCCTCAGGCGTTCGGGAGGACCCTTGTTAAGGAACTTGGCAAACTGACCCCGTAACTTAGGGATAAGGGGTGCCCGGTGCGGGCAACCGCATACGGGTCGCAGAGAATAGGTCCGGGCGACTGTTTATAAAAAACACAGGTCCCTGCTAAGGAGAAATCCCACGTATAGGGGCTGACGCCTGCCCAGTGCCGGAATACTAAGGGATGCTGTTGCCAGGGCGGCGGCAGACCGAACAACCGGTAAACGGCGGTTCGCAGCTCTAAAAAGGGTGCGGACCCAAAGGTAGCGAAATTCCTTGGCGGATAAATTCCGCCTTGCCGAACGGCGTAACGACCTGGACGCTGTCTCAACAAGGGACCCGGTGAAACTGAATTGTCTGTGAATATGCAGGCTACCCGCGGCAGGACGGAAACTCCCCGGGAGCTTTACTGCAGCCAGCTATTCTGTACACGCTCTCCGTGTTTAGTATAGGTGGGAGCTTTCTAAACATTATGTATAGCGCCGGTGAAATACCACTCTCGGTTCGGCGTGTACAGTAACCCGGAAGCCCTAGCAGGCAGGGGACAGTGGCCGGTAGGCAGTTTTGCTTGGTCGGCACCCTCCTAAAAGGTAACGGAGGGGTCCAAAGGTCTCCTCAGCACGGTTGGCAACCGTGTGTTGAGCATAAAGGTATAAGGAGGCCTGACTGGTAGAGCGGCAGCTCAAGCAGGGACGAAAGTCGGGCTTAATGACGCGGTGTTTGCATGTGGACGCGGCACCGCTTCAACGGATAAAAGTTCCCCGGGAATACAGGGCCAATCTCCCCTGAGAGGCCATATTGGCGGGGAGGTTTGGTGCCTCGTTGCCGGCTCATCGCATCCTGGGGCTGAAGCTGGTCCCAAGGGTTGGGTTAGTAGCCCATTAAAGCGGTTTGTTAGCTGGATGAAGAACATCGTAAGATAGTTCATAGCCTATCCGCCGTGGGCGCAGGAGACTTGAGAGGGGCTGCCCCTATTACGAGAGGACCGGGGCGGGCCGGCCTATGGCGTACCGGTTGTTCCGCCAGGAGCATAGCCGGGTAACTACGCCGGTAAGCGATAAGCGCTGAATGCATATAAGCGCGAAACGCGCCTCAAGATAAGGTTTCCCTATCAGGCTCCGGGTAGACTACCCGGTTGATAGGCCGGAGGTGTAAGGACTGAAAGGTCTTTAGCTTACCGGTACTAAATGTCCGAGAGAGTATACAAGGCAGGCATTGGATAAGGCTTGCACTTTATCCGGTAACTGCCTGGGGTATCTTCTGAAGCGGTGTGTCGGGAAAGGGGCGGAAGCGGGGCTGTAAACCTTGCTTCCGCTTCTTTGTTTTTATCCGGTAATCAGGTCTTTCTTTATGCCGGTTACCGGTTTAATCAGCAAAAGCGCTACATCATCATGAAAGGTTCCGCCGCTGTAGTCTTTTACTTTGTTTAGTATTGTCTCCGCCATATCGGTTGCGTTAAGGTCTTTTATGTCTGCCACGGTCTTTGAGAGCCCGTCTATGCCAAAGTATGCGCCGTCCTTCCTTGATTCCGTTATGCCGTCCGTGTATAAAAGAATGGCGTCCTGATCTTTAAGCTGGAAGAATTCTTCCCTGTAGAGGGCATCGGCAAGTATCCCTGTGGCCGGGCCGGTGGTTTTAAGCAGTGTTGAGCTGTTGGAGAGGGTGTTGTATATAAGCGGGAGTTCGTGCCCTGCGTTTACGTAGCGGAGTTCTCTCTTTTTAGTATCTAGAATGCCGTAGAATAATGTAACAAAAATCTCTCCGCTTATATATCTTACCATTGCATCATTCAGTCTTTTAATAACGCTGCCGGGGTTGGGGTTTTCATGCGCAAAGGCTCTTAGCATGTACTTTGCCATTGCTGTGTGTACGGCGGCTTCCACTCCTTTGCCGCTTACATCTGCAATAACCAGCCCTATACGTCCTTCATCCAGTGTTATAATATCGTAAAGGTCGCCGCCTACCTGCTCATGGATGTGCGCCGGGACGTATATGTCTGCAATATCGTAGTTTGGCAGAATAGGCCGTATATTCGGCAGGAATGTCTTTTGCAGAGTCTCCGCAATGTTTCTTTGCTGTTCGTAGCCCTCTACAAGTAGCTTCTGCTGGGCCTTTATGGCGGTGATGTCCTGAAAGACTGCAATTGAGCCGGTAATGGCCCCGTCGCTATCTCTTAGCGGAACGGAGTTTATAAGTATTGTTATTTGCCGGCCGTCGGGATGTATTACTAAAAGCTCATCGCCTACGCGTGTTTCGCCGTGGTGATAAGACCTGTATAGCGGAAGATCCTTCCAACCTGCCGGCTCTCCGTTTGTTTTGCAGAGGTTGAATGCGTTTGTGTGATTTTTAAAAACGGCTGCGGGTATAAGGTCTACGCCGCAGAGTTGCAGGGCAATCTTGTTTGCGGTATAGACTCTTCCGTCCGGTCCGTTTGCTATAATTACGGCCTGGGGGAGATTGTCTATAATTGCCTGAAGCCTTTCATGGTCTGCCAGGGCCCGCTTTTCTGCCTGTTCCATCTGCTGGTAGGCCTGCGCTCTATCTACGGCTATGGCGCACCTTGATGAGAAGATATTGAGGAGATTATATTCTTTCTTAGTTACCTCTCGCGAGTCTGGGAACCCTAAAAAGGCCACTCCGTAGAACCTATTGCCAACTTTTATAGGTATGCCGGCAAGGGCGCAGTTTGGATGATAACGCTCTGCCTGCTCGCCCAGCACGGATATGCAGTCGCGGGAGTATACAATAGCTCCGCCGGATATTACTTCTTCCGCCAGGCCTTGGGTTATGGGCAGGGGCCGTATCTCTGCTGTGTAGAGGTTGTGGGTGGCTGCCGGCACTACCTGGTCACGGCTATCGTTCAACAGGGCTATAAGGCCAAACTCTGCGCCTGTAAGTTCTGTAACCGTTTCCAGCATTCCTCTAAGCAGATCGTCCAGTTTTATGCTTGATAGCGCTACTGTTATTATTGATTGCAGCGCCATAAGATCCTGGGTTTTCTCCTCAAGTTCCAAGGCATGGCGTTCTATATCTTCGCTCTTTTGCGCAAGTTCCAGGTTTTGTACCTGCAGTTCTTCGTTTTGTGCTTGAATTTCTTCGGCCTGGGCGCATATCTCTTCATTTTGCGCCTGCAGTTCTTCGTTTTGCGCATCCAGCCGCTGGTTCTTTGCTTCAAGCTCTTGCGCAAGCTCCCGGACTTCCGTGTGGCTTATTGCATTACCAAGGGCTATGCTTACACTTACGGCAAAAGCCTCCAAAGTCTGGGCAAGATAGGAATCGTAGTTGAACAGGGATGCCAGCATTATTATGCCAAGTGTCTTGCCCCGCAGGATCAGGGGCAGGTAGACAACCGATTTGGGCATGGCCTCTCCAAATCCGGGGTATATGGTTATCCGGGTATCTTCCGGCAGATCCCGCAGCACTATCATCTGCCTGCTGCCCGCCGCCTGTTGCACAAGCCCTTCCGTGGGCGATGCAATCTCTGCGGCGGATTGCATCTCTGTTCCGTACACGGTGACAGGCACTAGTTTTTTGCCTTCAAACAGGTAGATAATCCCTATTTGGGAGTTACTGTAATCCGCAAGTTGTATAAGCGCAGAATTAAGCAGTTCCTTAACATTTATGCTGGATGCGCATGTAGTGCTTAGGTCTCTGTGCGCAAGAAGGGTTCTTTCCCTGGCATAAAGCTTCTTTGCCATTTGACCTACGGATAAGGCAATAAGCTGAAGTTCGTTGCGGGGGATTTCAAACTTCCGCGTATCTGCAGCCAGATCATGCAGTGTTATTGCAGGGGAATAGTTGCCCTGGGACAGGGACTCTGCCGCCTGCATAATTGCCTTTGACGGGCGCGCAATGGAGCGCACTGTAAAGATTATGGACATAAGCGCTATAAGAGCTACCGTAATGCATGACATGACGGCGGCCTGATCCATGCGGTGGTTTGCTGTGTAAAAATTATCCCGGGCCAGTTCTATCTGTGCGTGCCCTATGGCGGCAATGTCTGACAGTGACCTTAGAACTTCCAGGCGTACAGGGTCTACATATTCTGCATGATGGACTATTGCTGCACGGCGGTTGCCTCTCTGAACGTACTGGATGGCGCGCGCTTCCTCCAGGCGTATTTTTTTGAGATTGGATTCTATGTTGAATACCTGTATTTGCTGAGAATATCCGCTTAGCCTGTCTCTTAATGTGTTAATATCCCCTTTTGATTTAAGGGCGGAACGGTTATAAGCGTTAAGATATTGCTGATTTCCGGTAGTAAAGTATAGTCTTAGCTCTGAACGATCATTCACAAGCGTAGTGAAGAGATCATGAGACGCTTTTATCTGGGGATTAAGTTGATCCAGTATGTGTTCGGCGGTGTGCCTTGTGCGCTCGGACTCGTTGTAGAGAATGAGCGTGGCAATAAACATTACCCCTGTTACAAGGCCGAACCCCAGTATGAGCTGCTTTTTGATAGTAAGTCTGCTGAACATGGTAATGCCTCTCTTTTAGTTATTTTACGGAATATGCGGGCCTTGGAATTAATCATCTCTAGAGCAAGTGCCGAAGGTCTGGGCACCGTCTCGCCGGTTCCAAGCACCAGCAGTCCATTTGGCCTGAGCATATCTGCGCAGAGGGAGAGAACCCTGGCCTGCGCTTCCCTGTTCATGTATATAAGTACGTTTCTACAGAAAATAACGTCACACCCGCCCGGGAAGATATTGGCAAGAAGGAATGGTGCGCTTTTGGAGAGCAGGTCCATAGGCATAAATTCCACCATATGCCGCAATATCTGCCATGGCTCTATTGCATTTGGCCGATCAATAAAATACTTTGACCACGGGGTCTGCGGGATGGAAGAAGGCATGACTTTGGCGTAAGAGCCGTAAGATGCGTATTTTATGGCTTCCGGGTCTATATCTGTGCCTGCCACTCTGGCTCCCGGATGTCCGGCCCCTGTGAGGGAGTAGAGCAGCGCGGCAAGGGAGTAGGCTTCTTCTCCCGTGGAACAGGCTGCGCTCCAGATGGTTACCGGCGCGCTGCGGGCCGGCCCGATTATCTTTTTAAGATAGCTTTCAAGTATGGAGTACACCCAGGGATCGCGGAAGAACATGGTGTACTTTATGGTAAGGCTGGAGAGGAGTAAGTTGTACTCTCCGGGGAGGGAATCCAGGTTGTTTGCGTACGACTGAAGGCTTGAACTCCCTGTAGCAGCCACACGACGGTTTATGCGCCGCCGTATGGTGTTTGGACGGTAGCATGTAAAATCGGTTCCTGTAACAAGAAACAGTTTATCAAGAACCGGTTTTATATCTGTTAAGATATTCGCTAAAAGGTATCCAGTTCCCATTGCAGCAATTTTATCAAAGCATTGGTATATAGTCAACTAGTAAATATAGTAAAAAATGTAGTAAAAAATGTTTGACAGAAGGGTGTCTTTATGGTATAATCCACCGAATTGAAGGCTGTGCGTACGGTAAGCACTGATTGGTCTTATCCATGGGCTGGCAGTGCTTATCTTATTATTTAGATTAGGGAGTCTAGAATACATGGAAAACGAGATATTCCTTACACCAAGCGGCCTCAAACGGATTCAAGATGAGCTTGAACATCTCCGCACGGTTCGTCGCAGAGAAGTTGCTGATAGAATAAGAGACTCTAAAGAGTACGGAGAGCCCTCCGAAAACTCTGAGTACGAAGAAGCAAAGACGGAGCAGGCGTTTGTTGAAGGACGCATTATAGAATTAAAGCGCATTCTGCAGGTTGCCCAAGTGGTAGAAGAAGACCAGATTCCTACAGATATGGTAGGCATAGGGTCAAAAGTTACCATTAGAGACATGAAAACAAAGGAAGATTGGGGGCTAACAATAGTCGGCTCGGCCGAATCAGATCCCGGCGAAGACCGTATATCAAACGAGTCGCCGGTAGGCGAAGCCCTTGTCAACAAGAAGGTCGGCGACGTTATACAGGTACAGACGCCCGACGGCCCGGCAAAGTATAAAATAGTCAAGATATCAAAATAACCACTGCCGCCGGATAACTTCAGAGAGCCAATAATTCATGGCGTATAGCTTCGCGTTAACAGGCGTGCAGCTATACGCTGTTTTGTATAAAGGGAGTCCGCAAATTGATAGAAGAAAATGAATTAATAGAAAACAGGCTGGAGAAGCTTAAGACACTCCGGGAGAAGGGCGCAGACCCGTTTGCCGTTGAACGTTTTGACCGTTCCCATACGGCAATGCAGCTCCTTACCGGCGCCGATGAGATAGGCGAACAGACCGTATCTGCAGCGGGGAGAGTGGTCTCCATGCGACCCATGGGGAAGGCAACATTCCTTCACATCCAGGATTCTACCGGAAGGATTCAGGTATACATCAAGGCAGATACCGTGGGCGCAGAGACATACCAGCTTCTAAGCCTTGTGGACATAGGCGACTTTCTGGGGGTTGAGGGCAGCATTGGAAAGACGCGCACGGGTGAGACAACAATCTTTGCAAAGGGATTTGAAGTCCTCTCCAAGTCCCTGAGGCCTATCCCCATAGGCAAGCAGAAGGGCGATCAGGAATGGTACGGCCTGCAGGATGTTGAGCAGAGATACCGGCAGCGCTACCTTGACCTTATTGTAAACCCGGAGGTCATGGATACCATGGTGAAGCGCAGCATTATAGTGCGCGCCATCCGCCAGTTTCTGGATGATGAAGGTTTTATAGAAGTTGAGACGCCGGTGCTTCAGGCCGTTGCAGGCGGCGCGGCGGCAAAACCGTTCGATACCTACTATAACGCGCTCAATCACGAGTTCCACCTGCGTATATCATTGGAACTCTACCTGAAACGCCTTATGGTAGGCGGGTTTGATAAAGTTTACGAGATGGGCCGCGTCTTTAGAAACGAAGGGCTCTCCACCCGCCACAACCCGGAGTTCACCCTGCTGGAACTCTACCAGGCATATACAAACCTGGAAGACATGATGGACCTTGTTGAGCGGCTGTTTAACAATATCTGCCAGCAGCTTTACGGCGGGCATACCTTCTCTTACAACGGCGAAACCATAAGCCTTGAACGCCCCTGGAAGAGGATTCCGCTCCTTGAAAGCATTCGTGAGCACACCGGCATAGGCCCGGAAGAGTTTGAGACCTTGGAAAGCGCCAAATCTGCAGGGGTTCGCCTTGGCCTGCCCATGGATGAAGAGAATACCATAGGCGGAATAGTAGACAAGATATTTGAGCGGTTTGTGCAGCCCAAACTTATTCAGCCGGTATTTATAACGGAGTATCCGGTGGATATATCCCCGCTTGCCAAAAAGGACCCTGCAAATCCCGGCATGACCCGGCGGTTTGAACCGTACATTGCAGCCTATGAGGTGGGGAACGCCTTCTCAGAGATTAACGATCCCCTGGATCAGCGGGAACGGTTTATAGATCAGGCAAGGCAGCGCGCCACCGGGGATGCAGAAGCGCACCCAATGGATGAAGACTTCCTTCGGGCGCTTGAACACGGCATGCCGCCCACCGGCGGACTTGGCATTGGCATAGACCGTCTGGTTATGCTGTTTACCAGCAGCCCCTCCATACGTGACGTAATCCTCTTTCCGCAACTTAAGCCGGAGAAACAGTAAATTAAGATACAATTACCAGATTAGGCGCGGTCTCCTGCGCCTAATCTGGCCTGCAAAAGTTACATTCATCCTCTCTATACGCTGCCCGGGCCGGCATATAACAGGTTGCAGATATCCCGGGACGCTGCGCAAAAACCTGCCTTTTAAGCCTGCGGTAGCAGAACTTCGTTTACCACGTATTTAGAGCCGGGTATAAGCTACCTGGTGCAACCTGCATCCACGCTGAGGAGGTGAGGTAAATGAAGCGAACAATTGTGGCTCTACTTATTGTAACAATGGCGGCAGTAGTTATTGCTTCGGCTGCAAGCGCATTCACCATGAGCGAAAAAGTTGTAGTCGCCAATAGCCTTGTTGCCATAGCCCGCGCACCGGCAGGCGGAATGACCGCAGATGAAAGGATTGACCGGGTGAACGAACGCCTGGCCTATATACTGGGCTATGAGCGTCTGGACCCTGCATCCATAAGGCTTGGCACCTGTAACGGCGAACGGGTGATAAGTGTTGGAAACACAACTCTTATCACCGTAACAGCGGCAGATGCCCGTGCCAACGGGACAACAGTTGAAGGTCTTGCCCAGAGGTGGCTTGCGCGTGCAAGAGCAGCGATTCCACAGGCAAGGCCTACCCCTGCAATACCGGGCTGACGAGTTTTTGCATATGCAGTATTTTGGGGCGGTGTTCAATTATGCGGGCACCGCCTTCAAATTCGCCTTAACCAGCAAATATAATCCCATGCCAAAAGTTGAGCTTATTCTTTATGCGGTTGCAGCGCTGCACGGTTTTATGATATAAGTTGAGAGATTGATTGAACATTGGAAAGGTACTGCAAAATAATATGGAAGGCTGGTTGGTCTTGAGAAAAGAAGTGCAGGCATTCTGGACGCAAGCGCAGGCCGATTATACTACGGCTACCGTATTAATGGATGCCGGAATTTACTATGCAAGCGTTTTCTTTAGCCAGCAAGCCGCCGAGAAGGCATTAAAGGCCGTAGCCTTAAAAAAGCAGCAGAGGAACCCAAGAGGGCATCATCTAATTCAGATAGCCAACTCGCTGGACGCGCCAATAGAGGTTATGAATGCTTCTGCAGAGTTAAATGTTGAGTTTTTAACCTCGCGCAACCCGGATGCAAGCGATGGAGTCCCCGCGCAGATATACACCAGGGCGTCGGCAGAACAGCATTTGCGTGCGGCGGATACA
This sequence comes from uncultured Armatimonadota bacterium, assembly GCA_937875395.1. GTDB lineage: Bacteria > Armatimonadota > UBA5829 > DTJY01 > DTJY01 > CALNCU01. The sequence continues at coordinate 2,936 of CALNCU010000290.1, read as the reverse complement.
GTCTTAAAATGGGCAAAGAACCTTCTTTAGCACCATATCTTCCACCCTTGGCAGACTACTAACGTCACCAAAGATCAACATTTCATCCGGCCCGGCAAATTCAAGGGGCTGCAGAATCTATTTAGTGAGGGTTGCATGGCATATCTGGGCGTAGATATTGGCGGAACAAAAATTATAACAGCAATAGCCGATGGTGAAGGCAGAGTGCTTTGCCAGGAGAACTTCCACACTCCGCGGGAAGGCGGGCCAGAGGCGGTGCTTGCCGCCATAGAAACCTCCTTCAGATGCCTGATGGATACCCATAATATCCCACAATCAGAGGTACAGGGCACGGGGATAGGGTGCGGCGGCCCTCTAGACCCCTATGCCGGACGCATTGAGAAGGTGGTGAACCTTCCCGGATGGGAGGGGCTTCTTCTTTCCCAGTACTTTTCAGATGCCTTCTCTGCACCGGCATTCCTTGATAACGATGTTAACTTGGCTGCGCTGGGAGAGGCCCGCCGGGGCGCCGGTATAAACATATCCAACATGGCATACCTTAACGTGGGGACAGGCATAGGCGGGGGGATAGTAATAGACGGCCGCCTCTACAGGGGCAACGGAAATGCGGCGGAATTTGGCCACCAGATAGTGCTTCCCAACGGCCCCGACTGCCCTTGCGGTAATCACGGCTGCCTGGAATCCCTGTGTTCCGGCACATCCATAGCCAGAAGAGCAAGAGAATACCTGGAACAGAACCCCAAGAGCATTATACTGGAATCCGCCCAGGAGATAGAACGGGTGACCGGCGCCCATGTATCTCATGCGGCCCGCCTTGATGATGAACTTGCGCTTAAAATATGGAAAGAGACAGCGCAATACCTGGGCATAGGAGTAGCTAACATAATAAATATTTTGAACCCCGGGCGTATAGTGCTTGGCGGCGGCGTGGTTATGAAGAATATAGACCTCCTCTTTGAACCGGCCAAAACCGTTGCAATTGCCCGCGCCATGCCCGTCCTTGCCAGAGACACGGAGATTGTTACCGCAGAACTAGGGGAAGATGCAGGAGTAATTGGAGCCATCTGCCTTGCCATGGAAGGCCTGTGACACATTAAAGGCCCGGCAGATTGCATAATGCCGGGCCTTTGTTAATTTTCCAGCCTCTTCAAACCTTCGGTCGCAGAGTGCGCAGCACGCCGCTGCCGAAGCCCTGTTTTTAGAATGTGTATCCTATTGTAAGAGCGGCCAGTGCATCCTTATCGGCATTCCTGCTGGCCGTCCACCGCCCTTCAACAAACCAGTTGGGAATAAAGTGCATGCCAAGCGATACACCATAGGCAAAGTTTACTCTATCCGTTATGCTCATATCCGGAATAGTATCCATTGCCCAGTATATGCCGGCGCCCACTCCGTAATCAAAAGACCTTCCTTCTCCAAAGTAGTAATGTTCCTTCCAGTTCAACAGTATAGGCAGAAGAACGGTATCCTTTGTTCCCCCTCCTTCTGCAGTAGTGGTAATGCTAACATAGTCGGCACTTAGCGACAGGTTGCCCTTCATGCCCTGAAAGATGTTGCTTGCGCGGGTACCCAATTCCACGCCGGCTGTGAACTCTGATGTATCTCTGGTAGGCCCAGACGGGAACATAATACCGGCTTTCACATCTAAGCTAGGCCTTTCAGCATCCAATCCCTGCGCCGTTACGCTGCTTGCAAAGGCAACTGTAAGCGCAAAGATTATTCCTATAATCAGCCCGGATTTTTTCATTTTTATACCTCCCTCCCTGGGTGGATTGTAATTTCATTTACCCGGCACTCCACTTGCACAAACGATTCATGCAGAGCACCCGGCAGGCGGGTATAAACAAGTTGCAGGAGGGGAGAGATGATTATAGGGGTGCCTAAGGAGATTAAGGAATCCGAATACCGGGTGGCGCTTACTCCATCCGGAGAATGTTTGGGCGATCTCAAAGATTGGCGGCGCGCCAGGCGGAGAGGATGACCAGTTTTGCGGCAGATTCCAGCACCTCCGGCTTAAGGGTCTCCGGCGTATCTTTTACCGTGTGGTAATACGGATGTTTGCCCTCTGCATATATAAGCGAACTCGGCACGTTCTTTCTGGTGAAGGCCAGGTGATCGCTTGCTCCGTTTAGGCTGTCTCTCTTAAGAATAAGACCTAAATCTGATGCACTTTGCGCAATATGGGTAAAGTGCCGGGGATACGCGGCCGCGCCCGTAGAACCAAAGACTCCCGGCGTTCCCGTGCCAACCATATCCAGCTCAATGTTTGATACAATGTTTTTAAGCGGAAACGGCGGGTTGCCTGCAAAGTAGTTTGAACCTATAAGCCCGCCCTCTTCCCCCGTCCAAAGGGCAAAGACAATTGTGCGGCGGGGCGGCAGGCCGGATTGCATTATGGAGCGGGCCGCCTCCAGCACAACCGCGCTCCCGGATGCATTATCATCTGCGCCTCTAAGGATTCCGCCACTCTTAAGCCGCCCCAGATGATCGTAATGCGCGCCCACCAGAACCACCTCATCCTTTAAGGCGGAATCGCTTCCGGGTATATGGCCTATTATGTTGTAAGTCTTTCTTACGGGATCACATACCGGAGTTACAGCAAGGTGAATAGATACGCCTGCCACGCCGGATTTTACCTTTACACCGTTCTTTATCCTGCTTGGCCTAAGCCCGGACGCAGACATAAGCTCATCTGCTATTCTCTCATCAACCCCTATATACGGGAAATCTGCAATGGCGCCGGCAAATCCCACGTTTGTTCCCCACGCATCCTTTATGCCGGCACGCCGGAGTATAAGGCACGCCACGGCGCCGTGCTGGTATGCGGTGAGCATCTTCTGCGCGCCGCTGGGGCTTATGCCTAGTTTTACACCGGCAGGGCGCCCCGGGAGCCAGAGCACCGTTTTACCGGCAACATCAAGGCCCGCGTAGTCATT
>CALNCU010000289.1 GCA_937875395.1 uncultured Armatimonadota bacterium | reverse complement strand
CTTTGCTTCCGGCTGATACCATTCTGGCATTGGCCAGATACGCTTTTTACTTATGTAAAAGAGGATAAGCTCCTCTTCACTTGCGACGGCCTGGGTGCGCATTTTTGCGACGAACGCATGTATGACGACCTGGTTGATGAGGATATCTACGCCCAGCAGTTTGCCCATTATTACAACTCTATTATGCGCCCGTTTGCAGATAAAATTTACGATGGAGTGCAGCGCATAAAGGAGCTGGATATAGAGATAATCTGCCCCAGCCATGGGCCCATGCTCAGAAGCTACCCGTGGAAGGCGGTAAAGCTCTATGAGGAATGGTCTGATGCACAGAGAAAACGGGTACCCTCCGCCGCAATCTTTTACGCCTCTGCATACGGCAACACCCGGCTTATGGCAGAGGCCATTGCAGAGGGCGCATCCAAACACGTACAAACAGCTGTATTTGATGCCGGGCGGGCGGATGCAGCCGTTATGAGGAGCGCCCTGGAATCTTCTACGGGGATCTGCATAGGTTCCTGCACAATAAACGGAGATGCGCTTGCGCCCATATGGTCGCTTATGTCCCTCTTTGCGCTTGTAAACAGAAAGGGCAAAACAGCGGCGGCGTTTGGTTCCTTTGGCTGGAGCGGCGAGGCCGTGGGGATGATCCAGGAAAGGCTGAAGGGACTTAGGATTCCGGTTGTAGAATCTGGGCTAAAGTTCTGCTTTGTTCCCACAGAGGCGGAACTGGCAAAATGCAGAGCCTTTGGAGAAGAGTTTGCACAGGGGCTTGCATCCAAATAGCAGCAGGATGATGGGGGCGAAAACCGTCCCCATCCCATAAACTGTCAGGCAAGACCGGCGGCAATCTTGTTTATTGCATCCTGAAGTTTCTGCTTTACAGATATGGCTATATCCCTTATGCCGTGGTCGCCGGCAATGGAAAACTGCGCAATTGGATCTATAGCTTCTACCACCGTACCGCGGTCGCGCTGGTAGACAACCACATTGCACGGCAAAAAAAGACCCATGTCCTTATCTATCTCAAGGAGTTCCCGCACCATGGATGGGCTGCATGAGCCAAGGATGGTATAACCGGGGTATTCTATGCCCAGATGCTCCTCCATCATGCCCCGCACATCCATCTCTACAGCCACCCTGAACCCTTCGCCAGAAAGGGCGCGGCGGGTAGATGCAAGAACCTCATCAAACGGCTTATCCACCCACATCTTTATCCCGTAGGCAGATTCTTCCAGTACCGCCGGCGGAGTCCTTATCTCCTCTCCATGACGGGCGCAGACACTTGGACCCTCCGCCATTTCTATTATCTCTGTGCATCTCTCTTCGCTCACATTCCACCTCCAGGCCCCATGAGAGCATCTGCAGATTGGATTCTGCATGTTTCTCCAAGTCTCTACCCTGAGCCTACCCCGGGTTCGACATTTCC
>CALNCU010000288.1 GCA_937875395.1 uncultured Armatimonadota bacterium | reverse complement strand
TGATTACAGATACAAGCCAAAACTCCCTCCTTGAAGCCGCAAAAAGTTTTGCAATCAACCATCTAAACACAGCAGACATCACAACAGCCGAAGACGAGATACAAAACATAGTACGGGCAATAGCAGGCACCATGATGCAGGAAGTAGCCGCCAAAATGAGCGGCAAGCCCACATACCGCGGAGTACGAATACCCTGCGAATGCGGGAGAGAAGCAGAATTCAAAGGCTACCGCAAACGCTGGATAAAAACCCTCCACAGAGAAATATCAATAAAGCGAAGCTACTACCGCTGTCGTCAGTGCGGGCGAACCTATACGCCCTGGGACAAAGAACAAGGACTAAGTGAAAGAATATGGACTCCCAGAATAAAAGACCTGGTAGCCACCACAAGCGCCGTCCTGCCATATAAAACAGCATTAAGTCTAGTAAAACGAACGACAGGACTCATAATAGAAGAAAGCAGCGGAGAAGAAATAGTCAAGGACATGGGAAATATCTTGCGCAAAGAAGAGGGCGAAAAGATCAAAGCAGCCGTAGACAGCGGAGAAGAAATAAAAGGCAGCGGATACACCGGCAGACTCTACATAAGCATAGACGCCGCAAAAGCCCACACAGACGGAGACTGGCACGACATCAAAACCGCAATAATATACGAAGGAAAAAGAACAGCAGGCAGCACTGAGGACACAATAGCCAACCCAAAATACACAGCAGCCCAGGAAAAGAGCGAAGACTTCGGGCGGCGAATCTACACAAAAGCCCTGCAAGCAGGATACGACAGCGCAAGCGAAAGAATAATACTAGCAGACGGCGGAGAATGGATATGGAACGAAGCCAGGAACCACTTCCCCAAAAGCACAAAAATACTAGACTACTACCATGCCAGCGAGCACATATACCGCTTGGCAGCCATACTCTACGGAGAAAGCAATCCAAAAGGCGCAAGATGGGCCAAAGAACACAGCAAGAGACTGAAAGAAAGAGGCCCTGGAAGCCTACTCAGAGCCATCAAGCGGCGGAAAGCCCGGAGTGAACAAGAGAAAGAAGCGCTCAGACTGGAGGCAGGGTACTTCAAGAAATACCGAAAATACATGAACTACCCGAAGTACAGAGCACAAGGAATGATGATAGGAAGCGGACCAGTAGAATCAGCCTGCAAAGTAGTAGTAGGGCAAAGACTAAAACAGTCCGGCATGAGATGGACAAAAACCGGGGCAGACGCCGTACTGGCAGTAAGATGTGCACTGTTAAGCGGAGAATATGACCGGATTGAGAATGCAGCCCGTGCAGCCTGACCCATACTCTACCCACTTTGGGGAATTCCACCCAGTTGAAGTTGACTAATATATTAGACACTGGTAATATATTATTAATGTAACGTTTGATGTTATGACAGCATCAATACAGGTGGAAACTGATTAAACTACGCGCAAGCTTTCTGTAGGCATGGGAGTTATGCATATCAGTCCCACCGCCAATACTATTCAGTCAGTGCTAAATTAAACGCCGAATCCTGTGAAACAGGAGCGGGGGAACCAGCATTTTGGGGCGAATCCCTGGGATACCAGGGAAGGGTCATACTTCCGACCCCAGCCCGTCAGCTAACCTCGCAGGCGCGGATGGAAGATCACAGGGACAGGCATTGCCTGCTGCAATGCCTGATCGTTATGCAACTGCCAAGCTACGGTAATTACAAATCTTTCCACCTGCCCTTATTCCCCTAGCACCTGTTTCCCATTCGGCGGCTGTCTGTATTAGCTGAAACATTCACGGCTAACAATAAATGGAGGCTTATCGATGGAGAATAGAGACTTTCCCAGATTTGCAGTTCTTGGCGGCGGCCACGGAGGAACAGCTATGGCCGGACACCTCGCCCTTCTGGGTTTCGATGTAAGCCTGTATAACAGGAGCGAGAACAGAATAATGGCTATCAAGGCAAGCGGAGGTATAGAGGTGCTCTCTGATAGTCATGATTTGCTTCCTCATGGATTTGCCAAACTCAAGATTGTTACCTCTGACATTGCCACTGCCATAAGCGGCAGAGACATACTTATGGTAGTACTGCCTGCCACGGCGCATAAATTTATAGCAGAACAGATTGCGCCTCATCTTGTTGACGGACAGGTGGTGGTGCTGAACCCTGGCAGAACTGGCGGGGCGCTTGAAGTCCTTAAAACCATCCGTGACTGTAGGTGCAGTGCCGGCATAGTAGTGGCGGAGGCGCAGACCTTTATATATGCAAGCCGCTCGGTGAATCCGGCGCAGACTAAGATATTTCGGATAAAGAACAGCATTCCTGTGGCCGCCCTGCCTGCGCACCGCACGCCGGAGGTTGTAAATTTTCTAAGGTGCGCCTTCCCTCAGTTTGTTCCCGGCGATAACGTGATGAAGACCAGCCTGGATAATATAGGCGCTATCTTTCACCCCGCCGTAACAGTGTTGAACGCAGGCCGGATAGAGAGCACCAGCGGGGATTTTGATTATTACACGGATGGCATAACACCATCTGTGGCGCTGATTCTGGAGGAGATGGACAGGGAGCGTGTGCGGGTGGCGGAGGGTATCGGTTTTAGAGCAATGTCTGCGCGCGAGTGGCTATATATAGCATACGATGCCGCCGAGGCGATGAGAGCAAACAGAGGATACGATGGAATAAAAGCCCCCAAGACTATCTTTCACCGGTACATCAGCGAAGATATCCCCATGAGCCTTATCCCTATAGCGTCGCTGGGCAGGCTGGTAAACGTGCAGACGCCCACCATAGACTCTATCATTCTGCTCGGCTCCATTCTGCACGGAGAGAATTTCTGGGCTACCGGACGGACAGCGGAGAGGCTCGGGCTGGCCGGATTGACGCTAAAGCAGATAAGACGGTTTATTCTTGAAGGAGAGGAGGGGCTTGCATGGAACGAACCATCGTTGCGGGAGCAATCGGCAACTGTGTCCACGTTGCGGGAACTGTAAATTTTTTGAGAATAGCTGAAGAGCTTGGGTATAAGTCGGTCTTTCTTGGGGCGGCAGTGCCGGTAGAAGACTTTGTAAAGGCTATACGCAAGCATGACCCGGCCATAGTGGGCGTAAGCTACCGGCTCACCCCGGATGTTGCAGAGGGGCTGCTAAGAGATATGAAGTCTAAGATGGAACAAGGGGATAATACTGATAGGCGCTTTGTGTTCGGCGGTACTCCGCCCGTGTGCAAAGCCGCCGGGACGCTTGGGTGGTTTGAAAGATGCTTCGATGGTCTTGAAAACCCCCGGGATGTCCGGGAGTACTTGGGTTCGGCAATCACTCGCAGCAGCGAAGGTTCTGTAGGAGACACCCTGATTGAGCGGCTGGAGAACAGCTCGCCGTATCCACTGCTGCGCCACCACTTTGGGCTGCCGAACCTGGCGGATACGGTAGACGGGGTGCGCCGGATTGCGAAGTCGGGGGTGCTGGATGTCATATCTCTTGCGCCGGACCAGAATGCCCAGGAATCCTACTTCAGGCAGGAGGAGATGGACCCGGCGCTGGACGGCGCCGGCGGCGTTCCTGTAAGAACCCCGGAAGACCTGTCCTGCATATATGGGGCGGGCAGAACGGGAAACCGCCCGCTGTTCAGGATATACAGTGGCACCAGAGACCTTGTAAAGTGGGCGGAGCTTTCTGCCAGGACTGTGAACAATGCCTGGGGAGCCGTGCCTTTGTGCTGGTATAGTGCGCTGGACGGGCGGTCGGCACGTACCCCGAAAGAAGCAATAAGAGAGAACCAGCAGGCAATGCGCTGGTATGCCGAACACGGCATCCCGCTGGAGGTGAACGAATCACATCACTGGAGCATGCGTGATGCCCACGATACCATAGGTGTGGCTACGGCCTACCTCGCGGCCTACAATGCAAAGAGGATGGGCGTCTGCCACTACGTATCCCAATACATGTTGAACACGCCGCCAGCCATAACCGGATGCATGGATCTTGCAAAGATGCTGGCTAAGATAGAGTTGATAGAGACCCTACAGGACAAAAGTTTTAGGCCGGTAAGACAGGTGCGGGCTGGGCTGTTGCACCTATCTCCGCGCCTGAATATTGCAAAGGGGCAGCTTGCGGCGTCAACGGCGCTGGCTATGCAACTAAGGCCGGATATCATGCACGTAGTAGGTTTTTGCGAAGGAGACCACGCCGCTACCGCCAGTGACATAATAGAGAGTTGCGAGATAGTTCATGGCGTACTGCGAAACGCCCTTGCAGGGATGCCTGACATGACTGCAGATGCAGATGTGCAGGCCCGCAAGAACGAGCTGATAAAAGAGGCCGGGATTCTAATATCTGCAATCAGTGATATACGGTGCGCCACGGATGACCCGCTCTCTTCCCCGGAGGTGCTGTCAGCCACCATAGAGATGGGCATGCTGGACGCCCCTCATCTGAAGGGGAACCCGTATGCGGCAGGCATGCTAAACACCACCGTACAGAACGGTGCGGTGTATCCTGTGGATAAAGGAAACGGCAGAATTCTTAGCGAACGTGAGCGGCTCTCTTTAATTAAGGAAAGGGCTTTGGTATGTGTAGAATAGCAGGCGTATTCGGAAAAATTGAAGGTCAGAACATTTTGCCCCGGATGATTGAAAAGCTTCAGCACAGAGGCCTGGACAGCGCCGGCAGGTTTCATGCGAATGATATCTGCATGGCACACGGCCGTCTTGCAGTAATAGATATGGACGGCGGCAGCCAGTCTATATTCAATGAAGATGGCTCCATCTGCATAGTTCTCAACGGAGCGATATATAATAGCCGGAGCATCAGGAACAAGCTTGCCGAAAAACACCAATTCACCACCAGCACGGATGCGGAAGCTGTCCTACACCTATACGAGGAGGTGGGAGAAGAGTGCGT
>CALNCU010000287.1 GCA_937875395.1 uncultured Armatimonadota bacterium | reverse complement strand
CATGATGCTTGCAGCCTTCCTTGTGCCCATCATCTTTGCGCGCAGCTCCGGCTCTGTTGAGTGAACGGATATGTAGAGCGGGCTCATCCGCTCCCCGGTGATGCGCAGCATGTCATCTTCGCTTAAATTGGTGAGCGTTATGTAGTTTCCGTGGGCAAAAGAGAGCCGGTAGTCATCATCTCTCTGGTAAAGGGAACTGCGCATGCCGCGGGGCATCTGCGCAAGGAAGCAGAAGATGCATTTGTTGCCGCATTTCTTCAGCCCGTCAAAGAGTTCTTCCTGAAAGTCTATGCCCAGGTCTTCAAACTCTTCCCGTCTTATTCTTACGGTGCGCCGTGCACTTTCCCTTGCTATCTCTATATCTACAGGGTCGTCTGCGGTGAGGTAGGTAAACTGTAAAATATCCCGCACCGGCTTGCCGTTAACCGCAAGAACCGCATCCCCGGGCCTTATCCCCGCCTCATCCGCCGGGCTTCCGGCCGCTACGCTTGCTATTATTCCGGCTGATCCCTTCATCCCTGCCCCAATTCCGGCACAGATTGCACCATCTCCACTACTTCCTGTATTATCCAATCCGGTGTGGATGCGCCCGCCGTTACGCCCACTTTTTTTGCGCCCTTAAACCATGCCGGATCTATCTCTTTTGCTACTTCTACATGGTGGGTGGGGACGCCGGTATCTGCGCATATCTCTGCCAGACGTTTGGTGTTGGCGCTGTTTCTTCCGCCCACAACAATCATTATATCCGCCTCTTCTGCGGTGCCCAGCGCGGCGTTCTGCCTCTCCGTGGTGGCGTGGCAGATGGTGTTGAAGGCGCGCACCTCGTAAGCCCTTGTGCAGATATGCCCTACCAGGCTGCGGAAGCGGTCTGCCGTTTGGGTTGTCTGGGATACTATGCCTACCTTTGTTTTAAGCCCGTCTTTTGGCAGATTATCCGGGGTTGAGACGGCAAGCGCATCGTCGCCTGCCACGCTCATTATTCCCCTGACCTCCGTATGGCCCATGTCCCCCACTATTACAACCTGATACCCATCTTTAACAAGGTCAGCCGCAACCCTGTATATTTTGCTCACAAAAGGGCATGTGAGATCTATAACATGCAGCCCGCGGGATTCCGCCTGCTCTATGGTACGCCGGGGGACTCCGTGCGAGGGCATTACCGCAATGGATCCCGCTGGTATATCCTCCAGGCGCTGCACGCTCTGTACGCCCTGCTCCGCAAGCCATTCCACCACCTGCGGATTATGGATAATGGGGCCAAGCGTGTACATGGGGCTGCCGTGCTGCTTTGCCGCCTTTGAAACGGTGTCTACAGCCCGCCGCACCCCGTAACAGAACCCGGCATATTTTGCAAGAATTACGTCCATTATGTTATCCGATCAAACACAAAGTGCCGGCCCCGTACATTCCTGCTCGAAGCCGGCACCCCGCATATTTCCTATTATTGAGATTCAGCCGAAGATCTGACGGCGCGGATGCTTGTATAATTAACCAGGCTCCGGCAGCGGAGCACATTGCGTATGTCAAATCTTTAGAAGCAGCTGTTACCTGCCTGCATCTTTACGCATCAATTTTAGCAGCCCGTACTCTACACTGTCAACCAGCGCATGCCAGCTTGCTTCTATGATATTCTCTGATACGCCCACTGTAGACCAGGATGATGTGCCGTCTGTAGATTCTACAACCGTGCGCACCATGGCCGCGGTACCATCTGCAGCGCTCAGCACGCGAACCTTGTAGTCTGTAAGCTTTATATGGTTCAGCTCTTTTGGATAGAACTTCTCCAGGCACTGTCTTAACGCATTATCCAGCGCATGCACAGGGCCGTCGCCCTCTGCAACGGTAAGCATCTCTGTGCCGTCTACAACCAGCCTAAGGGTGGCCTCTGATGTGGGTTCCGGGTCTGTGCCCCGCTGTTCTACTATAACCCTGAAACTTTTAAGGTCAAAGAGCTTTCTGTAGGTGCCCATGGATTTCTCCAGAAGCAGCTCAAAGGAGGCCTCTGCTCCTTCAAAAGAGAATCCCCTGTTCTCCATCTCTGCAATCTGGCTTAATATTTCACGGGTCTCCGGGGATTTCTTTGTAAGGTCTACCCCATACCGTTTTGCCTTAAGAACTATGCTGCTTGCGCCGGCAAGCTCAGAGATTAACACGCGGCGCTTGTTCCCTACTTCCTCCGGCACAATATGCTCATAGGTGCGGGGCTGCTTCATTATGGCATCAACATGCACGCCGGCTTT
>CALNCU010000286.1 GCA_937875395.1 uncultured Armatimonadota bacterium | reverse complement strand
TATATCACGCCAGTGGATAACAAAGTCTTTGTAGATTATGGGGATGGGCTTGAAGCTTCTAGTCTCTGCATGCACGGGGTGTATATCTTCTTCGCCCAGCAGGCTCATCTGCCCGGCGTCTACCCCGGCGAATATATCCTGGCAGATGGCCTGCACTCCCGCCCCAAGCGGCCCAAAGACAGATATAAACCGCCTGCATACAAGCCGCTCTTTTGCCGTATTTACAACAGCCTGATCTATACTGTTCCATTCGTTGGGGGCAAGCGGCGCATCTTCCCTAAGCAAATTCTGCACCAGCATACAAACCTCCCGGCTTTGGAGTGCACGCTGCCTTAAGAGACAGCAATTTGGGCCGTCCGGCATGCCGGATGCCTCACGCGACTCTTACCCGGAGGCTGCTAATGCCAAACTCTGACAGCAGCAGGGGCATGCCAGAGTTATGAGCGGTAACCACTCCATGCCCGCTTAAGAAGGTTTGCAACTTCATCATCCGTAGTCTGCTCAAAGTTGCGGTACCAGGCGCCCACAGCAAAGAAATCCTGCGGGGTTTCAAGCACTACTATTTCATCTACTTCCGGGATAAACTTTTGAACCGTCTCCGGCGGGGCTACTGGGACGGCAAGTACAAGCTTCTTTGGATGGCGGGTCTTAAGCCACCGCACGGCAGCCATCATGGTTGAACCGGTGGCTATTCCATCATCAACCACTATTACCGTCTTTTGCGATACATCCGGGAGCGGCTTATCTCCCCTGTAGAGGCGGGAGCGCCTTTCTATCTCTTTTACCTGCCGCTCTACCTCTTCATCTATGTAACTTTGCGAAACTCCAAGGTAGCGGACAAGGTTGGAATCCAGCACGCGCACCTCCCCGCTGCCGGCAACGGCGCCTATTGCAAGTTCCGGCTCTGCCGGAGCGCCTATCTTTCTTGGGATAACCAGGTCAAGGGGAGCATCAAGCGCGCGTGCCACTTCAAAGCCTACCACAACCCCGCCTCTGGGTATGGCAAGCACAATTGTATTGGGGGATTTGTATTCTTTCAGCTTGTCTGCAAGCTTTATCCCCGCATCTGCACGGTCTGTAAAAATCATTTCTGCTCCCTCTCTACTACTATCCCCAGGTTCTCCCCGCAATTGGCGCACTGGCCGTCCTCTGTTACGGCCTCTATGCGGGAGTTATACCCAAACCGCGCAATTGCACGTGTCTTGCAGGCGGGGCAGTAGGTGTTTGGGTCTGCATCCGCCGCCACGTTTCCCACGTATACAAATTTAAGTCCCTCCTCAAGGCCTGTTCTCCTTGCCGACTCCAGGGTTGCAAGCGGGGTTGGTGGGACATCCGTAAGTTCTGCGCATGGAAAGAAACGGGTTACGTGCCAGGGGGTGAGCGATCCCAGATTCTCTTTTATCCAACGGGCTATGGCCCGCAGGTTTTCCGGGGAATCATTCCAGCCGGGGATGATGTTTGTAACCGTCTCAATGTGCATCCCCCACTTATCTTTTGCGCGTTTTGTGGTGTTCAGCACGCCTTCTACGGAGGGCACTTTTATGAGTTTCTGGTAGAAGCTGTCATCAAAGCTTTTTATATCAACCCGGTAAACATCCAGGTGGGGGCCCATAATATCCAGGCCTTCCGGGGTGATGTATCCGTTTGTTACGTAAACCGTGCCCAGCCCCGCCTCCTTTGCAAGGCGCGCGCAATCCAGGGTGTATTCAAGCCAGATGGCGGGTTCGTTGTAAGTCCAGGAGATGCTCTTGCAGTTATACTGCCGGGCAAGACGCACGGCCTCTTCCGGCGAAACCCTATGCCCCGCCACGGCCGGGATATCTCCCAGTTCTGGCAGAACACGCACCTGAAGTTGCATCCAAAACTGCCAAGGGAGAAGCACTTGCTCCCCGGCAGCCAGTGGGAGACGGGTTTCTTCTCTATTGGATCTGCGGCCATCCCGGAGACCACGCCGTAGATGGTAGAGAAGATATCTCCTCCGCGGTTTATGCGGGTGAGGCAGATTCCCATTTTATCCGGCGCAATTACGCATCTACGCTGGCAGACGCCGCATTTTGCGCGGTTATCTGCAAGTTTTTCATAGAGTATCCCCTTATGTAGCGGCAGGTTTTCCGTAAGAGACATATTTCTTCCCCCAGCGGATTTTAAAATATCATTTAAGCTGATACCCAATATAGTTGATTTTTGTAAATATTGCACCCGAAGCATACAGCTTGACTTCAAAAGCAAATGGTGTTACTATTTCGCAAGAGGTGTTACCAATGGCAAATATCACAAGGTTTGGCGTGTCTCTGCCGGAAGAGCTTGTAAGCTTGTTTGACAGGGAGATAAAGAAGAAGGGCTACAGCACAAGATCAGAGGCAATAAGAGATATTATGCGGGACTACCTGGTGGAAGGTGAATGGCAATCTGAGGCCGGCGTTGTTGTAGGCACGGTAACCATTGTCTACAATCACCACACGCGCGAACTCTCAAATGCCCTCACGGAACTTCAGCACGAGTTTCACAACATGGTAATCTGCACCACGCACGTGCACCTTGATGAGCATAACTGCCTTGAGGTTATAGTTATAAAAGGCAGCGCCCCAAAAGTGCGGGCGGTGGCAGATCATCTTATAAGCACAAAAGGCGTTAAGCACGGCAAACTGGTCTGCAGCACCATAGGAGAGAGCCTTAAGTAAAAGGCTCCAAACGGGCGGGAGGAACAAACAG
>CALNCU010000285.1 GCA_937875395.1 uncultured Armatimonadota bacterium | reverse complement strand
GTAGCCGTGACTGGAGTTCAGACGTGTGCTCTTCCGATCTATGTAAACAACCGTCTCAACGGGTTTACGCAGCAAGCCAAACAGCAGGGCGCCGAAATGGACGCGACATTTAAGCGGATAGGTGCCGCAATGGCCGGGTATTTCTCTATCACAGCGGCCAAAGGGTTTGTTGACCAAATGATACAGGTGCGGGGTGAGTTTCAGCAATTGGAAATCGCCATGGAGTCTATTATAGGCAATAAGGCGCGTGCAGATCAATTGATGTCTGATGTTATAGAAATGGCCGCAAAAACGCCCTTTTCATTGGCCGAAGTGGGGCAGGGCGCCAAGCAACTACTTGCTGTTCAGGAGCCGGTGGATGAAGTTATGAATAGCCTACGTCAATTAGGAGATATATCTGCGGGGCTGTCTGTTCCGCTATCGCAATTAATAAAAGCTTATGGTGATGTTCGGGCTAAAGGCCGGTTGATGGGTCAGGAGATGCTGCAATTCATGAACGCGGGAGTCCCAATTGTTGCAGAGCTGGCCAAGCATATGGATGTAGCAGAGAGCGAAGTCTCCGATCTTGTGGCGAAGGGGAAGGTAGGTTTCAGCGATCTTAAGGCCGTAATTAGCAACCTGTCTGATGAGGGCGGAATGTTCTATAATCTGATGGAAAAGCAAAGTGCTTCCCTTACCGGAAGACTTTCTAATCTGGGGGATTCATGGGATCAGATGCTTAATAAGGTTGGAGAATCTAACGAAGGTATTCTATATGCAGGCATTGATGGCCTTAATTCATTAGTCGAAAACTACGAAACTGTTTTGGATGTACTCAAAGCTATCGTAGTTACTTATGGGGCGTATAAGGGGGCTGTTGTACTCTTGCACATGGCAGAGAAAGCCCGAAACATATCTGGGGCCATATCTGCATGGTTCAGCCTTGCTAAGGGGATAAAAACGGCCAAAGATGCACAGCTGGCCTTTAACCTTGCCACAAAGATGAATCCCTTGGGGCTGGCCGCTGCCGGAGTTGCCGCGCTGGTTGCTGCTATTACCCTGTTCGCCAACAAAACAAAGTCGGCTCAGGACGTTATTGCAGACCTGAACGAGTCTGTTTCCAAGTTCTCAGATTCAGGCAAAGAGGTTCAACGCCTTGCGAGCGAATATGAAACCCTGCGAGAGAATACCGAAAGGACGACGGATGAAAACGACCGCCTTAATACTGTAATGGAGGCCCTTTCAAAGTCAGTCCCCGGAGTTGTAACCGAGTTTGACGAGTATGGCCGTGCTTTGGATGTGAACATCGGGAAAGTAAGGGAGTTTAGCGAAGCGCAAAAAGAGGCCGCCAAAATACAGCTTACTAAGCAAATCGAGGAAGCTGAAAAAGCTGTGGAGAAACTGGATAAAAAACTGGCTCCATTGCAAAGAGTTTTTCAGGAAGGTATTACATCGTCAACCATTGCCACAGCCACGGGTGGGACCAGAACCATTGAGCGC
>CALNCU010000284.1 GCA_937875395.1 uncultured Armatimonadota bacterium | reverse complement strand
GATGCAGCACCTGTTGTAAAGCTGGAACTCTCTGCCGATTGAGGTAGATTACAGTGCCTCTAATAAAGGCAATTGTAGAATACGACGGCACAGATTTTTGCGGGTTCCAAAAACAGCCATCGGTGCGCACGGTTCAGGGGGAACTTGAGCATTCTCTTGCAAGAGTCTTTCAAGCCACGTGCGTACATACCGATGGCGCCGGGCGAACGGATGCCGGAGTGCATGCAAAGGGCCAGGTTGTAAGTTTTACGGCCCCGGATGGGTTCCCTGCAGACCGGATAGTTCCGGCGGTTAATGGATACCTGCCGCCCGATGTAAAGCTAATGAGTGCAGAGCCGGCCCCGGATGGGTTCCATGCAAGGTACTCTGCAAAGGCTAGAACCTATACTTATGTAATCATGAATCGGGAATTGCCGTCCGCCCTTCTTGCCAGGTACGTATGGCATGTGATGGGCCGCCTGGATGACCAGGCCATGCTTTTGGCAGCTGATGAAATGACGGGAACCCGTGATTTTGCATCGTTCGGGATGCCAAGTATAGAAGGGGCTAACACAATAAGAAAAGTGTTCAGCCTTAAAATTAGGCGCCGTGGGGATAAGGTAATCTTCTTTATAAGGGGAACGGCGTTCCTGCGGGGTATGGTGCGTGCAATGGCAGGCACGCTGGTAGAGGCCGGTCTGGGCCGGCGCGGCCCGGAAGAAGTAGCGGCAATTATTAATGCCAAAGACCGCCAGGCGGTACGCATGTTTGCGCCGCCGCATGGGCTCTACCTTACAAGTGTTGAATACTAAAGGGAGACGAACTTAGATGGGAACTTATACGGCGAAGCCAAAGGATATCACACGGAAGTGGTATGTGGTTGATGCGGACGGGATGGCGCTAGGCCGGCTCGCCTCGCAGGTAGCCAAAATTTTGCGTGGCAAGCACAAGCCTATCTTCACGCCGCATGTAGATACGGGCGATTACGTTATAATTGTAAATGCCGATAAGGTAGTTCTTACCGGCGCAGGCAAGCCGGAACAGAAGATTTACTGGCATACCATGTATCCCGGCGGAATAAAGTCTACCACATATGGAAAGCTCCTTGAGGAAAGGCCCGAGGCGCTTGTTACCCGTACGGTAAAGGGTATGCTTCCCCATAACACGCTGGGGGCAAATATGCTGAAGAAGCTCAAAGTATACAAGGGCGCAGAGCATCCCCATGAGGCACAGAACCCGGAAGAGTTTAAGATCTAGTAGGAGGATATACCGTTTTGGCAGAGCAGGTCAGATTTTACGCTACAGGCCACCGGAAGAACGCCACCGCCAAGGTTTGGCTGACCCCGGGCGCTGGTGAGATTACAATCAACAACAGGCCGGCAGAGGAGTATCTTGGCCGGAAGACACTGGTGATGATGATTAACCAGCCCCTGGAACTGGCTGATGTAGTTGGACAGTTCAACGTGGCAGCAACCGTGCTCGGCGGAGGGATTGCCGGCCAGGCAGGTGCAGTACGGCATGGTATCTCTAAGGCGCTTACCGAGGCAGGCGAAGATTATCGCCCCATTCTGCGTAAGCTTGGGTGTCTTACCCGCGACCCGCGCGTAAAAGAGCGGAAGAAGTACGGTCGCAAGCGGGCACGCCGGGGATTCCAGTTCTCCAAGCGTTAAGTTTGGGGTTCCCATACGCCGGTTCAGTCCGGTATATATTACCTTAAGGCGGCTTACAGGTCGCGGCAGCAGAGGGTGGTATCTTTCCAGCCCTGCTGCTGCGGCCTTTTGTGTTTTAGCCGCCATGCGCAGAAGCCTTGTACGCTTTTGCATTGAATGCTATAATACAGCAATATCTAAGCTTGCCTCGCTACACTTTTCTTCTATAGGATTAGTGCTATGAAGAGCTGTTTTCAAAGAATCTGCTTTGGCGTTTGGATTGTTCCATTTGTAATTGCCGCAATGGTTATATGTTCCGGCCTGGTTGCGCATGCAGATGGCGATCTTACAATAAGCCTTGAACCCTCCGCCGGATATGCTGCGGCGGAATCAAACCCCGGCGTACAGCAAGAGACTGCCCGCACCAGCGCCTCTACCCAGTCCCAGTACGTGGCAAGCGTCCGTAAATCCAAGAGTTCGCAAACCAGGGAGGTCTCCATAGGCAGGGTGGGGGTGGTTAAATCTGCAAGTGCGCGCATCCGTTCCGTTCCCAGTTCTCGCGGGCCGCTTCTTTTCAGCTGCCCTAAAGAGACATACCTGGCAGTTATTGGCCAGTCAGGGGGCTGGTATGGTGTGCTTATGGTTGATTCCAGCACCGGCTGGGTTAAGAAATCTGATGTAACCCTGCTTAATTACAGCGCCCGCGGCGTGCCCATGAGCGATGGTGGATTAGGCGGCAGCATAGTAAATGCCGCCCTCAAGTATTTGGGTATACCGTACAAGTGGGGAGGATACTCTTCTGGAGGGTTGGACTGTTCCGGCTTTGTGAAAGCAGTTTTTGCTGCTCACGGAATAAATTTGCCAAGGGTGGCCCGCGAACAGGCCGGTGTGGGATCCGCCGTAAACGGTAAAGATTTAAGGCCCGGAGACAGGCTATACTTTGCATGCAAGGGCGGCAGCGTAGATCATACCGGTATATACATAGGGAACGGATATTTTATTCATTCATCCGTGGGTCGCAGGGGCGTTGCTGTGGACAGCATATATAAGCCGCTCTTTTTGAACTCCCTTGTAACTATCAGAAGGTCATAGACGGGCATTCTGTTTTGGTGGGTTGAATGGAATTAAGATGCAGCGCATGCGGGAGAGAGCTTCCGCCGGAATCCCGGTTTTGCCTTTTATGCGGCAATCCGGTAGATGCCGCAACCTCAAAGACACAGCCTTTACACCGCTTTTTAGGGTATCGCTGGCTGCCTGCCGCCTTTGGGGTGGTTTGCGTGTTGGCGGCCATTATGGTTGTTTTAGTTGGGGGAAGACAGCAGGCAGCCCATATGCCTGCCGGGCCCTCTCCGGTTGGGATGCCGCAGGTTGAGCCTCCGGTGATGCCGGAGGGGGATGATGCATCCTCCTCACAGACATCATCCGGCACGCCGCCCATTCATACGCCTTCAACTCAGAGTACGCCTGCGCCTTTACCGGCGGCGACAGATTATATAGCCAAGGTGCAAAAAATAGAGGAGTACAGGCGCACTTTGTATGCAGAGCTTCTTCAGGTGGAGGATAGGGTGCGTGCGGCGCAATCCTCCAGCGGCGGAATCATGCCGGATGCCTTTAAAAAGCAGTTGTCGGCGGCATACAACTCCTTTACCCGCAGGAGCAGGCAGCTTGGAGATTACTATAAAACCGTTAAGCCTCCCATTGGATATGAAGAATTTTCCGCGGCATATGACAAGGCGCTTGCAAGGAGCCTGTGGTCTTTGCAGCGGGCATACCAGGAGCTCGACCGAGGCAATGTTGCGGCGGCTGGTGCGGTGAGGTCTGCATATCAGCCTGAAGTTGATGATGAGCTTAAAGCGTCGGATAAGGCTCTTGACGGGGCCTGCCGGATTGCCGGTGTGCAAAAGAGCATTAATATGCTTCCCGATGCTGCCGCAGACGCAAATCCGGGCAGAGAGTAGGGGACTGAAATACAATTCTGGAGGAAGAAAGCTTGAAGGTACTTGTAACCGGCGCTAACGGGATGCTTGGCACGGACCTTGTAGAGATTTTAAGCGATCGCGACCAGGTTATTCCTACCGATGTTACGGGCAATGCGCTCCACCTGGATATTACAGATACAAAGGAATGTTCGGATGTAATACTGGAACATCGCCCGGATGTAGTTGTTCATTGCGCTGCCTATACGGATGTAGACGGCTGCGAGCGGTGCCCGGACAAGGCTTTCAAACTTAATGCGCTTGGCACATGGAATGTTGCTGCTGCCTGCAACCTTGCAGACGCGGCTCTTGTATACGTGAGCACGGATTTTGTTTTTGACGGGGAGAAGGGGGAGCCATACACGGAGTACGATTCGCCAAATCCCATCAGCCGGTACGGGGCATCCAAATATGCCGGGGAGCAGCACGTAAGGGCGCTCTGCCGCCGCCACTATATAGCTCGCACGGCCTGGCTGTACGGGGCGCACGGCAAGAATTTTCCGCTCTCTATCATTAATGCCGCCCGCCAAAAGAAAAAGCTCACCGTTGTGGCAGATCAGACGGGTTCTCCCACATATACCCGGGATCTGGCGGGCGCTATTAAAGATATTATGACAAGCCCGCTCTACGGCACTTACCACCTCACAAACAGCGGTTCCTGCACATGGTACGACTTTGCTTGTGAAACTCTGTCGCTTGCGGGTATAAAAGATGCAGAGATCAGTGCTATAAGCACCAAGGATTGGCCCAGCCCCACAAAAAGGCCCAAGTACAGTGTGCTCCGCCACTACTCGCTGGAACTCCAGGGGAGAGTAGATTTAAGGCACTGGAAGGATGCGCTGGCAGATTTTATGCAAAGGCTGGGCATGTAAGCCCTGCGCGTTGCGCTAATGCGTTGCAGGCAGTATACTTGTTATGCAACGCAAAGCGGATCTATTTAAACTTTAGCCAGTATCTCTTAACCCTGTAATGTAGACTGAATCCGCCGAGATGGAGGAATCAAAATGTCGAGCATTAATTTAGAGAAATACCGGAGGCTCCTGGTTGAAGAGCGGGAGAGAATCCTTGCTAATCTGGATGATGTGGAGAACGATATAAGCGATGCGGATACGCCCGGCCAGTATGAACTTGCCAATTATGATAACCACCCGGCAGATATGGGTACGGAGACGTTTATAAAAGCAAGAGACCTGGCCGTAAGGGATAACTTTAGGGATATTATAGGACGAATAGAGAAAGCCCTTGATAAGATTGATAGGGGTACTTACGGCACCTGCGACCGCTGCGGGCGCGAGATTTCAACGGAAAGGCTGAATGCAATCCCGCATGCCATCTACTGTGTGGACTGCCAGGATATAATAGAGAGCAGTTGAAGACAAGATACCTATATCTTTTAGCCGTTTTGGTAGTTGCGCTGGATCAGGCCTGCAAGTTTTTTGTGCAGATCAGCCTGCCGTTTGGAGAATCCGTGCCGGTTATCCGGGGGGTATTCTACCTTACCGCTCTATACAACACCGGCGGGGCATTCAGCCTGTTTCAGCCGTGGACCGGCCTGCTTGCCATAGGTTCGGCGGTTGTTATAATCGCCCTTCTCTTTGTGACCAGGCTGCAAAAGGGTATGACCGGGCTGCTGGGAACATCACTTGCCCTGCTTATGGGCGGGGCTGCCGGTAACCTTATAGATCGTGTTAGGCTGGGAAGAGTTATAGATTTTATAGATTTCCGCGTATGGCCGGTGTTTAACATTGCAGATATAGCCATAACCGCAGGTATATTCTTCCTCTGCTACCATATACTGTTTTGCGAAACCCATGCTTCCGGCGAGACGGAAGATACAACTTCTGTGAAGGGATAGACTTTGCGTTCCATTCTCTTTCAATTAGGCCCGGTTCCCATACGGGCTTATGGATTTATGCTCTGGCTGGGCATGATGGCGGGGCTGTACCGCACCGTCCGGGCGGCCAGGGGTACAAAGATTAAGGCGGAGAGTGTAGTAGATGTAGTCTTGTACGGTATCCTCTCCGGCATTGTGTGCGCGCATCTGGCATCTATCCTGCTGAACCTTCCCATCTATTTAAAGGATTCTTCCGGCGTGCTTGGGCTGTGGCAGGGAATCTTTTCGCCAGGGGGAGGGGTGCGCGGGCTCTCATTCCACGGAGGGCTTGCGGGCGCCGTGGGGGCAGCGTATATCTATACGCGCATCAAACGGATAGATTTTCTTTCTATGCTTGATCTTTGCGCGCCGGGGCTTGCCATAGCGTACGGCATAACCCGCGTAGGATGCTTCCTTAACGGATGCTGCTACGGCATACCCGCCAGCCTGCCGTGGGCGGTGCAGTTTCATATAGATGGAGGGTTTGCAACCACAGCACCATCCCATCCCACGCAAATTTATGCCATGGCGGCAAGCTTTGCAATATTTGGGCTGCTTACCGTGGTGGAGCGCCGCCGCCGGTTTACCGGAGAGGTCTTTACAAGCTACCTGGCTCTATACAGCATCTACCGGTTCCTGAACGAGTTTTTGCGCAAGGGCGTTACCGCAGATGTGGCCTTTGCCGGTTTAACTCAGGCGCAGATAGTAAGCCTTGTGGTGCTTGCCGCAAGCCTTGCCGTGCTTTGGGTCAATCGCCGGCGGGTGGCGGGGGATAAACGGTGACGCATATTATTGTTTCTCAGGAAGATAGCGGCGCCCGCCTGGACGCGTACCTTGCCCTTCATGTGCCGGAGCTTAGCCGGTCTGCCGCCCAACGCCTTATACTGGATGGATGCGTCTCTGTTGGTGGACAGGCGGTTCGCTCCTCATACAAGCTCTCTCCCGGTGAAGATATAGAGTATACGCTCCCTAAGGCAAAACCGACGGATCTGCTGCCGGAAGAAATTTCGCTTGATATAGTCTATGAAGATGAAGATATTCTTGTTATAAACAAGCCCAAGGGGATGGTGGTGCATCCCGCCCCCGGTTCTCCCTCCGGCACGCTGGTAAATGCGCTTATTGCGCACTGCAAGGGGCTCTCCGCAGTGGGTGGGGTAGAGCGTCCGGGCATAGTGCACCGTCTGGATAAGGATACATCCGGCCTAATAATGGTTGCAAAGAACGATGCCGCCCACCATGCCCTTCAGAAACAGATTCAATCCAGATCGGCGGAGCGGCAGTACCTTGCGCTTGTATGGGGAAACCCCAAGTTTGAACGGGCCGTGGTGGATGCGCCCATAGGCAGGCACCCGTTAGACAGAAAGAAGATGGCCGTAATAGAGACCGCTATGCGCCATAGCAGAGAGGCTGTGACAGAGCTTTGCGTGCTGGAGCGGTACGATATTATGTCGCTTCTTTGCGCCAAGTTGCAGACCGGACGCACGCACCAGGTAAGGGTGCACGCTGCCTATGCCGGTCATCCTGTGGTGGGCGATCCTGTCTATTCCGGCGAGCGGCGGCTGAACTTTGGCGGCAAGGAGCTTATGGGCCGTGTAAACCAGCTTATAGATAATTTGCACGGGCAGGCGCTTCATGCGTTTTCTCTTTCATTCAACCATCCGCGGACGGGCGAGCGGCTCTCATTTACTGCACCCATGCCGGAAGATATGCAGGCGCTGGTCAGTTTCTTAAGAGAGAGGTGTTCTTCCACATGCCGGTAGAGGTATCCGTAGGGCAGATTGCCGAGATGCGTAAGGCTCATCCGTGCGGAGGGCTGGAATGGAGTGTTGTAAGAGTGGGCGCAGATATTGGCCTAAAGTGCATAAAATGCGGCCGGCGGGTGATGCTCCCCAGGGAAGAGTTTGAACGCCGTCTAAAATGCCTTAAAACCGCCCGCCCGGGTACCTCTCCGCGTTGACATATCCCCCTGAATTCTGGTATCATTTGTGAGTTGGTATTGCGCCCCCGTAGCTCAGCGGATAGAGTGCGGGCCTCCGGAGCCTGAGGCACAGGTTCGAGTCCTGTCGGGGGTACCACGGCTAAGGGAATGCCTGGAACTGGTTTTTGCTGGTTTCGGGCATTCTTTTTTCTCAAACATGAGCGTGGGAATTGTAATATCTCCAAGGGATAGTAGTGTTCTAATAATAAGCTTATCCGGGTAGACAACGATGTTGTGTATAATTTCCATAAGAAGCTTACG
>CALNCU010000283.1 GCA_937875395.1 uncultured Armatimonadota bacterium | reverse complement strand
CGTGCAGCCGTGGATAGACCTGGAAAAGAAGCTGGAAGACCTGCTTGTTTACATAGACCTTGCCGCAGAGGATGAAAACGCCGAATCCTATGAGGCCGAAATCACAAAAGACCTTGCAGAGGCGCGGGAGGCGCTCAAAAACCTTGAGCTTGTTACCCTCCTCTCCGGCCCGCACGACGGCGCAAATGCCATTATGGAGATCAACTCCGGCGCAGGCGGCACGGAATCATGCGATTGGGTATCCATACTCCTCCGCATGTACCTGCGCTGGGCAGAGCGCAAGGGCTTTGAAGCAGAGATTATAGACTCCGTTGAAGGAGATGTTGCCGGGTTTAAAAACGTTACCGTAATAATAAGAGGAGCAAACGCCTACGGGTACCTTAAATCAGAACGTGGGGTTCACCGCCTTGTGCGCATCTCCCCGTTTGATTCCAACAAGCGCAGGCATACGTCATTTGCATCTGTAGACATTGTCCCGGAGCTTACAGAAGCGGATGAGATTGAGGTAAACCCTGACGATTTGCGTATAGATACATACAGGGCCAGCAGCGCAGGCGGGCAGCACGTAAACAAAACGGATTCCGCCGTGCGCCTGACCCACATCCCCACGGGCATAGTAGTAAGCTGCCAAAACGAACGTTCCCAGCACCAGAACCGGGAAGTGGCCATGAGGGTGCTCAAGGCCAGGCTTATGGAGCTAGACCGCCAGAAAAAGGAAGAAGAACTGGCCGCATTAAGGGGAGAGCAGCACAGAATAGAGTGGGGCAACCAGATACGTTCTTACGTGTTTCAGCCGTATACACTGGTAAAAGACCACCGTACAAACGCAGAAACCGGAAACATAATAGCCGTTATGGATGGCGAAATAGACCTGTTTATTCAGGCATATCTGGAATGGTACGTATCGCACAGTACGGAGTAGAGGACTCCGGGAGGGTGACAACTTGAGGTGCCGAATTTTTATTCTTCTTGCAACGGTTCTTCTTGCCGGTTTTAGTATGCCGGCGTCGGCGGTGGAATCCAGGGGGCCGCTTTCAAGCGCGGGTTCTCTGGTGCAAGAGACATCGCTTGGCGATCTTGTGGCGGATTCTGTGCGTGAGGCCTACGGCGCGCAGGCGGCGCTTGTACCCGGAGGCGGCCTTAGAGAAATAAATATTGCATCCGGCAAAGTAGAGAGCGCAGACGTTCTTCAGGCTCTGCAGTACCGGGACGACCCTATTATAGTAGTTGAGATTACCGGCAGCCAGATTGTAAAAGCCCTGGAGCGGAGCGTCTCTATAAGCCCGCAGAGAAACCTTGGGTTTTTGCAGGTCTCCGGTATTTCGTTTGAGTTTACTCCCAGGGGTTCATCCCGAGTCTCCGCTGTTTCCGTGGCCGGCGAGGCGGTTTCCGGCAGCAAGCGGTACAAGGTGGCCATGACCGCTGCTCTTGCAAATGGGGATTATGGTTACTTCACGGTTTGGGGAGGGCCCTTAAAATCTGCGGCAAACGGGCAGGCCATTGCGCAGGCCGTAACCAAATTTCTCTCCGGCCGCAGCACAATAGATTACCGAAGCCAGAACAGAATCCTTCGACTCTAACGCCGGACGGATGCAGATGGCTGGCCGGTCTGGTTTTTGGTAGTGCCTCATCTCTCTGTTGTTGGCAGGTCTGGGAGGGATGCTTCGGCCCATGAGCCGGAGGCGTCGCTGCCGAAGCAAGGTGTATCAACCCCCGGGGACGATACTTCGGTCGCAGAGTGAAGCGCCGCTGCCGAAGCAAGGTGTATCAACCCCCGGGGACGATACTTCGGTCGCAGAGCGAAGCGCCGCTGCCGAAGCTTAAAATCATAATTTCCAGGAGTTTTTATTGAACACAAAAAGGTCCTTCTCATTCTTTGCTGCAGTTGCAACAGTGCTCTTTCTGGGCGCTCTCATCCCAGAGGCGCTGAAACCCCATGAAACGCGTCTGGACTACGCCCTTCTGGACCTTATCCTGCTAACCTTTGCCGTTGGTAATGCCCTTGTGTTGCGGTTTTCAGATAAGTGGTGGCTTGCGGTTGCCGCAGTCTGGGCCGTTGTGGCGGGTTACGGCGGCGCGTTCTCATATTACTTCCTTGCTAAAATCTCTACTGCAGGCATACAACTTCTGCTTATCTCCCTTGTATCGGGCGTGCTCTCCGGGTATGCCCACCGCATTGCAAGAGTGCTCAAGGAATCCGGCAAAGACGCCGGGGCGGAGGCTTAGTACAATGCCTTTGCAAAGGAAGCCGGCAGCCATTCTTATAACGCTAATGCTCCTTTTAACCGGCATCCTTGTCTCCGGGTGCCTGGCCCTGGGCGCCCCTCCCGCCTTTAACGGTGAAAGGGCTTATTCCATACTGGAGAAGCAGTGCAGCTTTGGCCCGCGCCCTCCCGGCACGGAGGCCCACAAAAAGACCAGGGATTACCTTATATCTGAACTTAAACAGTATTCAAACGCTGTAGAGGCCCAGGCGTTTACGCATGCAAGCGCAAAAAAGACGTATGATATGTGGAACATAATCGCCCGCTTTGGAGATACCGCAAAACCCGGAATCCTGCTTGCCGCACACTGGGATACCCGTCCCATGGCGGATCAGGAAGTAGACCCGGCCAGGCGGAAGCTCCCCATTACAGGTGCAAACGATGGCGCGTCCGGCGTGGCGGTGCTTTTAGAGCTGGCCCGCATCTTCCATGAAAGCCCTCCGCCCGTGCCGGTTACAATAGTGCTCTTTGACGGAGAAGATTTTGGCTATACCTCAGACCAAATGTACCTGGGTTCGCGCTACTTTGCCGCTCGGTTAAAAGATTTTGGCAGCTGCAAGTTTGGGATTCTGCTTGATATGGTGGGCGATAAGGACTTAAATATCAACAGGGAAGGTTACTCCAACCAGTTTGCAAAATCCGTAGTGGATAGAATATGGGCTGCCGCAAAGGCCCGGGGTTTTGGGGAGTACTTCCCGGATGAAGTAAAATACGCCGTTATGGACGATCATCTTCCGCTTATCCAGGCCGGGCTCCCATGCGCAGATGTAATAGATTTTGACTACGCCTACTGGCATACCCTTAGCGATACCCCGGATAAATGCAGCGCAAAATCCCTGAAGATAGTGGGCGATGTAATCTCTTATGTAGTTTACTCTCCTGCCCCTTGATGGTAAACAAGGAATAGGCGAAGTGTCTATTCCGGTTGTCTTCCCTGGCAACCGATAACCGGTGGAGAGCATGAGAGGTTGTAAATCTGCCCTGTTTATTACAATCCTGTGCCTTATACTGTTCCCGGCTGCGGCCCAGGAATGCCCGCGGCTCACTGTTGCAGATGCAATACGCACCGCCGTATCCGGCAACCCGTTGCTTGATGCCGCCAGAAGAAGGGCATTGGCGGCCCGTGCAGATATAGGCAGCGCCCGGGCGGACCTGTTTCCCCAGGTAGATGTTCAGGCGCAGTATACGCATGAGAGCGCCCCGGCATCCATTCAAATCCCCGGCACACCGCAGACTATAACCGTTGGAGTTTCAGACAGCACGGTAACAAGCATAAACGCTCGCCAGTACATCTATACCGGCGGTCGGTTACCGGCGCTTATCTCTCAGGCAGAGGCGCTCTATGATGCGGCCGTCGCCCAGCTTGGGAGCGCAGAGGCAGATACCGCCCTGCAGGTAAGGCAGGCGTTCTACAACGTCCTTCTTGCGCAGGCCAACGTAACCGCACAGGAGCGGAACCTTTCTGCGGCACAGTCCCAGCTTAGGGATGCAAACACACGGTTTGAGGCCGGCGTATCTGCACGGTTTGACGTTCTGCGGGCAGAGACGCAGGTCTCCCAGGCTGAACAATCCCTCCTTGAAGCAAGGAACAGCGTGGAGACAGCTTTTGTTGCCTTAAACCGTGCAATGGGTGTGCCGCAAAGCAGGAGATGGACTATTATAGACCCCGGCCTGGCGCCTCTTCCGGCAGAACCCTTGCCGGATTTGGTGGCAGCAGCAAGGCACGGGCGCGGAGAGGTGCTTGCCGCCCGCGCCCAGGCAGCCGCCCAAGAGTCGGGGATTAACATAGCACGCGCAGAAGGACTCCCCACGCTATCTATTGCCGCCTCCTACAATATTGTGTCAACCCAGAACCCTTTTCAAAACAGCGGATGGATAATATCTGCCACCGCCGCGTTAAATCTTTTTAACGGCGGCAGAACGCAGGCAGATGTATCTGCCGCGCAGGCCCGCACAGAAGAGGCCCGGGCAAACCTGGAGGATGTTACTCAGGGCGTGGAGCAGGATGTAAGGCAATCATACCTGAACCTTGTAACCTCACAGCGCACCATGGATACTGCAGAGACCACCCTGCGCCAGGCTGAAGAGGCCTATGATGTAGCCACAGTAAGGTATCAGGCGGGGGTGGGCACGGCCACAGAACTTGCGGATGCGCTGGCTCAACTGGCGCAGGCCCGCGCAAACCTGAACCAGGCCAGGTATAACTACAATATAGTCTGGGCAAGGCTGCAGCGCGCCCTTGGACGCATAGCATGTCCCATCTAATATAAATCAAGGAGCGCGCATGGCAGGGGAGATAACAGGCATGCGGGAGCGGATAGCTGGATTCATCCGGCGGCGGAGGCTTTTAATCCTCCTGCTTCTAGCGGTATTGATAGTTGCCGTTATTGTGCTCTACATAATCCTTGCGCGCAGGCCTGTAAACTATGTAACCTTAAACGGCATGGTAGAGGCCACGGAAGTCACGCTCTCTTCAAAACTAAGCGCCCGGGTATCCGCAGTCTATGTGCAGGAAGGGGATGAGGTGCGCAGCGGGCAGACCGTGGTGCTCCTCCGGCAGGATGAATACGGGGATGCCGTCCGCCAGGCTCGGTCTGCGCTTCAGGCTGCACGCGCCCAGCTTGCAGAGGCTCTGGCCGGCACGCGCCCGGAGGAGATAGCGCAGGCTAGGGCGGCAGTGGCGCAGGCTCAATCCGCCGTGACGGGGGCCGGGCAATCCCTTTCTATAGCAGAAGAGAACTACAGAAACAGCACCGCTCTTAAGGCCGCTCTTGATGCCGCGCAGGCCGCATACAACGCGGCGCAGGCCCAACTGCGCCAGTCGCAGGAAGCATACAGGATTGCGGTTCAGGGCCCCAGGAAGGAAGAGATAGACCAGGCGCAGGCGGCGGTCAATGCTGCGCAGGCACAGGCCGTCCGCGCAAACCAGGATTACAGCCGGGCGCAGACACTCTTCGCAAGAGGCGCCATACCCGCCTCTCAGCTGGACGCTGCGCGTGCTTCTGCAGAGAGCGCGCAGGCTCAGTTGCAGCAGGCCCGCTCCCGCCTGTCGCAGCTTATGGCGGGCTCCCGGCCGGAAGAAATTCAGCAGGCGCGGGCGGCCGTCACCCAGTCGCAGGCACAGCTTGAAGGCGCAAGAAAAGCGCTTGTAAATGCCCGGAGCCAGTACAGCCAAAAGATTCAGGAAAGGCAGGCGCTTACGCAGGCAAGAACGGAGTACCGTGCAGCCGCCGCCCAGCTTAAGCAGAACCAGGCCCGCCTTCAGGAGCTGGTTGCAGGCCCCAGGCCGCAGGAGGTGGAGCGCCTTAAGGCGGGAGTGTCTCAGGCGCAGGCGGCGTATGCGCAGGCAGTTACGCAGCTAGACAATACTGTTGTTAAATCCCCTGTAGCAGGCACGGTAATTACGCGGGCGGTGGAGCCGGGAGAGCTTGCAACTCCGGGGACTCCGCTTATAACCCTTGCAGATTTAAGGGAAGTCTGGCTAAGAGTCTATGTGGATGAGGCCTCCTACGGGCGGATACACCTTGGGCAGGCGGCAGATGTTACCGTAGACAGCTACCCGGGCCGTATCTTCCGCGGGCGCGTAACAGAGATAGCATCTCAGGCAGAGTTTACGCCCAAAGAGATTCAGACGCCGGAGCAGCGGACAAAACTGGTCTTTGGCGTTAAGATAACCATACCTAACCTCGGGGGAAGGCTAAAACCCGGGATGCCTGCCGATGCCGCGCTCAGGCTCTCACCGGTAGCCGGGTAGCGCCATGCCAGATGATGCAATATCCGTAGCAGACCTTAAAAAAACGTTTGGTATGTGCCGCGCCGTGGACGGCGTATCCTTCTCTGTGCGCAGGGGAGAGGTCTTTGGGCTTGTGGGCCCGGACGGCGCCGGAAAGACCACCACGCTCCGCATGCTTGCGGGGGTGCTGTACCCTTCTTCCGGAAGCATAACGGTTCTTGGGCAAAATGCCGTAACAGACCCGGAATCCATAAAGCCCCTTGTGGGATACATGCCGCAGACTTTTGGACTTTACGGAAGCCTTACCGTAATGGAGAACCTGAACTTCTATGCAGACCTTTACGGAGTCCCGCCGGGCGTGCGGCCGGAACGCATCCATCGGCTCCTCTCCTTCTCGCGGCTGGAGCCGTTTACCAACCGTCTTGCGCAGAACCTTTCCGGCGGGATGAAGCAGAAACTTGCGCTTGCAGCCACGCTTATCTCTCAGCCGGAGCTTATACTCCTGGACGAACCCACAACGGGCGTAGACCCAGTCTCCCGCCGCGATTTCTGGGCTATCCTCTACAACCTAAACGTAGAAGGGATGACAATTCTGGTGAGCACGCCATACATGGACGAAGCCGACCGCTGCTCCCGCCTGGGGTTCATGTTCAACGGCAAGGTGATAGCTTTAGATACGCCGGAGCGCATACGAGGCCTTATGCACGGAGAGATCCTTGAGCTGGTTACGCCGCATGAACGCCGTGCTCGCAAGCTCCTGGTTGATATGCCGGGAGTAATAAACGTCGGCATCTTTGGAGACAGGGTGCACGTGGTTGTGCAAAATGCCCGCGCCATGACAGGCCCAATCTTGGAGAGGCTTGCACCGGAGGGCGTACAGGTAGAGCAGATAAGGCAGATTCCCCCCGGCCTGGAGGATGTTTTTATCTCCCTTATACGCTAAAACTAATTATGCGGAGGCGCCGCTGCCAAAGCCCTTGCAACTCTTGCTAACAAGACTTGATAGGATGCGAATATCCACAGAATGCTTACAGGCTACAGCATGATTGTTTGCCCCGTACTGCTTCTTCAAAGGCCGCCAGGTTTTGTATGGATACCTCCGGGGGCAGGTCGCAGCCGGATGATATGATAAATCTTTGGCAGTTCTTCATCTTTAAGGCAAGCTCCTCTGCCGCCGCTCTTGTATGTTCCGGCGTGGCCCTGAGAAATATCTCTGTTGGGTCAAGGTTCCCCATAAGCACTACGCCCTCCGGCAGGCGGGGATAAACCTGGGCGGGGTCTGTTACGGAGCCTACGTGCAGGACTTCTATACCGGTTGCGCATAGGCTCTCTATAAGATGCATTATGTGTCCGCAGTTGTGCAAAGCCGGGGTTTTGCCCTTTTGTTTTATTAAATTTACCAAATCTGTTATGTAGGCATTGGAGAACTGGTTGGCATCATCTACGCCAAGCATGCCGGCTGCCGGTTCCAGCACCATAACGCCGTCTACGCCCGCCCCAAGCAAGGCATCAGTATATTTAAGGAGGAGGGCGTTGGTCTTTTTGAGCACGGTATGCACAAGCTCCGGTTCAAGTTTTACGTTAACGGCAATCTCCGTCATGCCCATAAGCCGCCCGGCAATGGAGAACGGCCCAAGCACATAAGCCCATACAATCTTCTCCGGCATGGATTTTTTAAGCAGCCTGCACGCCTCTACAAAGACGCCAAGACGGTTTCCTGCGCCCACCTCCGGGATGATGAGGGCATCTGCATGAGCCTGGGTTTCTACCTTTATACCGGTGATTGCCGGCAGCGCATCTATCTCCCAATCTATGGCGGCGCCAAATGCCTGAGCCTCCACCGTAAGATCCATCATAGGGAATACTATATCAAACTGTACCAATTTGTGGAGCGCGGCAAGTGTTTTGGCCTGAATCTCTCCGTTGCACAGGTTCTCTTTTACCGTAGTCCGGGCTAGCGCGGCACCCGGAAACCCGGCAAGCGGAGCCGCAAGAGGTCTTTCTGCATTCTTTACGTACTGGACGAATCTCATTTATTTCCCCCTGCCATTTATGAAAATGCGCAAACCCGCACTTGCTTTATAATACAATTCTACGCCGATTGCTTGTAGAAATCTGGGAATATGATGCTGTGTTTCTGGAAATATGATGATGCTCTTTTGCAGACTGGTGCTCTATGGGAATTTCGTGCTTTCAGGCACCGGTGCCAGGCCGGAAGTTTGGCGGCTAACACCAGCATCTATTCCAGTATCATGCATAATCAAGAGCCGCCTGCGGGTAGACTATACCGGCCGGATATATGGATTCCAAGGTATGCATAAATCCACTCAAAAAAACTCCTTAAAAAATTTATGCAAACCACTTGACACTAACACACTCAAGTAGTATACTCATGTAGTACTAAGGGTACACTGTAGCAAAGATTAGATAATAGTTTAGTTATGTTAACTCAAGGGTATCAACAATTTCAGGAGGTAGACATATAATGGGAAGAACAGTTGGCATAGATTTGGGAACCACTAACTCCGTAGTAGCCGTTATGGAAGCGGGCGAACCGGTTGTTATCCCAAACGCAGAGGGCAGCAGGATTACGCCATCCGTGGTAGGTTTTTCAAAAAGCGGCGAGCGGCTTGTTGGGGCCACGGCAAAGCGGCAGGCCATCATCAATCCGGATAGGACAATCTCTTCCATCAAGCGTCACATGGGCTCAGATTATAAGGTTAAAATAGACGATAAAAACTATACCCCGGAAGAGATATCTGCAATGCTCCTGCAAAAGCTTAAAGCAGATGCAGAGACCTATCTTGGCGATAAAGTGACCGATGCAGTAATTACCGTCCCTGCCTACTTTAATGATGCGCAGCGTACTGCCACCAAGACGGCGGGAGAGATTGCCGGGCTGAACGTGCAGAGGATTATAAACGAGCCCACGGCGGCATCCCTTGCATACGGGCTGGAAAAGAAAGAGAACGAAACCATCCTTGTCTACGACCTGGGCGGCGGCACCTTTGATGTCTCCGTTCTGGAAGTAGGCGAAGGCGTCTTTGAAGTTAAGTCCACGGCGGGCGATACAAAACTTGGCGGCGACGACTGGGATCAGAGAGTAGTTGACTACGTAGCAGATGAGTTCAAAAAGCAGGAAGGCATAGACCTTAGGAACGATAAGCAGGCCCTGCAGAGGCTTAGAGAAGCATCTGAAAAAGCCAAAGTAGAACTCTCCAGCGTAGTGCAGACAAGCATCAACCTTCCATTCATCACAGCCACCCAGGAAGGGCCCAAGCACCTTGACGTCAACCTTACGCGGGCAAAGTTTGAAGAGCTTACGGCAGACCTGGCAGAGCGCACCGTAACTGCATTCAAAAGGTCGCTCTCAGACGCCGGCATTAGCGAAAAAGAACTTGATGAAATCATCCTTGTAGGCGGTTCTACCAGAATGCCGCACATCTACGAGCTTGTAAAGCGGCTGGGCGGCAAGGAGCCCCACAAGGGCGTAAACCCGGACGAAGTAGTGGCAGTGGGCGCAGCCATCCAGGGCGGCGTGCTTGCCGGAACCGTAAAAGACGTGGTGCTGCTGGACGTTACCCCGCTCTCCCTTGGAATAGAGACCCTTGGCGGCGTGTTTACCAAGCTTATAGAGCGCAACACCACCATCCCCACAAGAAAGAGCGAGGTCTTTACCACGGCGGTAGACGGCCAGACAGATGTAGAAGTGCACGTGCTCCAGGGCGAGCGTGAGATGGCCAGCGCCAACAAGACGCTGGGCCGCTTCCACCTGGTGGGAATCCCGCCTGCGCCGCGCGGCATCCCGCAGATAGAAGTAACATTTGATATAGATGCAAACGGCATAGTAAACGTCTCTGCCAAAGACAGGGCAACCGGCAAGGAACAGAGCATAACCATAACCGGCTCCACCCGCCTTAGCAAAGACGATGTAGAACAAATGGTATCAGATGCCGCCCACCATGCAGAAGAAGACCGCAAGGCCAAGGAGACTGCAGAAGTAAGAAACAATGCAGACAGCCTGGTCTATCAAACAGAAAAGCTGCTCAATGATCTTGGGGACAAGGTTCCGACAGAAGAAAAAACCAGCGTGGAATCTGCCATATCAGAAGTAAAATCCGCACTCGGCGGAGATGATTTGGACAGAATCCGCAAGGCGACAGAGGCTCTGCAGCAGGCATCCTACAAGCTCTCAGAGATTATGTACAAGCAGGCGGGCGCCGGACAGCCGGGCGCACCAGGCGCAGAAGCAGCGGCCGGTGCAACAGCCGAGCAGGCCGCTCCGGAAGAAGGCGTCATAGACGCAGAGTTCAAGGAAGAATAATATCCGGGCGGGTTCATGCGCCCGCCCCAGCATATATTGCAGATTTCCGCAGCGCTCATCTGCGGGATAATAGACAAGTGATGGAGGTGTAACCAATGAGTATGATTAGATGGGACCCCTTCAGAGATCTGGAGGCATTGCAGGAGAACGTAAACAGGCTCTTTCAAGAGTCTATGGGCAGAACCCGGCGCGAGCCGGTCTCCGAGCGTGCCTGGGTTCCGGTTGTAGATGTACTCTCTGACAACGACAAGATTATAGTCAGGGCGGAACTTCCCGGCATGAAGAGGGAAGACATAGACATAGAACTCAACGGCGATATGCTCACCATCAAGGGCGAGCGAAAGTTCAGCGATGAAGAGCATAAAGAAGACTACGTAAGAATAGAGCGGGCATACGGCAACTTCCAGCGATCATTCACTCTGGGGGTACCTGTAAAGGCCGGAGAAATAAAGGCTGCCTACAAGGACGGCGTGCTTGAAATCACCATCCCAAAGGCAGAGGAAGTAAAGCCCAAGAAGGTTGAAGTAGCCGTAGAGTAGGCTTTCACCCTTCCGCCGCTTAACCAGTAAGGCCCTTTCCCACAGCGGCGCCCGCCATGCCAAGCGGCGCCGCTGCGGAAGTATCGGCTTTAAACAAAAATTACGTGTAGGCACCAAGCGCAGTACAAAAGAAGCTTTGCCTGGCTATCCATCATAACCTGATGGCGCAGGGCCGGCTTGAGAGCATATATGAAATACAAAGACTACTATGCCATACTGGGCGTCAAAAAAGATGCTGCAGACAAAGAGATAAAGGCAGCATACAGAAAGCTTGCCAGAAAGTACCACCCGGACGTCAACCCCGGCAACAGAGAGGCCGAGGAGAAGTTCAAAGAGATCAGCGAGGCGTACGAAGTCCTCTCAGACAAAGACAAACGCGCTCGGTACGATTCCTTTGGCACAGGCGGCGGGCCATGGACGCAGCACGGCCCCGGCCCCGGTGCCGGCGGAGGATTTGGGTATGAAAGCTACGGCCCGGAGATGGGCGGCCAAAGGTACGATATAGGCGGCGGATTCAGCGATTTCTTTGATATGCTCTTTGGCGGCGGATTTGGCGCAGCAGGCCGCCAGCAAGGCCCTATCCGGGGAGAAAATATAGAGGCGCAGTTAGATGTCACCCTTGGGGAGGCATTTGCAGGCACCACAAAAGCCTTCACCATATCCAACGGCAGGGGTGGGACAAAACGCCTGGAAGTTAAAATCCCCGCCGGAGTAAACGAAGGCAGCAGAATACGCCTGGCAGGAAAAGGGCATCCAGGCCCCGGCGGCGGACCGGTTGGAGATCTTTACCTTACCATCCGCATGGTCCCGCATCCGTCATTTGAGCGCAAAGGTGACGATCTTTACCGCGAAGTAGCTGTGCCGTTCACAACAGCCGCGCTTGGCGGAGAGATAGAAGTGCCTACACTCACGGGTAAGGTAAAAATGAAAATTCCTGCAGGGTCGCAAAACGGGCAGACATTCAGGCTGGCAGGGAAGGGGATGCCCAGGCTTCGCAAGCAGGAAAAGGGTGATCTATATGCAAAACTCAGGATTACCGTGCCCAGAACTTTAACACCAGGGCAAAAAGAGATGATGCAAAAACTTGCAGAATCTCTTAAGGGCAACAATACTAATGCTTAACCAAATTAATGCTTCTGCCGTAAGAATGCTTTGGCGGCAGGCTTTTTGATTGGTATTTTGCCCTGGGTTATGAAAGGACGTGAGGCAGATGGCGCACAGGGACGAGCATGAGCCAGTATATATGATAAGCATAGCGGCAAGGCTCTGCGAGATCCACCCTCAAACACTCAGGCTTTATGAGCGTATGGGATTGATCAAGCCCCAGCGCGTTGGTTCAAAAAACCGGATGTATTCCGATGCCGATATAGAGAGGGTACGCCAGATTCAGCGACTTACTCATGAGCTGGGGGTGAACCTGGCAGGAGTAGAGGTTATACTGAGCCTTCTTGAGCAAATGGAGAACATGCGCAGGCAGATGGACGAAGAAATGGACAATCTGCGGGCAGAGATGGAAGAGACTATTCACAGGGCAAAGGGACAAAGCTAGCGAATATTTTATTTTACAAAAACCAAAAGCTGTGTTATACTGCGAATATCAGGCAAAAAAGCCTGGATAATTGCAGGTAGTTAAGACAGAACTCGAAAGTATTCAAAAGCGGTAGTGCTCCTGAAGAACCTCGGGGTGTCTGCTTAACGCTTTGCAGAAGAAGGAGGTTCGGGATGCCCACGGGAAAAGTGAAGTGGTTCAGTGAGTCCAAGGGTTATGGGTTCATTGCCGCTGAAGATGGAAAGGATGTCTTCGTACACTACTCTGCCATCCAAGGAACAGGCCGTCGGAACCTGTTCGAAGGGCAGGATGTACAGTTCGAGATCACAGCTGGACCAAAAGGCCCGCAAGCCGCAGACGTCCAGCCCCTCTAAGTAAGGGATAGGCTTCGAACCGCAAGCCCCCGGGTCATTTAGTGCCCGGGGGCTTTTTTGTATCTCTGCAACCCCTCTGTATCCGCCGGATGCTTCACCCTAAGGCTTGACATTAAGCTTTGCCATAGGGTACTATTCCAATACCTGCTAAACCTGTCAATGAGGAGATGTAGATAATGCAGGGATACTGGATTATAGTTATAAGCCCCGAGAATTTTAATGCAAGCAAATCACAAGGTTTCACTATAGCCGCTTTTAAAGATAACATCCTTGGCAGGCGGTCTCGGCGGATGAAACCCGGAGACCTGGTTATATTCTATATAAGCCAAATCTGTAAATTTGGGGCTGTAGCATGTGTAACCGGCAGTCCCTACCGTGACGACCACACAAGAATTCGCCCGGATAAAGATGAAACTTGGCCGCTACGTGTTCCCATAAAACCCGTAAACGTTATAGAAAACGACTCCGCTCTTGTAGATGTGCGGAAGATGGCCTCAAAACTCTCATTTGTAAGCGGTCGGCTTAGAAAAGCAAACTTCGGCAGAGCCTTCCAGATATCCATACGCACAGTCTCTCCGGAAGACTTTAAAATAATATCTTCCGCAATAGAAGCCTCCTGCCGGGATGCGGCATGCCGTGTAAGCGAGGCTGCCCCAAACTACAGCGTAATTACAGAGGACTATGCCAAACGCGCAATTGCACAACTGAACCTTTCCTCAAACACACTGCACGACAGGATAGGCGAGATGCTTGCCGTCATAGGTTCATGGATGGGCTACAGAACCTACACCAGGCACCGGGTCACCCCGGAGCATTCCGTAGAGCTGGATGTTGCCTGGCTTAGAGGCAGCAACCCCCATGTAGGCATAGAAGTTCAGATAGGCGGAAGCATAGTAGAGGCCAAGGATAGATTAGACCAGGCCCGGCGTTTTAACTACCGCAAAGTAATAATGGTGGTAGAAGAAAACCAGCTCTCCAAACTTAACGCCCGCATACGCTTTGACGAACTCCGGTTCTGGCTTGATGCCTGGTCTATTCAGGCCGTGTACCGCCTGTATATGGCGGGGGAGGAGTTCTTCTCCCTGTATGCCCGGCTTGATGAATCACGCTATATAGACCGCCGTGCGCTTGATCTGGTAAAGTAACCCGTGCGTGGCCCGGCAAACTCTATCCCTTTCCGCAAACCCCGCAGAGCGTCACTGCCGCCGCTGCTGGTTTGAACCGTAAATCCATGGGTAAAACCAACAAAAGTACAAGGCTTTTTGCAGCCGTCCTTCCATGGAGGTTACCAGCATGGCGTGCGAATCTTCCCCTACCAGCATAAACTGGCGCGAATGGAGCGATGATATATTCCAGATAGCAGAGAAGGAGGATAAGCTGATCCTCCTGAACATTGGCGCATCATGGTGCCACTGGTGCCACATAATGGAGCGAACAACCTACTGTGATGCGCAGGTAATAAGAATAGTCAATGAAAAATTCATCCCCATAAAAGTAGATGCCGACAAACACCCCGATCTGCAAGATAAATACCTGCTTGGCGGATGGCCCACCACGGCCTTCCTGGTGCCGGACGGGCGGATGCTTACCGGCTCTACCTATATTCCACCGGAGGCCATGATCAACAAGCTTAAAGAGGTAGATGATCTGTACCATCAGCAAAAAGAACTTGTTTCAAGGCAGGTCTCAAGCATGGCCGCCGAGGCGGAATACGAGCGTCCATCGGTAGAAGAGCCTACGCCTACGCTTAACGGCGGCACAATAAAGGCGCTGGAGAATGTCCTTAAACAGGAGTTTGATGCGCGGAACGGCGGATTTGGCGCAGAACCCAAGTTCATATTCCCGGATGCCATGCGTTTTGCCTTTATCCGGTACCGCAAGACCGGCGACCAGGAACTGCTGAACATAGCACTCAGGACGCTGGATGCAACAATAAAGCTGATGGACCCCGTATGGGGAGGCTTCTACCGGTATGCCATGCGTGCCGATTGGAGCCAGCCGCACTACGAAAAGCTCCTCTACGTACAGGCCGGCGTCATGGATAACTTTCTGGAAGCCT
Source organism: uncultured Armatimonadota bacterium (assembly GCA_937875395.1). Classification (GTDB taxonomy): domain Bacteria; phylum Armatimonadota; class UBA5829; order DTJY01; family DTJY01; genus CALNCU01. Next base: position 908 of record CALNCU010000283.1, on the reverse strand, counting down.
ACCAGGTGAGCGGCGAGAACAAATACAAAGAAGCGGCATCCGGGATAAAATCTTACATCGCCAATTTTCTATCAGATCAGGAGAAGGGCGGGTTCTACGGCAGCCAGGATGCAGATGTTGGGAGCCACGGAGATGGAGCGCAGCTAATCACGGGCGACCGGTACTTCCCCAGATCAAACAAAGAACGCCTTGCCATGGGAATCCCTTACGTAGATAAAACCATCTACTCAGATTGGAACGGCATGATGATCTCTGCATACCTGCGCCTGTATGCCGTCACGGGAGATGCCTCTGCCAGAGACTTTGCAAAAAAGAGTATAGATAGAATCCTTGCAGATAACTTTTCAACGGGTCACATGTGCCATTACACGGAAGACGGCTGCCGAGCCGGCGGTTTTCTATCTGACCAGGTCTACTTTGCGCAAGCGCTTGTAGACTGGTACCAGGCATCCGGCGAGCGTAGCTATCTTACAAAGGCAGAGAACCTGGTCGGCTTCATGATTGCAGAGCTTCAGGATGTGGTGGACGGCGGCTTCTACTTCCAGGCATTTCTGCCGCACGGCATGGGGGAGAGCCTGGAACGCCGCAAGCCCTTTGATGAAAATGCAGCAGCCGTAAAACTCCTTGTGCAGCTGTACTATATAACCGGCTACAAGAATTATCTTGACCTGGCCGAGCGAACCCTTAGAGCAATCCGGTACCCGCAAATCCGGGAGAGCATCATAGGCATGGAATTTGGGGTGGCGCTGGAATGGGCTACAACAGAGCCCCTGCATATAATCCTTGTCGGCCGGCCGGACGATGCAGAAACAAAAGAGATGTTCGCTACCAGCCTGCACGCCTACAGTCCCATCAAGGTTGTGCAACTGATGGCGCCCAGCGAGACGCCTGTTACAATAGGCGAAGCG
>CALNCU010000282.1 GCA_937875395.1 uncultured Armatimonadota bacterium | reverse complement strand
CCGGGTTTACGGTAAGGTCTGCGCAGAAGCATGGTATGTTGCGCTCATGGGCGATGCGGGCTATTTTAAGGCTCATGCTCATGGTTTTTGCTATGGGTTTAAGGGCTATTGCCCCGTAGCCCATGTCTATCCTTAGCGCGGCATCTGCATCAGAATGCGCGCTCTCATCTGCCGCCAGCCGGACGGGGACGTCTCTTACATCTACATGGCACTCTTCCGGGAAGGGTTCTTCCAGTAGTATAATCCGCTCAAGCGCGCCTATTTTATCTGCATAATCCAGCAGGCGAAGCAGGCGGTCTTTGCTGTTGTAACGTCCGTTTGCATCAAGGTAGTATGGAATATGCCCATCTTCCGTGTATGGAATGCACCTGTCTTTTACGGCTTTATGTATGCTTGAGAGGCGGGCCATATCCCAGGCCAGCATCTTCTCCTGATCCCCATCTTTATCCGGGTCTGAGCCTATTTTAATTTTGAGGAAGAAATATCCGTCATCTACGGCGCCGTTTATATCGTTAAGGGACACACCGTAACTCATAAGCGGAATGCTGGCAAGCTCTTTGTGCTTGTATAAGAGCGCCGGGCGGATTTCCGGGGGAATCATGCCGTCAAAACTGTTTATTTTATTCTCTTTCATATAGAGCTGCCACGCGGCATTATCTACCGCTACCAGAGCGTTAAGCGCATATGTAAGCCTAAGGTTGGGATTGCCGGATATGGCCTTTCCGTACTCATAGGTTATGGGCAACAGCTTATCCAGAAGATCTATTGGTGTATCAAACTCCATTCCTCGGGCCTGTTTTAAGGCATAGGCAGTCATAAGGTACATGATGGAGTTTCCAACCGATTCCGGGTTCTGCAGAAAGATTGACGCATCCGACCAGAGCGAACTCTGCGTGCCCAGGCCTATACCTGTGCATCCGGTATGGCTGCTTATTAAGGCCACGGTTTGCCAGAGTTCCGTAAGGTATCCGCCTTTGAAGCCGAACGGGGCCAACATGGGTTCGCGCTCAAAATTGCTGTTTGTGTGTGCTACGCAAATCATTTCATATCCCCTATTTTACTGATTGTAGATCATACTTTGGCAGTGATACGCTAATACGCTTTGCAACAGAGGCATAATCATCTCTTCCCATATACCGGAATGCAAGCTGGGTTATATCATCTGATTGTGCGGCGCCGTCTACAAACTGTTCTACAGATGCACGCATTGTGTCAAGCGTCTCCAGGCAAGTCATCTCTTTGCATGCCTTTAGTTCTTCAAGCGCCCTGCCCTCTCCGTAGAGCTCGCCGGCAGAGTTCATGGCCTCTGTAATGCCGTCTGTGTACAGGTACAGCATCTCCCCGGATTGCATAGTAAACATGCCTTCTTCGTACGGCAATCCTTTCACGGCGCCAAGGATGGCGCCCTTGGATCTTGGCACAAGGGTTACTTTACCGTCGCTCTGCATTATAAACGGTGAATTGTGTCCGGCGCTGGCATAACGGCATTCGCCGGTGGCAAGATGAATAACGGCATAGAAGAGCGTGACAAACATGCACCCATCGTTTCCGTGGGCAAGCTCGTTGTTCAGCCGGAACAGAGTCTCTGCAGGGGAGTGCGCCTCCCAGGATAGGGCTTTAAGGTAGGTGCGGGTGACGGCCATAAAGAGAGCGGCCGGAACGCCCTTGCCGGCAGCATCTGCTATTACAAGACAAATATTTTGGTCATCTATCATGAAGCAGTCATAGAGGTCTCCGCCTACCTGGCGGGCGGGCTCCAGCATTGCGCACAAGTCAAACTCCCGGCTTTGCGGCACTCTCTTTGGGAGCAGACTCATCTGTATGGAACGGGCTATGTGTATCTCGCTCTCTATGCGTTCTTTTTCTGCTGTTGCCTGCCTTAGTTTTTCAAGGTAGTCCTTCAGGTCTTTACGCATGGTTTCAAAGGAGTCGGCAAGGTGGGCCACTTCATCTTCGCCATCCATCACCGGGAGCGGCGCATCCAGATTCCCCTTTGCAAGAGACCGGGTGGCCTTGTCCAGCGCTCTTATGGGCTGCGTGATTGACCGGGATATCAAGAGGGCTATTAGAAGGAGCAGAACAAACCCGGCGGCGCCCGCGGCGGCCTCCATTCGTCCCAGCCGGATGATGTTCTGCATAAGCTCTTCTTCTGTGAGTATGATGCTCAGGCTCCACCCGCTGCTTGGAATGGGCGCGTATATGCACCAGCTTGGCTTCTCTGTTATAACGCTCTTCATACGCACAAAGCCAGATTTGCCGTTTACCATATTTTGCGATACTTTGGTAAGGGCGGGCTGGCGTGATTTTTTTGCAACATTAAACACCGTTTCCTTCATAATAAAGTTACGGTTGGGGTGTGTTATATATACGCCCTTGCGCGATACCAGGAATGCGTATCCTGTTTCACCCAAGGGGAGGCTTGTCATAAGCTTATTCAGCCAGTTAAGGGAGACATCGCAGGCAATGACTCCCCAGAATTTATTGTTGTTCTCACCAACAAAGACCGGCACGGAATAGGTGACCATAAGGGTGTTGCCGCCTTTTCCAAAATACGGCTCGCTCCACACCGGCCGGCGAAGGTTTTTAGGCTTTGAGTACCAGTCCCACGCGGCGTAGTTATAATCCCCTTTTCCAAGGTCCCGGTAATGCAGAACGCCCTTGCGACGGCAGACGTAGGGGGCAATGTTCTTCTTTTCGCCGCCTAGAAACAGGGGGTCGCGCGCCACGCCAATGCCGTAGACTTCCGGGTTCCGCATTATGGTCTCTTCTATAAGTTTGCGGATACCTTCCCCATCCAGATTGGGGGATTGGTCAAGCGCAACCACTACGCCTGTAGATACCTTCTCCACATCGCGCTCTGTCATCTCTATTTTGTTGACTATGGCAAGGGCCATGTAGCGGGATACAGACCTCATCTCCACCTTAAGCAGATGCCGCGCGGTGAAGTAGCTGTAACCCATTATGCTGCCCAGGATGCAGACCATACCTATAACTACAAGGATAGATATGCGCCATGCAATATTACATTTTCTAAGCATAACTCCCCCCAAGGAACAGCGCCGCCCTGTATTACATACAGATTACCAGTGTAAGAATGTTGCGCCCGTCCTGGCGCCTGTAGTGGACTTCATCCATCACTTTGCGCAGCAGGAATATGCCCAGCCCGCCTATTTTGCGCTCGCTCAATTCTGCCTTCAGGTTGGGCGTATCCATTGCTATAGGGTCGAAGGGTTTGCCTTCATCAATAAGCTCTGTTACAAATCTGCCGGCACTTGTTGTAACCCTGACCAAAAGTTCGCCCGGAGGGGTTTCATATGCATAGGAGCCTATGTTCATTACTGCTTCTTCAAGCGCCAGTTGAAGGTGCAGCAGCCGTTTGGGATGGATTCCGGCCTTCTCTGCAATGGCGGAGACAAACTCTGTTACGCTTGCCACGTTTTCAGGCTTGGCAGAAAAGACCCTCTCCTGCGTTTCCGGACACATTATTGCAGCCCGGAAACCGCTGTCTCCGCATCGTCGAATATGGGGATTATTGTGTCGAACCCGGAGACGGTTACAACTTCCTGAACAAGGCCGCTCAACCCGCAGATGGCAAGTTTCCCGCAGGAATCGCTAAGCTTCTTGGTCATTGCAAGGAGTGTTCTAAGCCCGTAGCTGCTTATATATTCAAGTTCTGAACAATCTATTACTATTCTTGCGTTTGCTATATCCATCCACTCTGCAGACTTCTCCTCAAATTCCAGCCCGGTGACAGAATCCAGCCTGCCTATAACTTTTACAACCATGACACCGCTATCATTTCTTGTGGTTATATCCATTGAATACTTCCCCCTTCTGCAAAATCCGTATTTACTTTAAAAATGCGCTTATCTAGATAAGATATGTTATCGCATATAAAGTCAGGCGTCAACTTAAAAGCACAGGAACGGGTAAATAAAAAAACGAAGGGTTCCGCAGGCACCGGAGGCCCTTCGCCTTTTTATTTATATGTACTTGGTACGATATGCAGACCTACCCTGCAGCCACTCTTTTTCTGGCTGCAGCCTCAAACTCTTTAAGGTCTACCACTCTGCCCGTCACCCTGGCCTCTTCAGCCGCAAATGCCAGCAGGTGGCTATCCAAAGACATATCTACAGATGTAAGCACTCGGCTCCTGTCTCCGGTAATAATGGCATCTACAAGGCTATCCATTATAAGCCTGTCGCCGCCGCCGTGAGTGCCCTTTATCTCTGCCGGGATAATAACGTTCTTTGCCTCCGGTGAGAAGGTATGGGCGTAGATTCTCTTCTTGCTGAAGTCAAGTTCTATCTCTCCGCGGGTGAGGCTTATCTTGGTTATACGGCGCTCTATGGCATTGTGCCCGCACATTGTATGCGTAACGGTTACATCATCATCAAAGAGCATCTGCACTATCTGGTTGTCTACAACATTGTTTCCGGCGTGGTAGACGCACCGCCCAAACTGGTTGGTTTTAAGCAGTTCCATAAGCTGTTTTTTGCTTGAAACTACTCCCATCTGACGTATGTACGCCTGGTCTGTATCATCATTAAAATAGAGTTTGAGCACAGAGAATGGGCAGCCGGCCTCTGCGGGGCATCCGTCCAGACAGAAATCCGGCGCTCCTGTGGGTGCGTTCTCCGGCTTAAAATGCTTGAGCGACCCAAAAGATGCCACCTTCTGCGGGCGTTTGCCTATCCACCATCTAAGGATATCCATATCATGGCAACACTTGGCAAGGATCATGGGAGACATCTCTGAATTGTTGAAAAGCCCCCGCACAAATGAGTGCGCCATGTGCGAGAAGGACAGGTTTTCGCTGTGTTGTATGCAAACAACTTCGCCGTACTTCCCGGATTCCAAGAGTCCTTTTATTGTGTTGTAAAGAGGAACGTACCGCATCTGGTGGCAGACCATGAATACGCCGTCAAAGGCCCGGGCGGCATCTGTTATGCGGACTATATCGTCTATGCTGGTGCCCAGCGGCTTCTCTACCAGAAGGTTGTATCCAAGCTTTATGGCGCCGAGTATTGGGGCAACCCGTTCGTTCTCCAGGGTGGCTATAACTACGGCATCTGCAAGCCTCTCTTTTGCGAAGAGTTCATTATAGTGGCGGAACTGCATCTCTTTAGATATACCGTGCGCCGCCGAAAATTCCGCACGTTTGGCATCGTCAGGCTCTACAACGCCCACAAACTTTGCCCTGTGCGGCATATCCAGCGCATACTGGCCAAATATACCCCGTCCGCGGTTGCCGGCGCCGATAAGAATTATTGATACTGGGTGTAACATTTACTTTCTATTCTCCGTGTTTCTTAAAACAAGCCCTAGTGGCGTATACGTCCTGGATGCTTCGGTCGCAGAGCGAAGCGCCGCTGCCGAAGCATTGTTAAACATCATAACTTTTTGTGAAGTACTCTGTAAACTTGGATTTTCAAGTTTAAACAGGGCTTCGGCAGCGGCGCACTAAAGTGCTCTGCGACCGAAGTATCATCCGGGGGTGATGCCCTTTGCTTCGGCAGCGGTGTGCTTTGCACTGGCGGGCCGAAGCATTTACCCGCATAATTTGGTTGGGTACCGGGCTTATATTTTATTGCGTTTAAGGGTGACGTATGCTTACCTTCCTACAGTTCTTCTACCGTGCCAAGCTTCCGTGCCTTCTCTGCTGCAAAAACCATGAGATGGCTTTCAAGAGAGACTCTTGGGCCGGATGAGATAAGCGATGGGTCGTTATTCTTTACGGCCAGGTTGAAGCTGTCCATAATGCCGGAATCGCCGCCGCCGTGGCCGCCCGAATGCATTCCATCCCCAACATTAAACGGCACTATGGATTTTTGGCCGGTAAGGAAGTCATAGTGTTCTATGGTTTCGCCAAACTGGCGTACCGAACCCTGATCGCCCATTACGTAGAGTTCTCTGCCGCCGCCCTCGTTAAATGCAGTCATGGTGAAGGATGCTGTGGCGCCGTATTCAAACTCCATATTCACTACCTGGTGGTCTACAACATCGTTATCGCAGGCAAAGACGCACCTGCCGTAAGGCCCGGTCTTGAGCGCGTTTAGAACTGCCTCCGCGGTTCCTTCCCCGGTGAGCACGCTTACCGGCCATCCGGCAAGCGAATAGCGCCGCTCCCTAAGGTAAATCTTAAGCGCAGAGTATGCGCAGAGCGCTTCTACCTCTGCCGGGCAGTCTGTGCATCTATCTGCGGCGCCCTTTGGCTGGTTCTCCGGGCGGAAGTATCCAAGGCTGCCAAAGGAAGATACCCGTTTGCATTTTGAAGGCATGAAGTAGTTTATAAGATCCAGGTCATGGCAGGATTTTGCAAGCAGCATGGGAGATGATTCCGCTTCGTTACGCCAGTTGCCGCGCACAAAAGAGTGCGCCTGGTGCCAGTAGCCGACCGGTTCCAGGAGCTGGATGGTTCTTATCTTTCCAAGCTTGCCGGAATCTATTATCTCTTTTACTTTTCTATTAAACAGAGTGTAGCGGAGCACATGGCAAACAGCCAGCATTACGCCGTTCTCTTCCGCCGCATTTAAAATATCCTTGCAGTCCTCCGGTGCGGGAGCCATGGGTTTTTCCAGCAGCAGATGATATCCTTTTTTGGCAAAGGCAATTGCTGCATCCCTGTGCATGGCGTCTTGCGTGCAGATCATTGCCGCATCGGCCATCCTGGGCAAAGCGGCCGCCTCATCCCACCGTTTAAAACAGCGCTCCGCCGGGATTTGGTACTCTTTTGCAAAGCGGTTGCGCAGATTATCTACCGGCTCGCAGACGGCTGCTATTTCTGCTTCGTCCGGGTGTTTTTTTGCATGCTGGGCATAAACAGCTCCGCGCTGCCCCGCCCCCACAACAAGATAAGAGACTTTCTTTCTTTCCAACTCTGTAACCTCAATTCTATTTTATATCTACCGTTACTACTGACTCACCAAATTAATTATGGCGGATGATGCTTTGGCCGCAGAGCGAAGCGCCGCTGCCAAAGTCTTATTAAACATCATAATTTTTTGTGAAGTGTTCTGTAAACTTGGATTTGCAAGTTCAAACAGGGCTTCGGCA
>CALNCU010000281.1 GCA_937875395.1 uncultured Armatimonadota bacterium | reverse complement strand
AACCCCAAGAAGATACTTCGGTCGCAGAGCACTTTAGTGCGCCGCTGCCAAATCTGGACACGCCCGGGCATGGGCTTTGGAAATCCGCTTATAAAAAAAGAAGGCCGGCATAAAACTGCCGGCCTTCCCTAATTTTAGATTAACAGCCTGGTATTACTTTGCCAGCCTGAATGCAAGGGCCTCATGCTCCTTCAATATGCCAAGAGGCAGAGTGTACCCAAACTGCTTAAACCATTCCGCCTGGCTCCTGAGTTCCTCGTACCAAGCGTCCTTATCAACATAGGTAAGCACGTCCATCATCTCATCTGAAACATCGGTGCCTTCAAGATTTATGCCGCCATTTGCCGGAAGATACCCTATGGGCGATTCTTCCGCCGGCACATTGCCGCCACAGCGGTCTATAATCCACTTCAGCACCCTAAGGTTATCGCCAAAGCCCGGCCACAGGAAGTTGCCGTCCTCATCTTGGCGGAACCAGTTTACATGGAAGATTTTGGGCGGGTTTGTAAGCTTGGCGCCCATTTCAAGCCAATGACCAAAATACTCCGCCATATTGTAACCGCAGAACGGGATCATTGCCATTGGATCACGGCGAACCACGCCCTGCGCGCCAAGCGCGGCTGCAGTAGTCTCTGAGGCCATGGTTGCCCCCACAAAGGTTCCGTGCTGCCAGTTAAACGATTGGTACACAAGCGGAGCGAGCTTTGCACGGCGCCCGCCAAAGATTATGGCAGAGAGCGGCACTCCCTGCGGGTTCTCCCAGTTGGAAGCTATGCTTGGGCACTGGCTTACCGGAGCAGTAAATCTGGAGTTGGGATGCGCGCCCTTCTCTCCGCAAACCGGAGTCCAAGGCTGCCCCTGCCAATCTATACCGCGGCCGGGAGCCGGGTCATCATGCCCCTCCCACCATATGGTACCGTCCTCTTTTAAGAGCACGTTGGTGTAAATTGTATTCTTCTGGATGGTACGCATGGCGTTGGGATTGCTCTTCATGTTTGTCCCCGGCATCACGCCAAAGAACCCGGCCTCCGGATTCAAGGCCCACAGGCGGCCGTCCGGCCCGGGCCTAAGCCATGCTATATCATCGCCCAGAGTCCATACCTTCCATCCCGGCATGGATTCCGGCGGAATAAGCATTGCAAGGTTAGTCTTGCCGCATGCGCTTGGGAAGGCGGCTGCAATATAATGCGTCTCACCCTGGGGGTTCTCCACACCCAGAATAAGCATGTGCTCTGCCATCCAGCCTTCCTTCCGGCCCAGGCAGCTTGCTATTCTAAGAGCAAGGCACTTCTTCCCAAGAAGGACGTTTCCGCCGTACCCAGAACCCACGCTCCAGATGGTGTTGTCCTCCGGGAAATGGCATATATACCGCTGGTCTATATCCAGCTCATGCTTGGAGTGAAGGCACTTTGTAAAATCGGCAGAATCTCCAAGTTCGTCCAGAGCCGCCTGGCCCATCCGGGTCATTATTCTCATATTCAGCACCACGTAGATGCTGTCCGTAAGCTCTATCCCAATCTTGCTGAACGGAGAGCCCGGCACCCCCATGATGAAGGGCACCACATACATGGTACGCCCCTTCATGGAACCGTTAAATATTTTACCAAGCTTGCTGTATGCCTCTTCCGGGGACATCCAGTTGTTGGTGGGGCCGGCGTCCTCCTGCCTGCTTGTGCAGATAAAGGTAAGGTGTTCCGTGCGTGCTACATCGTTCTTGGCCGTGCGGTGAAGCAGGCAGCCGGGAAGTTTATCCTGATTCAGCTCGATAAGCTCGCCGGTTTCTACGGCTTCTTTAGTGAGACGGCGTTTTTCCTCTTCAGAACCGTTGCACCACACCACCTTATCGGGAGTGCAGAGCTTAACCATCTCGCTTACCCATTGCTCTACCGAGTTGTTCTGTACCATAGCAACTTCCTCTTGTTATCTCTTAACAACAGCACCCGTTTCCGCCATGCCTACTCCCATTCAAAAAAGGCCGAATACCGTCATATAAGGCGGGTATTCGGCCTTCCCATACTGGCGCATTCCCTACCAACAACGTGTAACAGGGCCGGCAGGGTTTAAGATAAAATGGATCAGGTTGTCATTTAAGAGAGAACCGATTTTGTCTTTATCCGAGGTCTGCCAACATTTAATTAGGACTAGCACGGAGAGACCGTCAAGAGTTTTTCAGGTGCTCTGTGGAAACCGGCAAATGGAGAGACTCCCCCGTTTGTTATTTTTCCACAATATAAACTGTGAATATTTATTATAAATGCAATTGCAAGAGAATGTCAAGCGTAGCGCCAAGATATATTGCAATATATAGCCGGGTATGCTACACTGCAGATTAGTGTCCAAGCTAAAATTACAAAAGGAGTATGAATACTATGAGACCTGTTCGCAATCTGCTCAGGGCCGTTATGCTTACTCTTCTGCTCGCGGCCTCGCTTCCCCCGATTTTAGCGGCACCACTCTTCAAGGGCGAAGACCGAGTAGTAATCTACGGCGACAGCATCACCCAGCAGTTACTCTATTCCAGGTACCTGCAACAGTACATCTTCTGCCGTTACCCAGATATGAAGATCAGGTTCTACAACGCTGGCTGGGACGGCGATACCGCCGGAAGAGCGTACAACCGGCTGGAACGCGATGTATTAGTGCTCAACCCCACGGTAGTAACCCTCTTCTTCGGTATGAACGACGGCGGATACAAGGCAGTAAACGATGCTACCGTAACAACTTACCGCACCAATATGGAAAAACTGATAAAGGCCCTGCAGGAAAAGAAGATACGGGTTGTAGTTTTTTCACCGGGCTGCGTAGATTATGACCGAAGGCCCAATCTTGGCACTGCCGATTACAACAAGGCCCTTGAGGCGCTCGGTAAGGCGGCTGAGGAGCTTGCGAAGAAGTACAACTGCCCGTACGCAGATGTGCACCATGCCATGCTCTCTTTCCAGGCTTCAGAGAAGGCAAAGGACAGCAACTTTACCATGATACCGGATTCCGTGCACCCAAATGCCGCCGGCCACCTGGTAATGGCCCATGCCATGCTTGAGTGCCTTGGAGCCGAACCCATGCCCGCACTCGGAGATATGGATATTTCATCCGGCAAAGGCAACGGATTGAAGCTTGTAAGCAAGGATGGTTCCAAGATAGTCCTTGAAACCCTGGGGAATTCCTGCGTTCCGTTCTGGTTTGATGAACCCGGAGCGCATGCAATGCAGCGCTCCGGGTTCATCAACATGGCCGGTCAGAGGCTTACCGTCCGCGGGCTCACAGGCAAGTACACCGCCACCATAGACGGCAAAATCGTGGGACAGTTCTCTGCAGACCAGTTATCTTCAGGAGTAATGATTCCTGGAAACTATTCCCGGCAGGGCAAGCTCGTCCACGATATGGTTGCAAATAAAGAGAGATTCTATTTCTCCTCATGGCGCGTCATGCGCCTGGGAATGGCGGATATGCCGGATATCAAGAAATGCGTGGAGAACACCATGGAAAATGATGACTCCATCCATAACTACATATACAAGTCAGCCTCAGCCTCCGCGAAGATGTTAATCTACCTCATACCCGCCCCGGACGGCTTCAATATAGCGCGCGGAAAGAAATACGTGCCCAGCGACCCAAACAAATTCGGATGGGGAGTAAACGGCCTTCTGGATGGGTCGTGGGAGCAGGATTCCCAGCATTGCTGGGCCAGCGGAAACTCTCCGAAGTTCCCGAAAACGGTAACAATAGACCTTGAGAAGACAGCAAGGATTAATGCCGTGGCAGCCGGTGTGCCGAACTTTGGGTCCACCCGCACAATCAAGGTTGCGGTAAGCACGGACGGCAAGCAGTACACGGAGGTCGGCTCGCATGTCTTCACGCAGGGCCAGGAGGAGCGTTATATCTACAAGTTTGCTCCCGTAAACGCCCGCTACGTGCAACTCATCTACCCGGATTACTACGATAAGGTGGTAAATTATCCAAGCACCTTCAGCTTCACCACGGAAGTGGAGGTTTATTCGGAGGATGCGCCCGGCAGCTAGGGCAGGTTTATGCCGTGGGATGGGGAGCTGCCCTCATCTCACGGCCCCATGAAAATTCCACCCCGGCAGGCTATCCGGACCTGTGGTGCGGCTTTTTTGGAGTCTTCATTAGCAGCACCGCCGCCGCAGAGACGGCTACCACAACCGCGCCGCCCATAAATGTAACAGGGTATCCAAGGTTTTGCCATAAGTATCCCCCTGCCAGCGGCACAACAACCGCCGCCGCGTGGTTCATGGAGACTCCCATGGCAAGGCTGGGCATAAGGTCCTCCGGCAAGGCTATCTTCTGCAGATACGTGGTTAAACCTATGCTTCCAAGGAAGAAGAGGTTATCCAGTACGTAAAGTATGTACAGGTAGAAGGGCTGCCTGACCAGCGCATATCCCAGAAAGACAGGAATAAGCGCCGCATAGCAAAAAAAGAGCACTCTCTTCTCCCCTATCCTGTCTATCAGCCGTCCCACCCTTGCAGAAAATAGAACGTTAACCAGGCTGTTTATAATCATGAGAAGGGCGACAATTTTTACGGGTGTATGGTAGTTGCGTACAAGCGCAAATACGGCAAAGGTTAAAAAGACCTGCTTCCGGCATCCCTCCAGAAACGTTATCAGGTAGTAGAGAGAGTACTTGCGTTTCCAGACCATGCGGGGTTTCTTTGCGTGGCCTATATCTCTTGAGATCATGGAGACAAAGACCATTGCAGCTACAGAAGATACGCCGCCCACAAGAAAGATTATCCTGAAACCAAGTATGCCTCCAAGGAAGAGTACAAGAAGCATGCCGCAAATCATGCCGAATGATGAGACGGCCGCAAGCTGTCCCAGGCGCCTGCCCTTACTGCCCTCCTCTGAAAGACCCATAACCATGGACGGATTCACCGTCATCCAAGAGTGCAGCCCCAGACTCCAGATAAAGGAAAATATGTAGAGCGTGGCCAGGCTGTTAATGGCATAGTATGCAGATATGCCCGCTGCAACAAGAAAAAGGCTCACAGCCGCAACAACAGGCTCGGCAACCCGCATAGTCATGGCTAGAACCAGCACCATGATAAGCCCCGGCACCTCCCTGAGCGATTCCACAACCCCCAGCTGCTCCGGCTGCAGATGCAGCACCTGAACTATAAAATTATTGTAGGTTGCAGAGTATGCCCCAAATCCAAACATAAGGAAGAACGTGGCCAGAGCCAGAAGCTTTAAGTTGCGATTTCCCGGAAAATCTATAAACCTGATGCAGCGTGCGCCAATAGACATAAAGGTCAAATCCCTTCAACAGCAAGTGTTAAACAGTATATCATGCACCGGCACAAAAAATCATCCCATACATAAAGGAGGAGTCTATGCTTTAAACTAGAATAGCTCTATAGAAGTTAAAGTTTCTCGGCTTGGGCCGATATGTTAACAGCAGGAGGAACCATGAGCAAAGCGATAAGAGTCACAGTCTGGAGCGAGTTCCGGCATGAAAAGAACCCGGAGCATCCGGCAAGCAAGCTCTATCCAGAAGGCATGCATAAAGTCATTGCCGGGCACCTGGAGAAGCAGCCGGATATGCAGGTACGCACGGCTACTCTGGATGAACCGGAGCACGGCCTTACAGATAAAGTACTTGCCGAAACCGATGTTATGACATGGTGGGGGCATTGCGCGCACAGCGAAGTCTCTGATGCAGTTGTAGACAAGGTACAGCAGAGAGTGCTCTCTGGCATGGGGCTTATAGTGCTGCATGCCGGTCATTACTCCAAAATCTTCAAGCGCCTTATGGGAACAACCTGCAACTTAAAATGGCGGGATATTGCAGAGAAGGAGCGTCTGTGGGTAATAGACCCGGCCCACCCCATAACAGAGGGCATAGGAGAATACATAGAGCTTCCGCATGAAGAGATGTACGGGGAGCAGTTTGATATCCCCCAGCCGGATGAGCTTGTCTTTGTAAGCTGGTTTGCCGGCGGAGAGATATTTAGAAGCGGATGCGCCTGGCACAGGAGGCGCGGCAAGATATTCTACTTCCGCCCCGGACATGAAAGCCACCCCACTTACTATGACGGCAAAGTGCTGAAAGTAATAGAGAACGCCGTCCGGTGGGCGGCTCCAAAAGATACCACGGTTCCGGTATTTGATCATCATCCCAATCCGCTGGAAAAATTGTAAGCTCCAAAGTTTGCAGGATAGGGTATAGTAACCATGTTGAAGATATGCCCTATCCTGCCCCAAGGAGGCTCAAATGAACAAGAACGTTGCAATAGTGGGAGCTACCGAAGACCCTACCAAGTACGCCAACCGGGCTCTGCATATGCTGCAATCCCGCGGGTACAACCCTATTCCCGTAAACCCTTTAAAAGAGACGGTTGATGGGATAAAGTGCTACCCTTCCCTTAGAGATATACCGGAGCCGGTGGATACCGTGACAATGTATGTACGCCCTGCCGTTGCCGGAGAGCTTGCCGATGATGTTGTTGCGGTAAAACCCCGCCGCGTAATTATGAACCCCGGCACTAAGAGCGATGTTCTGGCCGATGCCTGCAAGAAAAACGGCATAGAGGTACTGTACGCCTGCACTCTTATCCTTCTTCAGACGGGGCAGTTCTAGCCACGCCGCTGCCGAAGCCAGGTGCATCAACCCCCGGGGCGATACTTCGGTCGCAGAGCCGGAGGCGTCGCTGCCGAAGCCAGGTGCACCAACCCCCGGGGCGATACTTCGGTCGCAGAGCCGGAGGCGTCGCTGCCGAAGCCCTGTTTGAACTTGTAAAATCCAAGTTTACAGAGTACTTAGTGTTACATTAACTGAAGATTGAGGTTAATCGGAAGGCGGCATCTCCGCTGCTACCTTCCACCACGATTGTTAACAACAATATCTAGGTTAATTTAGTACTAGCAGATTATCAAGCATAGATTTAATTCTATCCGGGTCTGCTTGTTACCAGGAATATGCCTCCGGGGCCTCCCCGCCGGGGCCGGGAAAGATGCTATCCAGTTTTTCAAGCACCTCTGGCGAGAGGGATATATCAAGCGCCCTAAGGGCTCCCGGCAGCTGGTCTCTGGTTCTGGGGCCTATAATGGGTGCCGTCACAACCGGTCTTGAAAGGAGCCATGCCAGCGCCACGGATGCCGGTTCTTCGCCCAGGCTGCTGCACAGAGACTCGTATGCCTCAAGCTGCGAGCGGTGGGCTTCTATCTTATCCCGCATATGGGAGCGCCGCCCCTCACTGTGCTTCTGCAACACTCCGCCCAAAAGTCCGCCGCCAAGAGGGCTCCAGGGGATGATGCCTATTCCGTATGCAGTGCACGCCGGAATCACTTCAAGTTCTATAGTCCTCTGGGTGAGGTTGTAGAGGCTCTGTTCAGAGATGGTTCCCATGAAATTTCGATTCTTTGCCAGTTCGTTTGCCTGCGCTATGTTCCATGCTGCAAAGTTGCTGCTGCCCACGTAGATAACCTTGCCCGCCTGCACAAGCCGTTCCATGGCCTGCCAAATCTCTTCCCAGGGGGTTTCCCGGTCTATATGATGCATCTGGTAAAGATCTATGCGGTCTGTCTTAAGGCGTTGCAGGCTGGCTTCGCAGGCGCTTATGATGTGGTAGGCGGAGAGCCCTGACTGGTTGGGCCAGTCTCCCATTGGGCCGTAGACTTTGGTGGACAGGACTATCTTCTCCCGCCTGCCGCCCTGCGCAAGCCACCGGCCTATAATCTCTTCCGTTAGACCGGGCTTTATGGGCCTTCCGTATCCGTCTGCGGTATCAAAGAAGTTGATGCCTGCATCAAGGGCGGCATCCATTATGGCAAAGCTCTCTTCCTCGCTTGTCTGGGGGCCGAAGTTCATGGTGCCAAGGCAGGCCCTGCTCACCAGAAGTCCTGACCGGCCAAGATGGGTATACTGCATGGTTGCTCCTTCCATTAGGGGGAATGCGCACAGGCAGGCAGTTCAGGCCTGTGTATTGCAATTTAGTTCTACCCATAAAACCTAAACCAGAAACCTATCTGGCGGTATGCTATTGAGCAACCTGGCAAATCTTCCAGGTTACTGGTTGCTCGGCAGGAAGGAGATATCGTTCCAGCTGTGCTCATTTATGGGAGCAGCATTTGCAAGCGCCCTGGTGCGGTACCATTTTACGTGGCCGTCTGCAAAGCAGATGTTATCGCCATCCCCGTGCGTTAAAGCGAAGGTGTTGTCATCATGGTAGAGGGGCGCCGCCATCCTGAAGCTGCTAAACGCCATGCCGTTGCCTATAAGCCGGACGGATTTCTGCGTGTTGGCATCAAAGAGGAGCACTGCCGCGGTAGGGTTGATTATCCTGGGGGCGGCGACACCAAGAAGGAGCTGGTTTGCACCGTAAGAGTTGGTAGATTCATCAAGAGAGTGGCTTGGGCACTTAAAGATTTTTGTACTTCTTATGTAAGGTTGAACAGCGGCATCCCAACTGTTGTTACCGCCGGAACTGCCCGCCCCAGGGAACATCTCTTCATAATCCTGAGCATACATAAGCATGGCGGCGCCTATGGATTTAAGATTGTTCTGGCAACTGGCCTGGCGCGCCTTGTCTCTGGCTTTGGCGAAGACCGGGAACATAATGGCTGCAAGGATGGCTATTATAGCTATAACAACTAACAGTTCAACAAGCGTAAATCCCCGGTTGGTATAAATGCTTTTAATCATACTATTTCTTTGCCCACCTAAAGTGAATTATTTGCTGGTGATTATATCATTGATGGGCTTATTTATCAAGCGCTTGTTCATAAATTGTTGAGGTAAGTTTGCATTTGCGTTGTGACCTTCAATTATATATATATGAACAGCGTAACATAAAACATAAAAGAGGGCCTTGCTGTAACAAAAAATTCAAGTATTTCAAAAGGCTCCGGGGCTAGTGGGGTGTAAACTTGAATATGTCCAGGATACTTCGGCCGCAGAGCATTTTAGTGCGCTGCGGGCGTTGCCCTATTTGAACTTGCAAATCTAAGGTTACAGAGTGGACTAATAATAGTACTTCACCAAAAAAGTTATGCTGTTTAACAAGACTTCGGCAGCGGCGTGCCAAGGCACTCTGCGACCGAAGTATCACCTTCCATAACTAATGCTGTAAAAGCCTTGTTTTTAATTATGAATTTGGGGGAACATTTAATAAAACAGCGGGTATGCTCAAAATCCGCGTTTTAGATCTACCGGTTTGCACAGATTCAGTAGATCATCAACATGGGCGGTGGCCAGGCACTCTACCGTATCGGCAGAGCCGTAGTAGATCTTAACCTCGCCGGTATCCTCCAGTATCATGCCTCCGGGAAATATGACATTATTCCTGTAGCCGCTTTCTATCTCATACGGAAACTTCGGCACTATAAGCGGTTCTCTGCATAGCCCTGTAACTTTCTGCGGATTTTTCAAGTCTAGCAGCATTATGCCCGCAGTATAGCGCTTTGTCCAAGAGCCTTCCCACCCATGCTTGCCACGTTGGCAATCAATGTCTACGGCATGGAATGAGGTAAGCCATCCTTTGCTGGTTTTTACCGGTGGCGCGGCAGGTCCTATCTTGTTATTTGTGAAGGGGACATCTTCTACCCCCATTACCAGGTTGGAGTTACCCCAGTATTTAAGGTCTGGTGAATCAGAGATCCAGATATCAAACCTGTCCATGTTACCGCGGCTATATACCGGGAAGGGCCGCTCAAGGCGAACATACTTTCCGCCAATCTTCTCTGGGAAGAGCACCATGTTCCTGTTATCCGGCGTG
>CALNCU010000280.1 GCA_937875395.1 uncultured Armatimonadota bacterium | reverse complement strand
ATCCCGGTCATCCCCGGCCAGAAGGCGGCCTATGTAATCCTTTGGCTGCGGAGTTTTTATGGGGTGGGCTGCACTCCACTCTTTGGTATACTCGCTGGGCCACCAGTCGCCTACCCGTATGCCGGATGTTGCGCCGTAGCACCAGTCGTTACCGGCACCCGCACGGCGCATAAGGTCAAAGGTGTTAAAATCATCCTTGCCGCACCAGTACCAGTACAGATAGTGGGCGCAGGCAAGGTTTATCCGCGGATCCGTGCCCGGACTGGGCCTGAACACATCCGGGAAGGTATCGTAGTAGTGCTGGACGGCATCCAGGTATCCAAAGTTATCTTTAAAAGGAAAAATCACAAAAGTTATGCTGTCCCGGCCTCCGGGATCAAGCACCATTCTGGTGGTATAGGAGAGAGTGTTGCCCCGCACGCCGCCCCTAAGGTAGCTTCTTATCTGGTATGCATCTATCCCCACGGCAAGCCCGGTCTTATTGCCGTATACCGCGGAGAGCGGGAACATTCCCTTTAAATCTGAGCGTGAGGCCTCTTTTGGTGCCGGTTTGGTATCAAACCCGTTCCAGAACTGCCACTCGCCCGAAAGCCGGAAGGGGAGATTAAGCGTAACCTCAAGCCATCTCTCATCTTTTCCGCTGTTTGCAACGGTGGCCTGCCAGAAGATGCAGCCCCTCTCTGCATAAACAGAGTGCGTGGCAGAGAGATATCCGTCACCGGCGAACCTCTGCGCAAACACTTCCCGGGATTTATCCTGCATACGCTTTACACCTGTGGGAGCAAGCAGAACTCCGGTCTTTCCATCCATCACACGGCACTCGGCACGCCCCTGCAGGGACTTCCCGAAGAAGCCGACGGAAAACGCACCCGTCCGCCCATCCGGCGTAAGCGTAAGATTCTGCACGCTTACATTCCCGGCAAAAACACAGGATGAAGTTGATGCCAGCAGCACCGCCATTGCCAGTCTTGCAATATATTTATGCATTAGCACGTTCTCCTCATATCATGCTCCTTATCTGTTTGAAGCTCCGCAAGGGCAGGGCTCTGCAACCAAAGCATCCAATGAACTTTGTTTGTTTCAATCTCTGTACTGGGCACTAATCAGGGGTTATGACAAGTACCAGCATCTCCATCGGCTCCAGTTTGTGCCTTATGCGCAGGCACGGGGTGCCGCAGAAGATATCCTCTGCCATATTCCCGCCAAGCTCTTTTAAGCAGCCGTCTCCGGCCACATACCGGACCTGTTTAAAGCCTTCCTCAAAGTATGCAGGCACAGAGATTACAATCTCCCGGCAGGCATCTGTGGAAAGATTCACAAATCCGGCCACTATACCCTTCCCGCTACGGTGCCGGTTGACCATGGGCCATATGTACGTGCCTTTAAGTACGGAGACCGGAAGCCTTCTGCCCGCCACCCATTCAAATATATTACGCAGCTGTTCCGCACGGCAGCCGCATTCAAAGACAAACCTGGAATTGGAACCCATCATAGCAAGCACGGCGAAACGCTCCCCCAGGGAGTTTTCCGTGATAACCGCGGAGGGTGTAACCGTCTCGCCCTTGTAGTTTATTATGGATGAGACTGCTCTCTGCACCTTAAACCCATCTCCGGTAAACCGGAGCACGCGGAAATCCCCCGGGGCAGAGATTGCGCGCAGAGGAGTCTTTCTGCCATGCAGCATGGGGGTCATAACTTCATCATGGAAATCTTCATACCCCGTGTCATCAAGCGGAACAGAACCGCCCACTTCAACGCCTATACGACTGGAGAAGCCCATATCCTGCAGGCATTGCATTGCGCGCGCATCCATCACCGCACCGCCCCGCAGGAGTTCTTCCGCCTCCTGGTGCGAGAGCGCGGAAACATCGTCACCTGTTATCATGCGGAACGGCGTCTCGTCCCAGTTATATCCCACCGGCAGCCCTATGTTCGGGAGCCAGTTATCATACGGCCTGCGGTCAAGGACTCCTGTTATCCCCTTCTCCGGGTGGAGATTCCGCCTTGCCACGGTGTTCAACTTGTGCATGTAGATGCAGATACCATCCGCCGGATGCTCATGGGCCACAAGATCCGAAAGGGTATCAAGATAGGCTCTCTTCTCCGCTATCATGCCGATAAGGTCTTCGCAATCAGAGAACGGCTGCCCGCACATATCCACAATATTGAGCGCAAGGTTATCCCACCCGTTCAGCAGGCAGACCGCCATCTGGGTTAAGGTTGTTCTGGCGGACTTGGCGTAAGTGGTGTACCGGTAGTTTTCTATCTCCGGGTAGAGTTCTATCTCCCTGCCGAATACCGCCTGCACCAGGCCCGGATTTATAAAGACCCCCGCAGAATCTCTTATAAAACCTTCGCTGTACATGGATATCTGAGGACGAACCAGCGGTCTCATGTCTCCTGCAAGCGCATATGCCACCTGCGCAATATCCATGCCGAAGCTCCCCTCCGGCATCCGTGCGGCCATAACTCCCACCCTTGTCTCCGGGGATACGCTGTGCACGGCAAGCCGTATCTGCACTGCAAAATCCCTGAGGGCATTGCTCAATACATTATGGTATGCAAGTTTTAGTTTTGTATCCCCGCCGCCGGACATGTAGGCATCCCGCAGCGTCTTAAGAGAGATATCCTTCCCAACGGCTTCGCCGAACTTTTTAAGATGCTGCGGACAGAAGCAGCAGAGCCCTTCCAGGAAGTTTCTAAAATCATCATCAACAAAAATTGTACGCGGCTTAAGTTCCGCAAAGAGACGGTAGACGGATGTGATGTAGTTCCGCAGGTTCTCATCCAGCGGGCACGCACCGGCCATGGATACCCGGCCGTCCATATTCACTCTTCGTTGAAACGGGAATTGCTCATCAAGGGCTTTTGGGTAGTATACGTGCCCCAGGGTCTGCAGAAGGTTGATGCTTACCTCTATCCCATTCTGCCGCAGAGTCTTTACAAGCGGCTTAAGGAACCGGGCATACTCCTCTAGTTCTGCAAGGGGAATAAAGGTGGGCATGGAATCATAGGACGAAGTGAAGAGCAAGACCTCGCGGCAACCCGTTCTGGCGCAATATGAGAGTATGTCATGCATCCGGCCTTCTTCACAACCCACTGGGATATAGCAACGCAAAATCTGCTTCATGTACTTAGGCTCCGTTTTATGAATGATAAAAACTATCCACCCTGGCGGTGGCGCCTGAATGAAAGCGGCACCGCCGGGACAGATACATAAAACTACTTACTGTCTGCAAAGTAGAGCAGGGCAGAAAATGGAGGCAGTTCCCCGGAAAGAACCAATCCGGAGGCGCCTGAGCTTACGTTAAAGTTCCCCTGCTGCTCTGACATATCATAGGTCACAATGGATTGCTCTGCCGCCAGGGCCTTTTTGAGCTTCCACCCGTTTGATGCCAGGAATTTGCCGTCAACCAGCAGGCGCACCGGCTTTGCCTGGATGGTGTCATTGTACACAGCCAGCCTTATACGGTTTTTATTAACCCAGCCGCTGGTGTAGAGGTCTCCATCTCGGTCAGCCAGGCCGTTAAGCCGCAATGCGTAACTCTTATTTACCAGTGGGGTACCCACAATCTCTCCGGCAAACCTCACCATGGCATCAGACATCGGCTTGCATTCCTCTATGTATCCGGGGCTGGCGCCCATACCTATATCCCTCAGGCTGGCACGCGCCTGGCATATCCAGGCCAGCTTCTTATCATTACCGGCAAACTCCGGTTTTGCGGCCAGAACAAAATCCATGAACCGTTTGTTGTCGTCAAGCCCCCTTGCCGGGAGCCATGTCTTCTTGCCAGTAAGAGCATTGGAGACGGCGGCATCAAAGAGATTGAAGCGCTCCAGGCAGACAACGTTTGTGCTAAAGGCTTTGGATGCCTCAAAATCATACCAGGTCTTGCCGCCCAGCAGGCCGTTCTCTACAAGTACAAGGTCAGAGTAGTACTGAGTTGGAGAGAGCCCCTCGTTGCTCACTACCCGCATCCCCGGATGCTTCTCCTTCAGCCAGAGATAGACGTCCGCCTGCATGCGGAACATGCCCGCGTGATCCGGCTCCCATCCCATGTCCCAGGCGACTCCCGCGGGATTGTAGAAGTTTACAGCCGCCTTGAGCTCGGAAAAGTAATGCGCCCTGAACTTCTCGTTCTGGAAATCATAGGTGCCCCAGGGAATATCCTTGTAGCCGACAACCTTCTGCACCTTCTCCGGCAGAGGCACGCTGTAACCGCCGCCGTAACGCTCCAGCGCCCCGCCCGACTTCACCCGGAACCAGTCATCCGGCACGGTGCTCCCCTTAAGGCGCAGGTTGGCAAGCTGGCGGAAGTACATGTATGCCTTGAAATTCTTCTTTGACAGGCGTGCAATCTCATCCCGCATCTGCTCTGCGGTAATAGGGTTCCAGTTGTTTACAGGCGTGAGCCAGGAACCGCTCACCGGGTAGGATTCATTGATGGTATCGTGCCAGCCGTACCACCACATGTTGCTGCCGGGATACATGCGGTTTTCGCGCGCCTTGTTGAAGGCGGGGTAACTAGCAAAACACCCGTCCGGGAAGGGCCTGTTCGGGCGTTCTTTGTAGGCGATGAAATCCTTTATCAGGGGATCATTGCTGTAGACATTGCTTGCGTACCATCTCCACGCGTCACGCAGCAGGCTCTCGTTCCGGTTAAAGGAGCGGTAGATAAGGTTGAAGGTGAACTTCTCCCCTTTGCTCACGCTCTTCGGGTTCTGCTGAACAGACGGAAAGTATCCTTCAGGGTGGTTGGGGGAGATGGTTACAAAGTTATCCATGCAGGCATCGCCAACCAGAACGAACCTGTCGCGGCCCTCAAGCACGGTCATGGGGAAGACTACGTTCTGCCAGGAATCAAGCTTTGCCAGATTAAGATCGTTCTTGCGCTCTCCGTATGAGAAAATAGCCTGTTCGTTGCTGTTAACTACCTTAACGTGCCGGAGCGCCCCTATGATCTTTTCCCAGGAGGACGGTACAAAGCCGTGCCTTAAGCCAAGTGTGCTTACCCCGTCTATATTCCCCGTGCTCTCAAAGACTACGCTTTCATGAAAACACTCTTTGCTCATCCAGTAGCTGATTTGAGCCTTAAGCGGCAGAGCGGCATCATCCGGCACAAGTGTAAAAGAGACCTTGTCCCTGCCTTCCTGCCGGACTGGGCCGCTCCTGTGGAATTTAACCTCCCCGCCAGGCGTTCTAAAAAAAACTACGCTTGTCTGGGATGCTGCCGGATGCAGCACCTGCGGCTGCGGTTGCAGGGAGACAAGCTGGCGCAGCAGGCCGGTAGAGGCGTCTATCTCTACCGCGAACTGTGCCGACTTAAGTTCTATCACCTGGCCGCTTTTGGGGAGGGCCTTTCCCGGAACAAAGGCCTGCCCCCCTCCGCTTATTGCTTCAAAAGCAATGTCATCAAAATAGACGCCTTCATTGTTATTCAGATTGTTGAGTATTATGTATACAGCAAAACTGACCGTCTTATCTGATACAGTGAACACCTTAACGTAAGATGTCCAATCTGTCTTTGCAGGATCAATCTGTACGTCCTGGTAACGGATAGTCTTTCCTTCAGCATCTACTTCTCTTACCGCAATGCTGACTTTTTTGCCTGAGCCGGCGGTAAAGGCGGCTTTGGCAAAACCGCTTATCCGGTAAGATGCACCGCGCTCCGGTTTGAGCTCAACGTCCTGCACCAGAGTGGTAAAACCGTTATACCTTGTCTCTGTGTTGCCGCGGCCGTAAACGCAGTATGTACCGGAATGGGGGGTCTGTTTGGATATGGTAAAATACTCAAATCCTGCATTCTTGCCCTGGGCCTGCTGCCACGGGGTCAGCTTGCCGCTCTCAAAACCGGCGTTGGTCAGTATGTTATCCGCGGACGCAATTGCTGTTGTACCTGCAATTAAACAGACCGCCAGGATTAACCCAATTAGTAAACGGCGCATACTTATCTCCCCTCTAATAAGCAAATGTATCCCCCATAAATGGGTTTGGATACGTGGTAGTTGAGTTGGTAACCTGGTTTCCGGCCTCATCCCAGAACTGGCGGATATTGTATTTTGCCAGCTTGCTCTGCGGGCAGGATTCCACGTGTCCATCTGCAAACGCAATATTGGCGGTACCAGCATGGCGCGCATGAACTCCCATAGAGGCATAGAATCCCCAAGCGTTGAACATGTAGCTCTGAACCTTAACGCTCTGGCTGTTAATCTGCATAGTATCTGCAATAAGCGGATATTCAGCCTGCTTGCTAAAGCTGTAGATCTCTATATATTTGGCATAGCTTGATCCGTTATGTGCAACTAGCGTATGAGGTGTCTGCGTAACGTTTGCCGCAACACTTGCAATATTCATACCATAGCAACCCTGGAACTCATTAAAAGATCTAAGCGGGAATGATGGGCACCGGAAGACTTCCATTGATCCGCCCGTAGTACCCGTCTTGCCGCCTATATAGTTGGAGTAGTAGTAGGGCCACGAACCGTTAGGGGCGTTGTAATGACCCAAGATTATAATCCAGCCATCCCAGTCTTGCGCATACATTTGTATTGCCGTGCTAATCTGCTTCAGGTTACTGCTGCATGTAGTCTGCCTGGCCTTCTCTCTAGCTTTTGCAAAGACCGGGAAGAGTATAGCAGCCAAAATAGCTATTATCGCTATGACTACTAACAGCTCTATCAATGTAAAGCCTTTTCTTGAAACCATACTTTTACCATACGATATTCTTCTCATTCTTAGGGCCTCCTATCCTTTTGTTGCAGTGTTATATAGAATTAAAAATAAGAGTATTCAAATATTTACTTGTCCGGCAAGTGACGAACCGTTTCATCAATAACAACTTAATCAACCTACAAAGGCCTTGTTGTAGCCCTTACAACAAGTTCCGGTTCCATGGTAAGGGATTCAACCGGTCTGCCTTCTATGTAATTAAAGAGTATCCGCGCAGCCATCTCCCCCTGTTGCCTCTTGGGCTGGGAGACGGTGGTCAGGGCCGGCGTAACCATGGCTGCCATAGCCAGATCATCGCTGCCTATAATGGAGATATCATCCGGCACCTTGAGGCCGCGTTCTGCAAGGGCGGCAATGGCGGCAAGCGCAACTTTATCATCCTCTGCATAGATGGCCGTGAAATCTATCCTCCGGCTGATTAGCCGCTCTGCAGCTTCCCGGCCTGAGTTCCAGTTAAACAGGCACTCCTCTACTATGCCGCAGTCAACCTGAATCCCCTGCTCTTCCAGGGCCTGCTTGTAACCCATAAATCTTGGCTCATACATCATGCCCAGGTACGCAATACGGGTATGGCCAAGTTCCAGCAGGTGTTTTACCGCCTTGTAACCTACAGATACGCCGTTTACCAGGCAATAAGGTATATCTGCCTCCGGCACACGGTTTGCCACGCATACGCACGGGTATTTGCACTCCGCCATAGACTTGTAGAATTCTATACTCTCGTCGTCTATTACGGGGGAGATAATTATGCCATCAACCTTCTTTGCAACCAGATCCTTTGCGGCATGCCTCTCTCTTTTTGCATCGTCATTGCTGGTGTATAGGATGACGCTGTTATCAACCTCTTTCACCACATCCTCTATGCCCTGCAGTATCTGCGGGACTATGGATGATTCCAGATTCCGTACAACTACGCCAATGAGCCCGCTTCTCTTCATGCGAAGGCCGCGTGCAAGTATGTTTGGCCTGTACCCAAGGGAATCCGCCGCCTGGCATACTCTCTGCTTTGTGGCCTCGCTTACGCGCACGTTGCCATACCTTCGGTTTAGCACAGACGAGGCAGTACCAATGGATACCCCGGCTGCCTGTGCCACATCTGCAAGAGTGGTTCCCCTGCCATTATTCATATTGCCACTGACAAATCGTTTCATCATATTCGATATTACCACTGAATATTTAAACTGTCAAGCACATTTTTAATTTTATTTTTAACCTCTGCCGCTTCATCTGAAATTAGATATACTGTTTAAAATAGTAACGGACAATCGGTTATTGTATTATAATGTATATACGGCAGAGATGCCGGAATTATATAAAGGAGATTGTTGATGAGCAAGTACACAGTTGCCGTCTATCCCGGCGACGGCATTGGCATAGAGGTTACTCGCGAGGCGGTAAAGCTGCTTTGCGCAATTGAGAGACTCTACGGCAAAGAGATGTTCAACCTTACAGAGTTTGATTGGGGCACTGTTTACTGGGAGCGCACTGGCAGCGTTGTTCCAAATGACTACCTGAATACACTCCGGCAATTTGATGCCGTGTATCTTGGGGCGCTTGGCAACCCGGCAAAGATACCGGATCACATATCCCTTAAGCCGCTTATAGAAATTCGCCAGAGCTTTGACCAGTATGTGTGTTTGAGACCCGCCACGCTGCTCCCGGGGCTCTCTACCCCGCTTGCAGGCAAAAAGCCCCTGGATATAGATATGATGGTGGTGCGTGAGAACTCCGAGGGAGAGTATGCAGGCGTCGGCGGCGTGCTGAAATGCGATACGCCGGATGAGATTGCAACAGAAGTCTCCATCCATACGCGAAAGGGTATAGAGCGCATCCTTCGCTACGGGTTTGAGCTTGCCGCAAAGCGCAAGAAGAGGCTTGCAATGGCAACCAAATCTAACGTGATTAAGTTTGGCATGGTGCTGTGGGACAGGGTTCTCTCTTCCGTGGCCCCGGATTACCCGGATGTGCAGGCGGAGAAGTGCCATATAGATGCGCTTGCCATGAACTTTGTGCGCTTCCCGGAACGCTATGATGTGGTTGTGGCATCCAACCTCTTTGGGGATATTCTATCTGATATTGCGGGAACAGTCTCCGGCGGATTGGGCCTTGCTCCCAGCGCAAACATAAACCCGGAGAGGAAGCATCCCTCTCTCTTTGAGCCTGTTCACGGTTCTGCGCCGGATATTGCGGGCAGAGGCGTTGCAAACCCGGTGGCGGCAATAAGAAGCGCCGCCATGATGTTGGATTTCCTGGGCGAACCTCAGGCGGCAGAGCTTGTTAACAGTGCAGTAGCAGCATGCCTTGAGGACGGACTGGTAAAGACGCCGGATCTTGGCGGCACCTCCACCACCCAAGAGATGGGCGATGACATAGCCCGCCGCCTGCTTGCTTCTTAGCGATGACAGCCTCCCAGAGAATCAGTCATCCGGTAAGAGTCTAGTATTCTAAACTTGGATTTGTAAGTTTAAACAGGGCTTCGGCAGCGGCGTGCCAAGGCACTCTGCGACCGAAGTATCAGCCCGGGGGGTGATGCCCCTTGCTTCGGCAGCGGCGTGCCAAGGCACTCTGCGACCGAAGTATCGCCCCGGGGGGTGAGCACATTGCTTCAGCAGCGCCGCACTAAAGTACCCTGCGACCGAAGCTGGACACAGGCGGGCACAGAGGCCCGTCCCTGCGGAATAACGGATATTCCGCATCAGGTAAATACAAATGGCGCCCCCGCAATTCTGCCGGGGGCGCCAATTTTTGCAGGTCTACCCTTTCCTACTTCTCAAAGAAGACCTTTGCTTTCTTTGCATCCCCTATGTAGAAGAGGCTGGTGGTGAAGGCATCCATCTGTACCGTAAACTGCTTCACCCCGACAGCCACCGTTTTACAGTTAATTACATCGTAGACATCTGCCTTTGCGGGAAGGCAGATTGTCTTTGCGCCGGTAGACCGCGCATGCACTCCTACAAAGTTTCTATCTGCATACAGGGCATCCCCCGTATTGATGTATATATTATCCCCCGCAAGGCGGGCAAGATCACGCAGAAGGTCTGGCGGAAGCATGGCGGTGCCAGAATAGACCACCTTGTAGCTGCCAAAGTCCTTCATCACAAGACCGGGCTTTCCGCTGCCTACATAGCGTCCAAGCACCTTGGCGGAAGGATCGTTCGCGTAAAAGAGCGGCGACCATGTGGAACGCCCGTAGGTTATAGACGGAGAATCCTTAAGCCAGGGAAGGCTTGCATCCGGGCTGATGGTTACTCTGGCATCCTGTGCGCCCTCCATCTGCGCAAGCTTTATCCCAAGCAGGCTGTTCATGTTCTCTATGGAGATGGTATCCCCTACGTAGCCGGGAGCGTATACAAAGAGCACCACGTTCCCGTTCTTCATGCACTTCTTCTTTATGGCATCCCTGTCTGCCGCGGTAAGTTGCCAGGCATTGGGGAAGACCCATACCTTGTGATCCGGCATCCTGGGATTTGTAAGGTCAGAGAGCAGGTAGTCCCTGTGCGGTGTGCCTGCCCGGAAGAAGAGCGGGCGCTGGTGGTAGATGGAACCGTGGTCAAAGAGCCCGCGCTCCGTGCCTATGTAATCTCCGCATTCCTCACTTATAACAACGGCCATGCCGCTGTTTTCCGGGGTTCTGTTAAGCGCAGATGCAAACTTCTGCACCTTTGCATACCTGGCAAAGTCTGCCGCAAGCCTGTGATCCCCCATGGTGTAGCCGGTGGAGAAATCCAGGTACTGCACGTAAGACTGCCCGGTAAGGCTCATGGCAAACTCCCGTCGGAAGAGGTGCACGTCTTCAAACGTGTTCTCTGTGCGAGAGACGTCCTGCGTTGACCAATGAGTGCGGAAATCCGGCTGGTTCAGCCACATTGAGCTGTTAAGATAGTATGTACCCGGCACACCCATATACCCTCCGGTGCCGCCTATCCCGCGCTCGTAGATGTAGCCGTCGCTGGGGCCTATCTGGTAGTCTATCAAGCCGGATTCCAGACTCTTCTTTACCGCCATATGCCCGGAGGCTTCCCTGGCAACACCGTCCAGCATCTGCTTGGTATATCCGTAGAAGGTGCAGACAAGGGTATTCTTGCCGTTTGCCTGCTTTATGGTTCTGGCCTGCCGCGTAAGCACGTTGGCCGTAAGCTCGCTGTAGAACCGGTTGAAGTCTATGGCGTTCCGGTTCTTAATAAGATCGCGGAATACGCCGTCCACGGTATCCCTGCGCTCTTTGAGTGAGGGAATTTGGGCATTTGCAAAGTTTACATTTCGGTTTCCCCAGGCCCTCTGCAGGGCGGATGCGGTGATGTACTTCTCTTTCAGCCATTTCCTGAAGGCGGCCTGCATCTGCGGGCTGGTATCTATTCGCCCGCGCATCCACTCCCACTGGAACCATTCATATGTAGAGAGCTGATAGCCTATCACGTTTGGCGCATAATCAGATTTCTTCACATGCTCCACAAGCTGCACCAGCATGGAATCTATATCCCGCTGCCACTTCTCTGATGCGTATGTGGCAAAGGTGCGAACCTCTCCGCTGTAGCCCGGAACACGGTTCTGCCCAAGATCGCTCACATAGAGTTCTGTGGGATTGTGGGCGCTCCACGGCACCTTGGTATGCTCGGCCGTGGTATCCGGGGTGATGCTTATCAGGGCATCCGGGGCTATCTTTATAATCTGATGAATTTGCTCATCAAGCGCCTTAAAATCTATCTTGGGCGTTGTGCCGGACCAGTCTATATCCCCCATGATGGGCGCATAGACCACGCCGGATTTCTTGCAGTTCTCTACAATTACATCGTAGGGGGTGCCAGCCATCCAATACTGATCTATACAGATGGGCTTTCCGTTTACAAGGATGGCGGGGACGCCGTTTCTCCATGCAATTTCAACATCCGGCGAACCGGCGGAGGCCTTTGCGGGCGCCGGACGGGCAGCCCCTGCCTGCATACCCTTTACGTTTGCGCTGAAGTGGCGAACCATTCCCCAGGGCTGGGAGGGAGGAGACCCTATTACAAGCGGAGCCTTCCACCCTGCCGTGCTTGCGCCCGGATTCATCCAGCCATCCGAGGCAGCAGTGGAGGTGGCAAAATCCTTATCTGTGCTTACGTACAATGTTTTGCCGTCCTCCGTGGTAATGGCAAGCTCCATTAGAAGCCCCGCCGGCCCGCCCACATTGTAGGCTTTTATTGCAATGGTGTTGGCGCCGGGTTTCAGCGCCTTTGCAACATCAAACAGGGTGACATCTCTCCAGGAGTTCCCCTCTGCCACCTTTTTGCCGTTAATGTAAGCTATGTATTCGTTATCCGCCGTAATCTGCATGCCGGCATTCTTTACAGGGCCGGATACGTTGAAAGATTTTACAAAGTAACGGAAAGATTCTTTGCAGGTCTCTGCGGCATTCTCCGGGTACCATATCCAGGCGGCCTTCCACCCGGAATCTGCGGACATGCCGGAGTAATCTTCAAGGCTCATGGTTGTAAGGCGGTGCGCCACCATGTTCCTAACCTCTATGGCAGAACCGGCGCCCTTTGCCCGAACGCCGGCACGGATGCAGGCCGCCATGGTATCCGGCGCGCAGGTCTGCGCAAACTTTGCCCACCCGGATGAGGCAGGGAGCGCAAACTTCTTCTCCAAAATAACCCTGCCGTCTACATCTACAGATTGAAGCACAAGTTCTGCGGCCTTTGTGCCAATGGTTCTATATTCGCCCGCAACCTCAAAGTTACCCGGGACGGCGGTATCTATGGGAGGCATAAAAAGGCTTCCCGGCCCGGCACCCTCCGGCTTTATAACTATGGAGAGTTCATCCCCGGCCCCAGCGGATGCAAGGGAGGCTTTTGCCCTGTCTGCCTTAAAAATAGGAGGGAGCTTGCCCGCCGCGTAGGAATCCTTGGGCAGGCGCCAGGCAGCCGTGTAGCTTGCGGGGTTCTCTGCCATCTCCAGGCGCACGCCGTCAAACCATGCCTTGCCCTTAAAATCTCCCAAAGCCAGGCGCACATCTGCAGTAACGGCGTTTACCGGAGCGCTCCCAACGGACTCAAGCCGCTGCCACTCTCCGCCCGTCTGAAGCGTGCGAGTCCAAGCATCGCCTACTATGCGGTTGTCCTCATCCCTAAAAATGAGCACCATGCAGGTGCCTTCATCGCGCTTATGCCTATCTGCCGGTATTGAAGTCCAGTTGCTGCGCCCATCAGGAGAGGTCTTTACCCAGCCGGAGATCATATACTTCTTGTTGGGGGCAATATTCACCGGTTTTGCAAGATGCAGAAAGCTCCCCGGCATGCCGCCAAGTTTATGCTCCTGCATGTAAGATGCAGACCCGGCAAAGGCCACTGTTTTATCTACACCGCCGGCCTGCTTTTTATCACCCGGGACAAAGACCCAACCGGCATCCGCCAGCTCAAATCCGCCGCCCGGCAGAAGGTTTTTGCCAGGCTCTATTACAGGTGCAGATACCCGCTGTGCGGCCGATTTCTTTTTGGAAGAAAGCTCCGCCAGGTTTTTAAGATCTCCCTTAACAACAATTACATCATCAAACCAGGCATCGCCGGAGACCTTTCTCATAACAATATAAATCTGAACGGCTGTTGTGTTATCCCCCACCTTAAACTTCCTGGAGTAGAATGCCCAGTCAGAGCTCTTTGGCACCGGTACATGGCGGAAGATTACTGATTTGCCGTTTGAATCTATCTCTCTTAGTGCAAAAATCAGCTCGCCATCCGTCATCTTGGTCTTAACGTAACCGCCAAGCGTGCACTCTTCGCCCGGGGTTACCGGGATCATGTTAGAGAAGATGGGCGCCCACTCAACAGAAAAATCTCCCTTTGCATGAAGGGAGTACCTTCCCGCAAACACCTCTTCGCGATCAAGGGCAAACATCTCTCTTGCCGATGCTGTAAAGGTTCTCCATACGGAGGGAAAACCTTTATCAATCTGCTCAAATCCGGAGTTCTGCACCAGGTTTTTATTCTCCGCCCATACGCATGGGAGAAGAAGAATTACCATTAGCGCAATAATTCCAAGGGTAAATCTACGCATCTTTGCACCTCTACCTTTTCTTATTACATATAATCTGCCGTTTTATGGGCAGGCTTGCAGACGGTTGCACAGCAGAATATAAAATTAGTTACGGAAACTTGTTTACACACTTTGGATACCAGCATTGTAACACATTATCCCGGTTTGTCAACTTATATATGGCAAGAACACCCGCAAAATAAGGCTGCAACTAATTATCGTCAGCATTATTGACTTTTAATCAACTTTTGTATATTATTAGGAAACAACCTGGCGATTGCCTTAATGGAGATATATTATGAATCTGGTTGCTTTAGCGCAGCGTATTGGGCGGCTGAGGAAAGAACGCAAATTAACCCTGCAGCAGGTTGCCGATCTAACCGGGCTGACTCGAAGCATGATCTCTAAGATAGAAAACTTCAGGATTACGCCCTCCCTGCCCTCCCTTGGACGCATAGCCGCCGCACTTGGGGTTACCATGGCAGAACTCTTGGACGGCCTTGATGATAAGCCAAGCGTTGTTGTGCTCAAAAAGAGTGAACGCACGCTAATACGCCGGGATTACCCGCAGTCCAGCCTGGTTTATCAGGCGCTTGCCCATACCCGCCCCAATAAGCTGATGGAACCATTTATTGTAGAGGTTCCCGCGGGCGATATGAAGAGAAACCGCCTGCCGCACGAAGGCGAAGAGTTTTTCATAGTCATCCAGGGCGCAATTGATTATGAATACGGCGACGAAACCTTCCATCTGCAGGAGGGAGACAGCGTCTACGCAGACGGCAACATTAAGCACCGCCTTGTAAATACCGGAACACTGCCGGCAAGAGTGTTGATTGTCTTTTCAAAACAGTAGGAGAATTATGGGGATTATTTTTGCCCTGATAAGCATGGTCTTTGCCGGCGTGAATGATTTTGTTTTTAAGGAATTTACAAATCGTTCAAAACAGATGACCGGATTGTTTCTATCCGGTGTGGGCCTAATCAGCTTTGTGGTGTTTGGTACGCTGGCCATCTCTTCGGCAGAAGGGATAACCGGGGTTCGCTGGCAGGTCTGCGCCGGGGCGGGTATTGCCTCTTTTCTGGCAAACGTGCTCTTTGTCCGCAGCTACCATACCCTGCCGGCGGGGACCGGAGCCACTATCTACCGGCTGAACCTGGTTGTGGTTGCCCTTATGAGCTTCTTCTGGCTGAGAGAGGCGGCAACATTGTGGAAGATAATTGGCATTGCGATGGGTTCTGCTGCTGTGCTTACCCTGGGCCGCACCGGCGGCGGCACATCTAAGGCGGGACGCATTACATCTATTGGGCTTACGGCGCTTGTAACCGCATGTTTTCTGCGGGCGCTTATGGGAATTTTGTATAAACTGGCAAGCATCTACGGCATCCCTCCCTATGAGCTGCTTGCCGTTAACGGAGCTATCTGGTGCCTGGGCGGGCTGATTTATGCAACCCTGGGCCGGGAGACGCTTATGTTCAGCACCGGGACGGCTGGGATAACTCTATTGAGCGGTGTACTGGTGTGCGGCATAACATATTTTATGCTGGCATCCACGCGCTTTGCAGAGGCCTCCATTGCCATCCCCATCACACAGATGAGTTTTATAGTTACGTGCATCCTTGGTTCTGTGCTGCATAACGAGGCCTTCACAGCTAACAAGCTGATGGCGGTAACTGCGGCTATAGGATGCGTAATCTGTTTAAGCCAGGGTTAACTTATCAAGGAGGAACGCAATGGTCAATTGGACTAACCCTTACGCCGGACGGGATGGAATCTGGCTGAAAGGAAACCTGCACACCCATACCAGCCCGGCAAGCGCCTGCGGCAGAGTCGCCATAGACAAGACTCTATCATTGTATGAGGATGCCGGGTATGGCTTTTTGTCAATTTCAGATCATATGACACTCTCTCAACCAAAATCCGAGCGGCTGGTTCTGATTCCCGGCATAGAGTGGAACCGGCCGGATGGCGGAGGGCATACCGGTCTATATAGTTGCCGTCCAAATTCCATAGTTCCAGCAATAACAATGAAAGATCAGGAAGAGTTGCTAGCCACGCTCTCAAGCCGGGATTCTCTGCTTATTCTCAACCATCCAAACTGGCAACTCCGCCCGCATTACCGGCGGGAGGAACTGCTTGCCCTGCCGGGTTACGATGGGATAGAGATTTTTAATGGCGTAATCAAAAGATTGGAGGGTTATGAGATTTCTACCGACAAGTGGGATTATCTGCTCTCTAGCGGGCGGCGGATACTGGGGTTTGCCAGCGATGATTTTCACCTTGAGAGCGATCTGTCCACCGGGTGGAATGTGGTGAGGGCGGAGTCTGCATCCCCGGAGGCAGTCTTTGCCGCGCTTAAATGCGGCAACTTTTATACATCCAGCGGAGTGGATTTAACGGATATTTACCGGGAGAAGAACTATATTACCGTAGAGAGCGCAAACGGAGAAGAGATTCAGGCAATAGGCAGCGGCGGGAGATTGCTTGAAACCGTGAAAGATTGCCGGATGACCGTAGATATAAGCAAGTGGGATACCGGCTATATCCGTTTTGCAATCTACGGAACCGGATCGGCAATGGCTTGGACGCAGCCGTTTTTTAACTAGTACTCTGTAAACTTGAATTTGCAAGTTCAAACAAGGCTTCGGCAGCGGCGCCTTCGGCTCTGCGACCGAAGTATCGCCCTGGGGGGTTGATGCCCTTCGCTTTGGGAAGTATCGTACTTGCATCTACCCGGTCTGCGGCGGGCGGAGCTGGGGTAAGCCATCGCAGAGTGTTCAATTATCTACAAAGGCTTCGGCAGCGGCGTGCTTTGCACTCTGCGACCGAAGTATATCATCCGCCATAATTAGTTTATACGCCGCTAGCCTGCACAGGGATGCGGTTAACCCGTAGGGCCGGGGGTCTCTATAATAGGGCTTATAAGCGTGCGGCCCGGCCTTCCCATCTGCCCGTGCCGTATATTTGAGAG
This sequence comes from uncultured Armatimonadota bacterium, assembly GCA_937875395.1. Classification (GTDB taxonomy): domain Bacteria; phylum Armatimonadota; class UBA5829; order DTJY01; family DTJY01; genus CALNCU01. The sequence goes on along the minus strand of CALNCU010000280.1, from coordinate 17,728 downwards.
CAGCAGGTTAACTCCCTGGTAGGCTATCTCCCGGCTATCGTAGTCCATATATATCGCGCGGATGGGCAGCTTGTAGTAGGCGTAAGACCTGGATGTTGCAAGGGTAACTTCGCTTGTTCCAAAATGGGTTTTATGCCCCCATATAAGGTGGCTGATCTCATTGGCTGTTCTATAATCCAGGCAGCAGACGGCATCAAAGGGGAGATTTTTTTGCTCAAAGATAGGCTTCAACTGGTTAAATGCGCCCTTAAGCCTGCCCTCTCCTATAAATACCCGGTTGTCGCTGTATTCCATGCCGTTGGCGGCCAACGCTTCCTTGAAAGATACCAGCGCCATCTTTGACAAATAGCTTGTCATAGTCTCATCAAAGAAGGCCACCCTGCGACAGCCTGCCTCTGCCAGCCGGCCGATAAGCATATGGATGCTGCCCGCAATATCCACTTCCATTGCATAAGAATCCCTGGTGATCTCCGGCGAGTAGTTGCCAAGGATTATAAACGGTATATTCAGCTTGCGTATTAGTTCCATATGCTCTGCGCTCAACACGCCGGAGATAAGTATACCATCTACTCTGTGATCTCTTAATATGGGCGGCAGGTCAAAAATCAGACGCTCCTTGCCGGTAAGGCGGGCAAATACAAGGTGGTAGTTGTTCTCTTCCGTGCCTTTTGTGATGCCGTCTATAAGGCGGGAGTACCCGGGGTCTGCAAAGTCCATATCCACAAGAACAAAGGCCAGGTTCATGGTCATTCCACTCACGGAGTTTCTGATAAAATCCTGGATATTGGCGTTTAAACGATAATCCAAATCTTCGCAGACCTTAAGTATCCTGACCCTGGTCTCTGCGGAAACCCCCGGCTTTTTGTTTAATACCTTGGATATAGTAGCCTTACTGACGCCTGCCTTTTTTGCAACGTCATACATAGTGATGTTTTTCACCTGGTTGCCACTCATATTTGCTCCCATACTAAGAAAACTCTGCTTTGTAGTTTAGCAAACTTGTTTATATTCTAACACGGAATATCCGCTTGTCAATGTATCCTCAATGCGGGATACCATCCTAGTAAATTTTGGCAATAATGCTAAAGCTGAGGATATCTATATAAATTATTTCACTTCACGGTGAATTTTCCTTATTATGCCGGGCATATCCTTAAATATAATAACGTCCATATCATATATGCGGTTACTCTTTAACTGCATAGGGCACCTAGAAGTCTTTCTTGCTGGGATTGCCAGTATTATTTCACGCCCGTCTAATTGGCATCTGTAAAATTTTTTACATACAATTCCATTCTGGGGCGCTGCCATGCCTATCACTTTGATATTAGCGTGATAGATATTACTTACGGGATGGTAGGCATTGTGGTTGGTGCTGTATATCTGGCTTATAAGCAGCCATCCAACAAGTGCTATGGCAGATAACATAATCACCACATACGCCAAAAGCCCCCGCAAGATGCTTGACCAGTTAGATGCAAGTTTCATGCCATGCTCCACACCAAGGATAAGGTTGTTTGCTTAATATTACAATAGTATATCAGGATAGAAATTAAATCTCAACATGGAATGCGCATTTATGCGTACTATAATTACCCTTAATGCTTCTATCTATGCAAGCGGAAATAAAAAAGGCCCCCGGCAGATCAAAAATCCACCGGGGACCTTGTATTACCCTTGTTTCCAGCCGATATTATTTGTCGCGCTGGGAGGCGTTCCCCTTCTCCTCTATTGCAGCCTGGGCAGCAGCCAGTCTTGCAACCGGGATTCTCTTGGGTGAGCAGGATACGTAAGTTAAGCCAAGTCTATGGCAGAACTTTACGCTGTCCGGGTCTCCGCCATGCTCGCCGCAGATACCCAGCTTTATGGTTGGGTTCACGGCCTTTGCATCGTCCACACAGATCTTCATCAGGCGGCCGATACCCTTCTGGTCTATGGTTTCGGTTGGGTCTGTCTTGAAGATCTGCTTCTCTATGTAGAGCGGCAGGAACTTGCCTGCATCATCTCTGGAGATACCGTAGCCCATCTGGGTAAGGTCGTTGGTGCCAAAGGAGAAGAACTCTGCTTCCTTTGCAACCTCGTCCGCTGTAAGGGCGGCTCTTGGTATCTCTATCATGGTGCCTATCTTGTAGTCTACTTCCACACCCTCTGACTTCATTTCATCTGTAGCAACGTCTGTAAGCTGGGCCTTAAGATATGCCAGCTCCTCCACGGTACCGATGAGCGGAATCATGATCTCCGGGTGAACCTCCAGGCCGGCTTTCTTAAGCTCGCATGCCGCACCTATTATGGCGCGTACCTGCATGTTTACTATGCCGGGGAAGTAGATGGAGAGACGGCAGCCCCTAAGCCCAAGCATGGGGTTTGCCTCGTGCATATCCATAACTTTTCTAAAGAGTTCTTCCTTTGCGGGAAGCGCCGGATCATTAGGGTTCTTGCAGCGCATCTCTGTGATTTCCATAAGGAGATCCGTATGCGCCGGCAGGAACTCGTGAAGCGGCGGGTCTATCAGGCGGACGGTAACGGGCCTGCCACCCATTGCCTTGAATATACCTACAAAGGCTGCTCTCTGGAACGGCAGCAGCTTGGCAAGTGCCTTCTCGCGGGTCTCTTCATTGTCTGCTAGTATCATATCTGCCACCAGCGGGGCGCGCTCTGAGCCAAGGAACATGTGCTCTGTGCGGCAGAGCCCTATGCCTTCGCAGCCCAGCGCAACTGCATCGGCAGCGTGCTCCGGGGTATCTGCGTTGGCGCGGATGCCCAGCTTGCGGTACTCATCCGTCCAGGCCATGAAGGTGCCGAAGTCCCCTGTCACGGAGGCGGGTTCCGTCTCAAGTTCGCCCTGGTAGACTTCTCCAAGGGTACCGTCAATGGTTATTACATCACCCTGGTTAAGCACCATGCCGTTAACGGCTATCTGCCTCTTCTCTTCATTTATATGAAGTGCGCTGCAGCCGCAGACGGTAGGTATGCCGTACTGGCGGGCAATGAGCGCTGCGTGGCTGGTGCGGCCTCCGCGGGAGGTAAGAACACCGGCTGATGCAAGCATGCCGCCCAGATCGTCCGGGTTTGTCTCTTCGCGGACAAGGATGACTTTTTTGCCTTCCGCTGCCATTTCTATGGCTACCTTGCTATCCAGCGCAATGTGGCCGCTTGCGCCGCCGGGGCCTGCATTAAGGCCGCGGGCAATAACCTTTGCGTCCTTGGCGTTCTTTATTCTTGGGTGGAGAAGCTGCTCAAGCGCCTCCGGGGCAACTCTTGTAAGAGCCTCTTCTTTGTTGATGAGGCCTTCGCCTACCATATCAACAGCTATCTTTACTGCTGCCACGCCGGTTCTCTTGCCGGAGCGGCACTGGAGAATAAAGAGCCTGCCCTTCTCTATGGTGAACTCAATATCCTGCATGTCGCGATAGTGCTTCTCAAGGCGGTCTGCAATATCCTCAAACTCTGTGTGGATTGTAGGGAACTCCTGCTCCATCTGGTCTATGGATTCCGGAGTGCGTACGCCTGCAACCACGTCTTCGCCCTGCGCATTCTTCAGGAACTCGCCGAAGAGCTTATCCTCTCCGGTTGCGGGGTTGCGGGTAAAGGCAACGCCGGTGCCGCAGTCATCGCCCATATTGCCAAAGACCATGGTCTGAACGTTGACGGCGGTTCCAAGATCATGGGATATCTTCTCGCGGTTGCGGTAGATAATGGCGCGCTCGTTGTTCCAGCTCTTGAATACGGCAATGATGGCGAGCTTAAGCTGCTCAAGCGGATCCGTGGGGAAATCGTTGCCGGTTATGCTCTTAAAGTATTCTTTGTACTTCTGGCAGAGTTCCTTCAGGTTGGCGGCATCTACATCTGTGTCTATCTTTGCGCCAAGCTTTTCTTTCATGTCAGAGAAGATCTTCTCAAAGTACTCTTTTTTCAGCATGGGATAGTCGCTGGAGAGGACTATATCTGAGAACATCATAAGGAAGCGGCGGTAGGCATCGTAGGCAAAACGCTCGTTGCCGCTTGCTGCAATAATGCCCTTAAGGGAATCTTCGTTAAGACCAAGGTTCAGAACGGTATCCATCATACCCGGCATGGAGAATTTTGCGCCGGAGCGGACGGAGACCAGAAGCGGGTTATCTGCCATTCCAAGCTTCTTGCCCATGTCTTTCTCTACATCGGCAAGAGCGGCTAAAACTTCTTCCCAAAGCCCTTCCGGAAGGTGGCCCAGCTTGGTGTATTCGTTACAGGTCTCTGTGGTAATGGTGAAACCGGGCGGAACATGGATCCCCAGGTTGGTCATCTCGGCAAGGTTTGCACCCTTCCCGCCAAGCAGGTCTCTCATAGTAGCGTTACCCTCGCGGAAGAGGTAAACGCGTTTTTTGTTGGCCATACTGTGTACTCCTCCTTGTTTAAAAACACGGATTCGCCGGATTTATCCGGCATTCCGCACTGCTGATATGCGCCGTGATTCTGCCCTTCTTTAAGGGCGGTTGAAATATCACCCCTGCAGTCACGAATCGGCCCTGCGAGGTTTCGCAGGGCCAGAAAGCCCGGGATAGAACACATGTGTGCCATCCCCTGCTACTCGGCGCTTTATTGCCCTGGCCGCAGGGCAAATCTTATAAAATCCATCTCTCAGGCTGGCAGACGCCGGAAAATGCAATCAGATATTGATTCTATCCGGCTGCTAAGCCTTTGGTACTATTTTTATAGTAAGCGGGCCGACTGATGGGCGCTTGCCTTCTACCAGGATCAGCATCCCTGTGATGCAGTATTCGCCCGGGTTCGCTCTGCCGCCACCGGTCTTTTCCTGATTCCAGACCTGCTTAAACCGCAGTACTTCACCGGGGCCTATAACCCGGCTTACAAGAGACTGGGCAAAATACTTGCCGGCAGACCACTTCCAAACCTCCCGGCCGTCTTTTGAGACCACAAAATCATACTGCTGGCCGGATGCAAATTTTAGCGTACGGGCCTCCGTGCCGGAGTTTGTTACCGATAGTGTTATGGCTACCGGCTCACCCTCTGCATAGCTCTCTTTGTCTGTAGCAAGCGTAAGCTTAAGATCGTTCAATCTGGCAGACCCGCTGCTTTCAGTATTGCCGGCGGTACGGGTGATTCCGTATATTAAGCCCTGAAACCCGCGTACGGCACCATTTATTAGTTTAGCATTTATTTCATCGCCTTGCAACAGGTAGTACGCTGCTATGGCACCTGTATTTTGCCTGTTTGTAAAATCTACATTTCCGTTTTTCTTTAATAGACGGTTTTCTACATTAATTACGGCAGATTCGCCCCTTATCTCAAGGATGGATGGATTGGCGCTTTTTGTAATTTTAAGAGAGAGCCGGGCGCGCGGAAACTCCATCTGTTTTACACTTAACACTGTACCCGTAATCTCCGTATAAGGGATCTCCTGCGCAAATGCGGGCAAGGCTGTTATTACTGCAAGCAAGGCAGAAATCAGAATTCTCATAAATCCACCCTCACTTTCCAAATACTTGGGACCCGGCCCTGTAATTTTTATTGGTGCCGGCGTTTGGCGGCTTCCCATACCGCATCCATCTCTTCTATGGTCATGTCTTCTATGGAACGGCCGCTCTTTTTTGCGGCATCTTCTATACATCTAAAACGTGCGGAGAAACGCCTGATCATTTGCCTTAGCGAATCTTCCGGGTCTATATTCTGCCACCGGGCCACGTTTACAACCGTGAAGAGCAAGTCTCCAATCTCTTCTGATATTCTTTCGGAATCCCCTGTCTTAAGTTCCTCTTTTAATTCTTCCACTTCTTCTTCAAGTTTATTTACAACGGCATCTATGTTGGGCCACTCAAATCCGGCTCTTGCAGCTTTTTTGGAGATTTTCATGGCCTGGGAGAGCGCAGGGAGAGTTTTTGGCACGCCATCCAGCACGCTGGTCCGCCCTTGAAAGCCCTTTTCGCCGGATTTTATCTTCTCCCACCGGTCTATAACCTCTTCCGCACAGGAAGCGGCGGCATCTGCAAAGACATGCGGGTGGCGGCGGATAAGCTTGGCGTTTATGCCCTTTAGCACATCATCTATGCAAAAATCGTCCTTTTCGCACGCAAGCTCTGCATGAAAGACTATCTGCAGAAGAAGATCTCCCAGCTCCCCGCAAAGCTCTTCCATATCGCCGGAATCTATGGCATCCACGGTTTCGTAGGTCTCTTCAACAAGGTCTTTCTTTAGGGTCTGGTGAGTCTGTTCCCTGTCCCACGGGCACCCCTCCGGGCTTCTCAGGCGGGACATTATCTCTACAAGCCGGCAAAAGAGCCTTCCGGTATCTTCACTCATTCTCTTTATCCTTTAAGGGCGGAACGTATACGGTAGTAAGATGATCGCACCTGCACCTGTCCAGCCGGTGGAGCGGCACCCTCTCCACAGATTCTTCCGGGGAGCCCGCGCCGCGGATAACGGTGACAGGGAACTCGTCCGGGTAGGTCTCCATAAGAGCCAGCTTCACATCTGACGCAATGCTTTTATCGTACACCTGGTAGATTAAATTGGGGACGGCGGGCACGGGGGAAACTTTGCTCATAGAGAGCGCATCCACTACCATAAGTCCCTCGTCAAACCCGCATCCGGCGGCCTCAAGAGATGCCTCTATAAAGCTCTCCGACCCTACTATCTTGAGGGGAATTTGCTTGCGGCGGGCCTCATCTATTAAAAGGCTCACCGCGGTCTCTCCGGCAAGCGGATGGCCGGGCACGGCGTAGACTACATCCCCTTCCGTCTCTGCTATTCTTATAATCTCCGCCGCTATTTTTGTGTAAACCTCAGAAAAGGTTTGGGAGGATTCGTAAAACCGGTCGAAGGAAGAGAAGCGCACGCCATCTGCCTTTAGCTGATCCACGGCGGGATGCTTCTCTGTGCGAACAAAAACAATGGGTGCGGAACGGATTGCCCCGTACGCACCCATTGATATGTTTCCGGTTTTAAGAGGCCCCAGACCTACCACCGTTATCATAAAAGGCCCCTCCGGCTTAGTTGTTACTTCTTTGGCTGCGGCGCGAACATTGGCTTGTAACGATTAATGTTAACCTGAATGTTTGCCTCGCTCTTAAACTTATTCAGCTCAGAGTTTACATCTATCTGCTTCTCTGCGCCCTTCTGGATCATAAGCTGCTGGCGTATATCAAACTTAACCTTTTCAAAAGGCTGGGTGATAGCAGGTTTTCTGCTGTCAACCTTTATAATAACAAGGCTGGCCCCAAGCTGCAGGGGTTTTGTAATGCCGCCGGCCTTTGTAGTAAAGACTGCCTTCTGCAGATTCTCCGGGATGTTCTGGTCCCCCTTGGCGATGGGCCTGGGGAGCCGGCCGCCCTGCTGAGCGGTGGTGCTCTCCAGTGACATGCTACGCGCCACGGTGCCAAAATCCACGCCTTTAGATAGAAGTCCGTTGGCCTTTTCTGCGCCTGCCTTGTCTTTTAGCACTATTATGGAGATAGAGGCCTGTTCCGGCTGAGTAAAGATTACAGCCTTGTTTTTGTTGTAATACTCTTTTATATCCTTCTCAGGCACAGTGATGCCGCGTGTCTGAAGATTGAATGCCGCCTGCTCTACAGTGAGCATCTGCTTAAGCTGATCCTTGGTAATGCCGGCTTCGCGCAGCTCTCGCATTACTTCCGGCTGGCTCTTGGCCTGCGCTTCCCTCTCTTTAATCTGCTGTTCTATGGGGTAGACTTTCTGTTTTTTTGCCAGTTCCAGTATCAGCGATTCATCTATTAGCCGCTGTATAACAACCGCTCCGGCCTCTGTCTGCCCGCCGCGTGGTGAAGGTACCTGCAGCCTCTCCAGACGCTGATAATAATCTGCCCTGCTTATACTCCGGCCGTTTATCTTAGCTATATTGCCGGAGCCACATCCCACAACTACTACCGCCAGTGCAAACAGTGCCGCCGCGGCAAGACTTATCCTTTTGTACACACTCATACCTTGTGATCCGTCTCCTTTCGGGTTATCAAAAAACTGTAGGGTCACCCAGAGCCGGCCCGAAGCTTTTATTCCATGCGCCCCAAAAGTTACAGGGGTTGGAATACCGGCAGGGACAGGTTCCGATTTTAGTTTACCATACTTCTTTATTACGTGCAAAACATGGTGTGCAGTTCCCAGCCAACCATTTTATCTTCTTTAGCGGGATTAAAGGAATTGTATAACTTGAAGACCGCATTGTCAATCAACGGAAAGCCTACTTACATAAAAACCAATATCTAAAAAGCATTGACCATATGCCATACATGTGTTATAATTCCATGGTTATTTTCCCGGGCCCGTAGCTCAGCCGGTAGAGCAACGCCCTTTTAAGGCGTGGGTCGAGCGTTCGAATCGCTCCGGGCTCACCATGTATTTAAGCTCAAAACCCCCAGTTATCCATAAATGATAGCTGGGGGTTTTGCCGTTTTTACAGGGATTATGGGGCACACCCGGAATTAATTCCTGCTTTTTCTTCTATGCCCTCTCCTTTCTGCCCGGTAACTGGAACCCCTTGTAACACCTGCGCCCGCAAGCTTCAAATTTTATGCGGCGGGGTATAAATTATGCAGGTCTTTTCACTGTGGAAGCATAATATTTATATTAGATAAACTTGTACGATTGCTACTCAATGAGGAGGGGTAACGTATGTCACCGACGACAATTGCCGGAACCCAGATAGGCATCTCCGTGAAGGAAGGGTCGGACGGGAGCTGGATTGCGCTTGGCCGCATTATTGAAGGCGCATTGCCGGGCACCCTTGCTACGCAGGCCATTGGGACCAGCCACTGCGAAGCGGAAGCCCTCTGCAGGCGCAAACTTGAGCGGCTGATTTATGCGCGAACCTGCGTTGCCGAGTAATCCGGCGGTATAGCCTGATAATTTTCGGGGGATGGCCTGCCGCAAGGTCATCCCCCTTTCACGCATAATATGTGCATGCGGGAGGATAAGATTTGAGGCGAGAACTAAAAATAATCATCTGGACGGTAATTATACTGGCCGTTATCTTTGCAAGCAGCCTTGTCAGCCTGTATACGGACTGGCTCTGGTTTGGAGAGGCCGGGTACAGATCCGTCTTTTGGACTCAGATACTCTACAAGCTTGCCCTTGGAGCCTCTGCCGGCATTCTATTTTTTGCAATTGTCTACGCAAACATCCGGCTTGCCGGGCGGCTGGTTCCAACAGGTATGCACATGGGCCCATCCACCAGGAGCAGGATGGGGGAATTTGCGCGCAGGGGAATTGGAGGAGTCTTGCTCCTTGGCACAATTGTAGCCGCCGTCCTTGTGGGGCTCTCTGCATCATCGCACTGGATGAGCCTTGCCATGTGGATGCACGCCGTCCCCTTCCCGGATGCCGACCCTGTATTCAAACATGAAATAGGGTTCTACATCTTTAAGCTGGGATTCCTTAAATATATCTACGGCTGGCTTATGTTCACTCTTATAGTCGCCCTTCTGGCATCTGTGGTAGTGCACTATGCAGACCGGGCCATAGATTTTCTTGCGGGCACGCCCACGTTTGCGCCGCACGTTAAGGCGCATCTCTCCATGCTTCTGGCCGTAATCCTTTTTCTGCGCGCCTGGGGATACCTGCTGCAGAGGTATGATCTGCTCTATTCTCCAACGGGCGTAATCTTTGGCGCGGGCTACACAGATATACATGCGCGCATGGCGGCGCTGGTTATTCTTGCCGTGGTAGCGGTGGCAGCCGGAATACTATCCCTTGTAAACATATATAGAAGAGGAATAATTCTTCCCGCCGCCGCCCTTGTAATACTTGTTGCCGCATCTGCATTAATAGGGTCTGCATACCCTGCCGCCATGCAGCAGATATACGTAAAGCCCAATGAGATAGCGCGGGAGAGCCCCTATATTACCTACAATATAAAAGCAACCCGCAAAGCCTTTAACCTTGACGTTATCCAGGAGGTGCCCTTCACCGTCGCCAACAACCTTACCGCGGCAGATATAAACCGCAACCGCCCCACAATAAACAGCATACGCGTGTGGGATTACAGGCCGCTGGATAAAACCTACTCCCAGTTGCAATCGCTCTGGCAGTACTACGATATCCCAAACATAGATGTAGACCGCTACACGGTAAACGGAATTTTAAGGCAGGTAACCGTGGCCGCCAGAGAACTCTCCATAGAAAACACCCAGGCAGGATCGCTCTCCTGGGTGAACAGGCACTTCCAGTACACGCACGGCTACGGCGCGGTTATGAGCCCCGTTAACCGGGCAACGGCGGAAGGTCTGCCGGAGTTCTTTATACAGGGGATTCCTCCCGTCTCGTCCGTGGATATAAAGATAGACCGCCCGCAGATCTATTTTGGGGAACGCACCAGCAATTATGTGGTAGTAGATTCCACGGAGAAAGAGTTTGATTACCCGTCTGCAGATCAGCCCAAGTACACCAGCTACGCCGGCACCGGGGGGATACCTATAGGCAACTACTTCAGGCGTATTGCCTTTGCCTGGCGGTTTGGAGACTTGAACCTTATACTAAAGAGCCCCGTTACAAAAAACAGCCGCCTTATGTTCCGGCGGGAGATAGCAGACAGGGTGCGTACAATCTTCCCATTCCTTGCCTATGATAAAGACCCTTACCTTGTTGTATCTGGCGGGAGGCTCTTCTGGATATGGGACGCGTACTCTGCATCCAGCAGATATCCCTACTCCAAGCCTTACGCCAACAGCAACATCAACTACATAAGAAATGCTGCCAAGGTAGTGATAGATGCCTACAACGGCACCGTAGATTACTATATGGCGGATGAAACGGACCCTCTTGTGCAGGCTTACAGCAAAATCTTCCCCGGCGTCTTTAAGCCTATGAGCGCCATGCCGGCAGACCTGCGCACGCATATCCGCTACCCGGAACAGCTCTTCCGTATCCAGGCGGGGATGCTCCTTACATACCACATGCAAAACCCCCAGGTATTCTATAACCGGGGCGATCTTTGGGAGTTTCCAAAAGAGATTGTGCAGACATCCGGCATGCAGACTCCCATAGAGCCGTACTACGTGGTTATGACCCTCCCCGGCGAGACGAAGGAGGAGTTTCTGCTCATGCTGCCGTTCACGCCCGTAAACAAGGATAACATGGTAGCCTGGATAGCGGCCCGGTGCGACCCGGCAGACTACGGCAGAATGATTCTATATCAATTCCCAAAGGATAAGCTTGTATACGGCCCGGCGCAGATAGAATCCAGAATAAACCAGGACCCTGCAATATCACCGCAGCTTACGCTCTGGAACCAGCAAGGCTCCCAGGTGAACCGGGGGAATCTGCTTGTTATTCCCATAGATCAATCTATACTTTACGTAAAACCAATCTATCTGGAATCTCAAACCAGCAAGATACCGGAGCTTAAACGCGTGGTTGCGGCATACGGAAGCCAGCTTGTAATGGAGCCTACCCTGGATGCCGCCATTGCAAGGATTTTTGGGGGCGGAGTGAACCTTCCTCAAGCATCTGCAACGCCGGCAGCCCCTCTGCAGCAAGCGGCGCCATCCCCGCAGGGACGAGCACAAAAACTTGCCGAGCGGGCAATTGAAGAATTCCGCAGAGCGCAGGAAGCACAGAGAAAGGGCGATTGGGCTGGCTACGGAGAAGAGATTAAGCGGCTTGAGCGCACCCTACAGGAACTAAAGGCGGCAGAAGGTGGATAAAAACAAGTTAGTTGAGTTTATTACGGTTTTAGCATTTGCTGTTATAATCGGCCTGGCGGTATGGCTCTCCGCCCTGAATCTTTCCGGGATGCCTTTAGTTATAAGCGTTCTGGTTATGACGGCGCTGGCTGTAATCTTATGGCAGTTTCTGCGCAAAAAGTTTGGGCGCCGGTAGCTATCCGTGCGGAACCTCTGCATAATCCATGCTCTGGATAGCCCGCCGCAGGGAATCTATTCTTTGCTTTAAGAGCAGGATAGATTCAAACTCATCGCCGCCGGCATCCATCCACCAGGGATATCTGCTCTCTGCAATTCGCATGCGGTACCTGGCGGCAGGTATGGCCGGAGAGGTTTTAAGAAGGTAACATTGCCAATCTATGGGTACAAAACCCATCTCCGCATCGTCATAGGTGGCGGTTTCAATGCGGCCCCTTTTTCTGGCGTAGGTGGAGTCCAGAGTGGCTATGCGCATCCATTCTGCAACGGATTTTTCTACCTGATTGTTCAGATAGTATGCCAGACCCAGGTTGCTGTGCGCAACAGGGTTTCTGGGAGCCATATCTATGGCCTTTTCAAAGTTGCGGACGGCCATATCAAGCGCTTTCTTCTTTGTGTATGCCAGGGCCAGGTTGTTGTAATCCGTAAACTGCCCATCCCGCAGCCTTAAAACCCGCTGGAAGTGCTCTATTGACTGGTCAACCCTGTCTCTAAGGTAGTATACCAGCCCAAGGTTTACATGCAGATCAATATTCTTCGGCTCCGTTTCAGCAGCCATCTCCCAGAATCTTATGGCATTCGGCATATCCTTCCGGCCCTGGAACGCGCATCCAAGGGGATAGTTTACATAGGGGAGTTCCGGCTGAAGCTTTAATACCAGTTGAAACTCTGCAACTGCACCCGCCCACTCCTCTACTGCCAGAAAGTAGAGCCCCAGGTTGTAGTGCGCCGCCGTTAGAGTGCTATCCTTGGATATTGCAGCAATGTAATGCTCGGCCGCCTCCGAGAGCCGCCCCTGCAGATGAAGGGCATATCCCAGGTTAAAGAGCACATGCGCAGTATGGTTTTTCATGCGGCTTGCATGCTCTAGAAGCGGAACGGCCTGATGCGGATGGCCGTCCTCTGCATACACCTGCCCAAGGTTGCTCATGGCAACAATATTTGCCGGGTCATGCTGTATGGATTTTCTAAGGTACTGCTCTGCCTCTGCGTATCTGCCGCGCATAAGGTAGGCCGCGCCTGCGCATGCAAGTATATCTGCATCGCCGGAATCAAGCAGCAGCGCCTGTTTAAGCTGATCTGCGCCCCGCTCAAGCTCCCCATCTTCTATAAGGGTTCTGGCAAGGTTTAGGTAGGATTCTACATCCCGGTAGGCCATGTGCGTTGCGGTTTGCATCTGCTCTATGCCGGCATGGTGGTTGCCCGCCGCGCACAGAACGCTGCCGTAGTAGGTGCGGATAAACCCGGTGAGCGGATCAAGCTCTTTTGCATGCGCAAGGGCGCGGACGGCTGCCGGTATCTCATCCTTAAGAAAATGTGCCAGCCCAAGGTTTGCCCATATAATAGCACGCCCGGGTTCTGCGCACCTGGCCTTTGTGATTTCGGCAATCCCCTTCTCCGTCTCCCCCTGCATATACAGGGCCACGCCAAGGTTATTGCGCGCATCGCCGGAATCCGGGGCGCTGCTTACCGCACGTTCAAACTCCCGGACGGCCTCCTCATACCGTTTCTGCGCAAAGTGAATTATGCCAAGGTGGAGCGGGAGCCTTCTCAAAGAGCCATCCGGGTCTGCATCTGCAGATAGATTAAGCTCCTCTAAAGCTGCATCGTACTCCTTCTTCTGCATAAGAACGATTGCCAGGTTAAAGTGAGACGGGGCATACTCAGCAGAAATACGCCGCCAATCTGCAACTGCCCCATCACTGTTGCCGGAAAGATACCGGGCTATGGCAAGGTGGTTTATCACCTGGGGAGATTCTGCGGCATCCGCCGCCTTTTGGAGATGCTCTGCCGCACGCCCAAACTGCCCATCCATAAGGTATGCAATCCCGGCCCTCCTGTGAGCATCCGCATCTGAATCGTCTGCATCCAGCAGTTCCCCGGCCTGTTTTATGATAGCATCAATCTTTAAGCTGAATCTGCGCTCTATCCGGTTCAACTGGTAACGGCACCTTATGCGCTGAATCCACTGCTTGAGCGAACCGTGCGTTCCCATGGCGGTTCCTCCCAAAACAGCCCCTATAAATGCAAGCACACCGGTGCCTGCCCAATCTGCATGGGCCAGAAGCCTGGCGACCATGGCAAGAATGGCGGCAAAGGCCAGTGCGCCTGCCAATATATGCGCACGCCCGCCGGATATAATCGGTTCATCTGTGCCTTTGGCAGATACGCTGCTCTTTGGGAACGCCAGCCTGCATCTTAAGCATACAGTATGTCTGTCATCTATTTTATGACCACAGCGCCCGCATATCATAAAATCACCTTCCAGGATAATAGCCGCCGCTTAAAGCAGTACTACTATATTGTGCTTGTTATTGACAATATTGTCAATAGGCCGTCGCCGTTTTGTTATATAATATTCCTAATTTGTCATATTTGTTTGTAACGGGCACTTACTGCGTGGTTGTGTTATACCCAAACAGCTCCTTTCCTTAAGGCAATTGCAAATGAAATATTAATTTTCCTTGACTAGGCATGCTGAAACAGGTAGAATATTGGCGTTGCAGTTGAGAAAACATATTCGGGGCGTAGCGCAGCTTGGTAGCGCACTCGCTTTGGGAGCGAGTGGTCGCAGGTTCAAATCCTGTCGCCCCGACCAAAAAGTAAAGCGGAAACCGGCATCTTTGCCTGGTCTCCGCTTTTTGTGTTTTTTTGGGGTGTCCGTACTTTATCTACGCGTGAATTCCACGCCCATTATGTAGCCGGGGATAGAACTGTTTTTGAAGTTTTTTATACTAAAAAATCTTCCGCCGTGCAGGTTGCAGATACACTTACTCCGTGTTATACTACAATCATAAAAAGAAGCCAACCTCATCCTTGCCGGGAGGGAGAGCATATGAAGCAGAGCGAGATAGTATTCTTGCTGATACTGATTGCCTGTTTTGGCGCAATGGCAACCGTTGTATATCGAACATCAAAGGCATCATATTCTGATATATCCACCATGCATCAACCCCCTCCGGTAATCTATTATAAAAATGCCACCATAACTATATTGAGCGAACCGCAGATAATGCAACAAGTCTACAAATTCAGAGCAAAATATAATAACAGTGTTTTTGATGCACGAATAGAACCATCCAGGCTCATAATGCCTCTTAAGACAGGCAATGCTTATTCTGTAAATTTTGGGCATATCCCAGAAATGAACTACTGGACGGTAACAAAAATACACGGCAAAGTAGAATAATCTTCGCCCGTATTTGCAGTTTAGATTCAAGTTATGCCGTAATCAGCAACACGGCTCCGGCCGGCCCAAGGGTAATATTAAGGCCGCCCTCCCCCGCTTCTACTTTTATTATGTTTCTGCCGCCCAGCGTTTGGTATGCCATCTTTTGCAGAGGAAGAACACAGGTCTGTTCTTCAAAGCTGTGGTTTATTAAGTAATTCAGGGTTCCGCCTCTGCCGGATAGTTGCTTATACTCTATAAAGTGGTTGCCGCAACCATTTACTATAATTCCAGCTTGCGATGCCATCCATTCATAGAAATTGTGTATTCCCTTGCCAGGCATGCTGCCGTGCCGCTCTGATATAAACGTCTCCAATGGTTCCGTACATAGTATTGCCTTACCATTGCCATAGGAGTTTAGCAGGATATTGGGCTGTCCTTTAATATCTGTGGAGATTACCTCTGCGGTTCTGTTTGACATAAGCATTACTATACTGTTTGAATCACCGCCGGAGAGGTCTATCTCCCCCAGGCTGTTATTAAAGGCGAATTTGTGAAGCCGCCCGTCCCTGTCATCTCCCTCCAGGCGTATTCCAAACAGCTCTTCCATATCACGCATGGCCGACCCTTTGTAGGAGTAGTACAATGTGCCGCCGGTATGTACAAAACGTTTGATATTCTCCCAGTCCGGGAGGGTGAAGGAAGATTCTTCAACAGAGGGCATAAAGACCAGCTTGAACTCTTCCAGGCTGCTATCCGGATATGTAAACCGCACATCCAACCCGGCCATTTTTGCCAGTATATAACAATTGAATATGGCGGTATTGTCTGTTATGTGCCGCGGCACTATAACCGCCGCCTGGGGCGTATCTGCATGCCATCCGCCTGCTGAGAATGATTGCGCTATCTTTGAGAACTCCTTTATCTCTTCTGCCACTGCTCCCGGACGGCCTTCGCAGTCTACAAGACCCAGGTGCTTTTCAAACGGATTGGCGGCATACGGCAGTTCATCGGTTGTTGCAAAGTCTGAGTAGCACCAGTAGAGGGCTCCCATACATCCATTTGCAAGCAGGCTGTGCAGCACTATGGCTATGTATTCCTTTTCTACCTCATCTGATACTCTGGAGCAGGAAAGCCCAGCGAACTCCTGGCAGAGCACGTCTTTGCCGCTGAGATTGCTGTGCAGGTTGTATTCAAATGTGTTCAGGTAGGTGGTTTTCAGGCTGCTTAAATTGTTGCTGCAGATTGCACGGAACTTGGGATACGTGTGGATACAGACGTAATCTAACAAGCCGGAGAGGTCTTCTATGGTAAAATTGCCGGCGCACTTGTCTACATCCATATGCATTCCCGATGTTACCAGATGGTTTTTATCACGCAGACGAATCTCTTTTGTCAACAGGTCCGTCCAGAGCCAGGCATCGTGCCGGCTGTTGCATGGCATAAAGCAGTTCTGCTCGTTGCCCAAATCCCATGACCATATTGTTGGATTGTCTTTATACCGCCCGGCAAAGTAGGAGACTAGTTCTGCCTGGCGACGGAGCATGTACGGGTCGCTGAAGATGTTCCGTCCATTGCGCCAGGGCACATCAAAGAGTGTGCCGCTCATCCATCCGGTAAAGAATGTGGGTATCAGGCGCAGGCCGTGCTTCTCTGCTATCAGGAGCATTTCATCAAATTTGGCTACCTGGAAGGCATCTACCGGGGGTTCTCCCTTCTTCAAGGGTCTGTCACCCAGATATGTAGCCACACCGTTGCCTGCCCTGTATCCTGTGTATTCGCGGATGGGCTGGAAGTCCTCCCATACAAGAAAGATTCTTACAAGCGTGCATCCCAGGGCGGCTATGCGTCCAAAATCCCTGTCTATAACCGAAGGGGCCCACTTCTTCCACATGGATACCCCATACTCGCAGGGCCAGTAATTGACGCCAAGTAAAAATCCTCCGCCAAGGAGTTCTTCTTTAGGATTGGGAGTGCTAAACATATTGATTCCTTCTTAGTCCTTCTCAAGTGAAAAATTATCCACCCATACAGTGCCGGGGGCGGCAAGCTCTACATATACCCACTCGCCTTTCTTTGTGATAGGCATCTCATACCTGGCCCACTCGGTCCCTACTTTTACGGTTTTGTACTCCCTTGCACCCCATGGCGCCCCTATCCGCATGCCAATATTTACCGGAAGATCAGGAGTGTTACTCTTCATGTAGACGGATAGTTTATACTTGGCGCCGTCTTTGAATGTTATTCGGGGTTTGGAATCACCATTGGCACTTATAATATTGACCGATGAAAGCTGTGTGGCCGATACCAGCTTATGCCCGGCGCTTACGGGAGTACTGTCAGGGCCAAAATCAAACACCTGCGCACTTCCAGAGCCGGATTTGGGTGTTATGGCAAGGCTGTAGATTGCACCGGATGGAATGAACAGGCTAAACTGGCCGCCTTCTACAGTGACATCAAAGGTATTCTCTTTGATGGTATGCTCTATTCCCTTAGGCACGGGTATCTCTACTATCTTTGCGGTAATGGGCCTACGGATATTCTCCTTCATCTCAAAGAGTTCGGATGCGCTGGACAGAACCTTCACGGAGTACTTTCCATCCGGCAGATCTGCCCTGAACAGCCCGTTTGATACTCTATGCCCATACCGGCATGCCAGACGCAGCCTCCCAAGGTCAAAGGCTGTTACTCT
>CALNCU010000279.1 GCA_937875395.1 uncultured Armatimonadota bacterium | reverse complement strand
TCCTGGCAGCCCCCCTCTGACGGCTCAACTCCATCACTATGATCCATTCTTATTATCAATGACAGGTCACAGGCTATTCCGTGCTTGGCAAGCGCCTCGCGGTAGCCTTCCATACGGTCATCCATGGCGGTGCAGCTTACACCCAAAATTATGCCTATACGCCTGTGTCCCAGCTTTATCAGGTGTTCGGTGGCCATAAATCCGCCGGCTTTGTTATCTGTTATTACATAGTTCGTGTCCAAATCACGGTAGTATCGGTCTATAAGTACAAACGGGTAGTTGGCTCTCTTAAGTTCAAAGACAATCTCTGCATTTGCCCTTCCCCAGTTTGGGAAGATTATGGCGCCCTTCTCTTTGCCTTCCAGCAGGAGCCGTATGTTTTTGTTCTCCTGCACGGCATCTCTCTGGGAATTGAAGATGGAGAGTATATAGCCGCGTTTGTTTAAAACATCCTCCACGCCCTGGTAAATCTGGAAGTCGGAATCCTCCAGACCGGGGGCTATAAACGCAATCCGCCCGCGTTCTGAGGCAGAGGCAATGCGGCCAGGCTTTTTTACATACCAGCCCTTTCCCGGCAGAGTATAGACCATGCCGGTTTGTGCAAGTTCCGTAAGCGCCGTACGCACGGAACCCCGGCTTATCTTAAACTGCGCAGCCAGATCGTTCTCTGAGGGCAGCGCGTTCTCTTCCTTAAGTTCGCCGTCTCTGATTCGGCGGGATATCTCTTCTTGCATGGGCCCGTATACCGGAGCGGCGCCTCGTTTAAGTTTAGGCATATTCTTACCACCTGCCGGCTTGGCCTTTTATGCCGGACTTATTTTTAAATTCTTGCTGTGCCAAGTGCTACTGGCAGTTCGACACTTTCATGTTACAAGAGCATTATATCTGCCTTGGATGAACATGTCAAGAATTATTTTACTTGTTTAGACTTGTACATCTTGTTTTTATCAGCAATCCCTATTATAATAAGCGGGTGAGGTGTTTGGTATGCAGGCTTATCTTATTCTTTCCATAGTTTTAACAACCCTGTTTGCATCATGCTACAAAATTGCCGCCAGGTTAAACTGTAATCTTGACGCAGTGAACCTGTGGATGTATGTGGGTTCCACGGCCAGTATAGTTGTTGTAATAATCAGCAAACATCATCTATCCGCAGGCACGCATGCGTTGTATCTGGGAACAGCTGCCGGGGTTATGCTTTATGTATCTACGCTTGCATTCTTCCGGCATATGAAGTTTGGGCAGCTCTCAGTATCGTGGACGGTGATAAGCCTTGCCGTGGCCTTTCCGGTAGTAGCATCTATCTTTCTCTGGCATGAAATACCCTCTGCAAAACAGGTGGCCGGGCTTGTACTTATTGTGATTGCCCTTATATTCTTTGGACGAAACGAGTCACGCTCGGAGGTGGCGGAATGAGTCTGTTCCTGCTTATAATCTCTTTCCTGCTGACGGGGCTGGTACTTATTACCAACAAGGCGCTGATTGCATGGGGGCTGGAAGGCCAGACGGATTTGTATATGCTGGCATTCTATGGAGTGCCGCTCATTTTGGCTGCCAGCACCAATGCAATTTACAGGCAGAAGAGCAGCCGGACGGATATACTTGTAGGCCTTATAATGGGGGCGGCAGGGGCCACGGGCACGCTTTTCCTGCTTCTGGCTTTGGCAAAAATGCCCGGGATAGTGGCCTTTCCCATAAGAAACCTTGGGAATGTGGTGCTCACCGGAATAGTGGGCATTATTTTTTGGAAGGAACGCCTGTCAAAGGCTCAATGGATGGGAGGCCTCCTCTCCCTTGTTGCCATTTTGCTGTTAAACTGATGGGGCTAAGAATATATTACAGATATAACCAGCAACAAAAATAGAAAAAAGCGAATCCGCTCATGCTATATAGAACCATGCGCCGATTATACAAAATGTGGCTGCAAATAGAGAAGCAGCCTTGCAGTTATGTATGATACTTTATGATGGAGGGTTACGCCTTGGATTCTACAGGGATGGCGGCCTCTCGGAATATTATTTCGCTGCTGTCATCGTACTCCAGGATTTTGGCATACCGCCCCCATTCAATAATCAGGTCAAGCTGACGTTTGGCAATATAGGACGGAAAATCCAGTTGAAGTGCAACAAGAGTAACATCGCGCTCCAGTTGATTGTTATCCGCCGCGTCAAGCATTCTAAGCAGCCACTGAAACAGGGGAAGCCGTCTTATCCGGGTAGCAAATATCTCTTTGCGGGTAAGGATTCGCGCTTCGGCAAATGTTTCGCCAAGCGGGGTGAGCGTGATATCCCCCTGGGCAAGGGTCGCAAATCCTAGGAGTTCAGCAGCTTCGGTAAGCCTTAGCAGGTAATCCGAATCCGCCCGCAACTCTTCTGCAAGCCTAAATATATCCGCCGTGTCATTAGGCATCTCCGCAAGCCTCTCAAGAACGCCTGTAAGGTTGTCTATGGTGATATCAGGCAGGGCGCGGGTGCGGCCGCCGGGTACGCCCGGCGCAGTGCCTACCTCAATATGTTCCGGCTGCGTCTGGCCTGCCAGAGTTGCGTATACCCGGTCCACTATCTTGGCGAACTTGGGGGATTTATAATGGCGCGGGTGCGGCAGATCTACTATAACATCGGCAACCACACGCCCCGGGTCTTTATCCATTACCACTATCCTGTCAGACATGAATACGGCCTCTTCTATGTTATGCGTCACCATCAGGATTGCTTTTGTGGGGATGCCGCCGCTCACCCAAAGTTCTAGAAGATCGCTGCGCAAAGATTGGGCGCTCAAAACATCCAGCGCAGAGAAGGGTTCGTCAAGGCATAACAGTTCCGGCTCAACGGCCATTGCCCGCGCAAACCCAACCTTTTGCCGCATGCCCCCAGAAAGCTCGCGGGGGTACGCAGTCTCAAAGCCGTCAAGCCCAACCCTGTCAATAAGTTCCAGCGCGCGGCGGGTACGTTCGGCATGGGGTACTTCCTGCGCTTTCAGAGCTATTTCTACATTCTGCTGTACAGTCAGCCACGGAAACAGGGCGAATGTTTGAAAGACTATGGTGGAATGGGGGTTTACGCCTACTACCGGTTGCCCGCGGTATAATACTCTTCCTTCGCTTGGCTTCTGCAGGCCGGTTATTATTCTAAGGAGCGTGCTCTTGCCGCAGCCGGACGGTCCAAGAAGAACAACAAACTCGCCATCTTTTACAGTAAGGTTCACATCGCGTACGGCTATGAACTCTTTTCTGCCGGTAGCATATTTCTGGGTAACACCCCTCACTTTGACCAATGCTTCTTTGGACATATTATCACTCCATCCTGTACTTATCTTCTGCAAGCCTGTAGAGACGCCTCCAGAACAGGCGATTGATAACAACCACCACCAATATCATGGAGAGCGTTGATGCAAGCAGCAGAGGGAAGTTTCCGGCGGCAGTGGATCGTGCAATTATGGAACCTATCCCCACAGTAAAGACCGTTTTCCCGCCAAACTTTGCATATTCGGCAACTATGCTTGCGTTCCATGCCCCGCCGCTTGCAGTTATTGCGCCCGTAGTGATATATGGGAACAGCGAGGGGAGCGTAAGAGTTCGCCACCGTTCCTGCTTGCTAAGACCAAGCAGTGCCGATGTATGTTTCAGATCCTGCGGGATTGCGCTGGCGCCTGCTATTACATTAAAAAGGAGATACCACTGCGTACCCATGAGCATAAGCAGCACCGCCGCAAGGTTAAGCCCGTTTGGGAGACCTATCAAAAAGAGCAGCAGCACCGGAAACAGCGCCGTTGCGGGGATGGATGCAGTTATTTGCACAACAGGTTGCAGCCAGTTTGCCAGCTTTCTATTGGTGCCTAATGCCGCGCCCAGCGGAATAGTCCAGGCCAGGGCTATAAGAAGCGCCAGTATTACCCGGGCAAGTGTTGCAGCAAGCCCTACTCCTATTGCCGCCCATTCTGCCGGAGAGACCTCTGCAATCATCCCAGCTGCACGGTAAGTACCGTATATAAGCCCTGAAATAGCGGCCGCCAGGATAGCAGCCGATACCCAGGAAACATGATTGCCGCCAGCCGGCACAGCCACTGCGGGCAGGCGCCGAAGCGACCATGCATCCAGACTCTCTCCGGCGGGCCGGAGCACTTTCTTGTTGAACCAGGCCACAAGAGCCGAATTGCGCAAAACATCGTAGAACCATGACTGCGGAACAACATCCCCGGATACCATCTCTACCTTAAATCGTTCGGCCCATACCAGAAGCGGCCTCCATACCAGCTGGTCAAGGGCTATTATCACCAGCACCAGCATTCCCACCCCCCACAGGATGGCCCGGAAATTGCCCTCATTTGCGGCGGTTTGCAGGTAGCTGCCAAGCCCAGGCAGGCGGAAGTCCCTATCTCCAACGGTAAAAATCTCCGCCGCCATCAGGAAGAACCAGCCGCCCGCCCAGCTCATCATGCTGTTCCAGATAAGGCTTATTGCGGCAAAAGGCAACTCCAGCGTCTTTAGGCGGAACCACCCGTTGAATCTAAAGATTGCATTGGCCTCTTGCAACTCCTTTGGCACTGTGGTAAGTGATTGATACCAGCCGAAGGTCATGTTCCAGACCTGGCTGGTAAATATCAGCACGATAGATGCAATTTCCGCCGCCACATTTTCCGATGTCACCGCTGACAGGCCAAGCAATACTACCGGAAGAAATGAAAGGATGGGAACGCTCTGAAGCACATCAAGCAGAGGCATCATCACCCGCTCTGCACGCCTGTTTTTTGCCGCTATATAGCCATAACCCAGCGTAAAGAGTATGGATAGCAAATATGCGGCAGCCATTCTGGATACAGACAATACGGCATAAAATGGCAGCGCAGCAGGTGCAAGTGAAATCCTGGGGCCGCTAATTACTTTTGGAGCTTCATTGGCCAGCTCTGCGCCAATGAAGATTAGAACAGCAATGGCTATTAGAACAACTGCATCTGCCCATGTGGCAAAACGGGTCAGCGGCCACACTATATCCAACCTGCGGAACAGGCGGCTCATCTGGACGCCCTCCATGGTTGCAGCATGTATGGTACTAGGCTATGTAAGTTGAGGAATGGTCTCATAAAGCACCTCCATTCTTTGCTTTTGGCGCAAATAAGGGGGGCTCGCAGAATAAGGGGCTACCGGTTGGATGATATTGCATCTACAGCAGCATAAGAAAGGAGCACCGTACCAATTTGCACGTAATCTCTGGCTCCAGGTTCGCTTGAACTTGGAGGTTCCGCTAAGTTGGCGTTGCCGTCAATGGAACTCAAAGCGATGGCTCCTTTCTGCTGTGTGATTGCTAATCATAGCACGTTGCGCGGCAATAGGCAATAGATAATTGCTCATATTAATGGGAATTTTGCGGTTTAGTTGCCGCTTGCCATTAAAACACCCGGCAACGGGACGGCTTATACTTCTACTGCGTATATTGCATCCAATTTGGTTGCGGGGCCGGGCACTCTTGCCATATCAGATTTTTTGCGATATGTTCATCAAATAAGTACAGTCACGCCTTCCAAGGCTCCGGCCTCTGCTGCCTGCCCGTTCAGGCACTCTACCTTTATTGAATCCGGGTTGATGACGGCGCCGCACGGGTGCACAATTATTTTCCGTTCCTCTCCTGGGAGCATATGGAACCAGTTGTCGCTGCATAAGAGCTCTGCATCCTGTGAGGTAAGATGGACGTAACAGGCCAGGCTCTCTGCGGATATGGTGACAACAAATCCATCTCTTCTATGCGGCTCTACGGATGTGATTCTTACTTCCGCCTCCGGTATGCTTAAATCCTTCATGGGTTGGAAGAGTGCCTGGGTACTTGCCGGGATGCCGCTCTTGTTGTGCAGGCTTGCAAACAGGATTGCTCCCCCCCTTCCCTCTTCCGGCAGGTCTGATATGGGGATAAGGATTTGACCAACTCCGTTTGCTCCTGCAGATAGCAGCATCTCTTGCTGCCAGATGATTTCACCGCATGCATCCGCCAAACATATCTCTACGGTGCCGCCTACGGGGTTTAGCGTATCATTCACAAGGCTTACTTCTATCTCTTCTTCTCCCGGCCAGATGGAGAGCATCACCGGGGCGAAGGCTCGTTTTACAAAGTAGAAAGAGGCTTTTCTTCTGTTTTCATAATCTACAAGTGCCCAGCTGGATACTGGCCAGCAGTCGTTTAGCTGCCAGATTAGGGCGCCGCTTGTATCCGGCTTGTGGCTGCGCCAGTGTTCTATACCACAGCGCAGGGCTTCTCCCTGGTTTATTTGCGTCTGTTCTACGTACTCCTCAAAACTATTATGGGGCGCAAAGTGGGCGGCCAGGTATTTTTCAAATCGCTCCGGGCCTTCTACCATTTTATTGTGCAGGCGTATTACTTCGCTCTTGGGTGAAAGATCCTTTTCTTCTGCAAAGGTGCGGATAGTAGGCATGGTTGGGAGCGCCTGGAACCCGAACTCGCTTAAAAACCTGCCATGATCCTTGCGGTATTCCGGGTAGTCTTGCCATCCTGAGTAGACATCCCAGCTGTGACGGTCTCCGTGAGTTTGGCAGTTGGGATGCTCGCCTCCGTATGGGCTGCTCTGCTGGTAGGGCCTGTCCGGGTCTAATTCCGCACATATCTTTGGTAATATTTGCGTGTAGATGGTTTTGCCGTAGTATACGTCCTTATCCTGCCCCCACCAGTGGGCGCAGAAGCCCCAATCGTTTTCATTGTTGCCGCACCAGAGCATGAGGGATGGGTGGTTTCTTAGCCGTATTATGTTCTCTCTGGCCTCTTCTTCTACCAGTTTGTGGAACCATTCTGCTTCCGGCACCTCATAGCAGGCAAACATGAAGTCCTGCCATACCATTATGCCCCTTTCATCGCATGCGTTGTAGAAGGCATCGTCCTCATATATGCCGCCTCCCCATA
>CALNCU010000278.1 GCA_937875395.1 uncultured Armatimonadota bacterium | reverse complement strand
GGCGAACTAGTACGCCTGGCAGAGAAGCACAACACTGTCACGGGAATAGGCTTCTGCTACAGGTATTACCCCGTGGTACAGGAGGCGGCTGCCCGGATAAAGAGGGGAGACATAGGGGAAGTCTACAACATAATGGGGAACTACTTCCAGGACTGGCTTCTCTATGATACAGATTATTCATGGAGGTTGGACCCCAGGATGGCGGGAGCGTCCAACATCCTCTCCGACCTGGGAAGCCACTGGTGCGACCTTGCCCAGTTTATGAGCGGGCTTGAAATAGAAGAAGTGATTGCAGATACCAGAACCACTCTTCCCATAAGAAAGCGGCCAAAAACAGGGGAGACACTCACCTTTGGGAAGGCGGGGAACATAGAGTTTGAAGACGTCCCCATTACACTGGATGAATACGGCTCCATGCTCATAAAATTCAAGGGCGGAGCAAGAGGCACATTCACCACAAGCCAGCTTGCCGCCGGAAGAAAATGCAACATAGACATACAAATTTACGGCAGCCGGGGAAGCATAGCCTGGAACCATGAACGCCCGGCAGAGCTCTGGATAGGGCGCAGGGATGAGGCGAACCAGACCTTTTTTGAATCCCCGCTCCTTCAGACAGAGGAGACGCGTAAGTATGCCAAGCTCCCGTCCGGGCACCCCATGGGCTATATGGATGCTCCCCTCAACCTTTTCTCAGATTTCTATGCAGCCGTATATGCAAAGAGGGAAGGTCTAACCATCACAAACAGCAGCCCGGATTTTGCAGCGGGGCATGCGGAGATGCGTGTGCTTGAGGCAGCGATTAAATCAAGAGACACGGGCGCCTGGATAAAGGTGCGGCATAGCGGTTGAACGGTAATGCCAAAATATCTATCGGCAGATCAACAGCCGCAGTGCAGACGGCTTCCACACTGCCTGCCAGCCAATAACTGCCAGGGCTTCAATAAGAACTGCCAGGAGATAGCCGGGCGGAACCTGCGTCAGACTAACAAGGCGTCCCACCGATGGAATTTGCGTGAGCACCAGAAGCACTACAACCACTACTGCCGCCCAAACATCTATAACCTTGTTTGTCCATATGCCCTGCCTGTAGAGCGGCTGGCTTGATGAGCGAGATACATATGCCAGTATCACATGCCCCAGCATCCAGGCACTGAAGGCCAGGGACTGGACAGTTGCCAGAGGCAACCCCCGGTTGAGCGCGTAAAAGTACGGTATCATTACTGCAGCAAAGAGTGTCAGCCCGGACACACTTATACCGTAGATCATGCGGGCGCCAAGGAATCTCTCAGACGGGTTCCGGGGCGGCCGCTCCAGTATATTGCGTTCTGCAGGTTCGGCTACAAAACCGGAAGATGCTGCCAGGTCCATGAACAGCTCAAGCAGTATAATCTGGATAGGAGAGAACGGCAGAGGCACGCCAAACAGGATTGGCAGCAAAAACACGGCAATCAGGGCCAGTTTTACCGAAAGATAATATTTTATGCCCTTCTGCAGATTATCGTAGAACTTTCTGCCCTCAAAAACGCCGTGAGCTATTGTTACAAAGCTGTCGTTGGCCAGCACTACATCGGCAGCCTCCTTTGCGGCATCAGTGCCTTTCAGCCCCATTGCTATACCTATATCTGCCGCCTTTAGCGCAAGTGTATCGTTTACTCCATCGCCGGTTACGGCAACCACCTGATGATCCGCATGCAGCGCCTGCACCAGCCTGTACTTGTCCTGAGGAGTAGTTCTGGCAAAGACCGAGGCGCTTTCCACCGTCCTTGCCAGCTCGCTATCCGGCATTTGGGCAAGCTGGCCGCCTGTGATTACTATGCTGCTTGGTATATCTACCTGCCGTGCAATAGAAGCGGCCGTATCGGGATGATCGCCGGTTACCATGATAGTCCTGATTCCGGCCCTCCTTGCCTGATTGATGGTCTCCCGCACCTGTGGGCGCGGCGGGTCCTCCAGCGCAATAAGGCCTACAAATTGCATATCCTTCTCAATATCGGAGAGAGGCTTATCCATGGCAGAGAGGAGCTTCTGTGCTACTGCAATAATTCTTCTTCCCTGGGCAGCCTGGTACTGTAGTTGATCTCTGGCTTGCGCCGTGTCTCCTTCAACTATTGAGAGTCCCTCTTCCGGGGCGCCGCTTGTAATCAGCATCAGAGCGCCATCCACGCTCCGAATAACTGCTTTCGTATTTCTGCCGTTGCCGAAGGTTCTCTCACAAAGAACAGGGCCAAGATTCACAGTGGCACCCAGTTCCTTTGCCTTATCTGCAACTGCAGTGTCGGTTGGTGACGCGGAGAGTTCGGTCATCGCCGCAAGTGATGCCTGCAATACATCCCTGTCATGCTGTGGGGGATAGATATCCACTACTCGCATGCGGTTCTCTGTGATGGTGCCGGTCTTATCGGTCAGGATCACTGTTGCATCCCCAAGTACTTCGGCCGCCTGGAGTTTTTTAACAAGGAAGCCCTGCCTGGAGAGCATATATGCCCCAAGGCCCAGCACCATTGTGATCACAATTGGGAGCTCCTCAGGGATAGTGGCAAAGGCCAGCGCAAGCCCCGTGAGGATCATAGTGCGCCACGGTTTTCCCTGCAATATGCCGATCGGCGGTATAAGCACGCTGAAGAGGACAGCCACTAACAGCAGCTTCTTGGCCAGGTCTTTCATGGATAGCTGGAGAGGTGTTCTGGGCGGCCGTATCTCCCCGGCCGTAGCGGATATCTGCCCGAACTTTGTGTTCTTCCCTGTGGCAGAAACTTTACTCTTCCCTTCGCCCGCCACCACTAGCGTTCCTGCAAATACCTCATCGCCCGCTGATTTTGTTTGGGGAAGGGATTCTCCGGTAAGCGCTGATTCATCAACCTGCAGGCTAAAGCTGGTATACAGCCGTGCATCGGCAGCTATGCGCGTGCCCGGTGTAAGGACAAGAACATCGCCGGGGACAACATTCTCTGCCCTCATGGTGGTAATTTGCCCATCCCTCACCACTCGGGCTTCCGGGGCTGTCAGTTTGGCAAGGGCCGCTATCGACTTCTTTGCCCGGTACTCGTTCCATACCTCAGCCAGGACGAGGAGGATGATAACCACAAAGATGGTGATTGCATCCTTGAAGCCTCCCCAGATGGAATACAGTATCCCAACAAGCAGCAAGAGAAGAATCATAGGTTCCGTGATCTCCTCCAGCGCAATGCTGAAAAAGCTGATCTTTCCGGGTTGGGTCAATACGTTAGGGCCTATCTCTTTGAGACGCTTCTCGGCTTCGCTGCTGCTTAGTCCTTCAGGCTCACGCGTATCCTGCATATCCTCACCATAAGCTATGGACTTCTGGTGTTTTGCCGCCTCCGCAGGCTCTGCATAGGCTTTATGATTTGAGCTTCAAAACACTTTTGCGTTATACCCCTCAGGATTAATGATCGAACATTCTTCTATTACATTCGGTGGTTGTGCAAGAGAAAGTTTTGTTTGCGGCAGTACGGTGTGCGTGCATAGTGAGGGGGCTGTGGAAACCGATACTTATATCCCAAATAGGGTCCATGGCTCATTTAATTGTGGCGGATAATACTTCGGTTGCAAAGCGAAGCGCCGCTGCCTAAGAGAGGAGCATCAACCCTCGGGGAGATACTTCGGTCGCAGAGCGAAGCGTCGCTGCCGGAGCATATGCAGATAATTGAGCCACAGCTTTGCCTGAATTTATTGTATGGGGCAAGTCAGCATCATACAGTCTGAACAATAGCAAGCAATAGAGGCGGCTGTGCGTTGCTCTACTTCATGAACCGCAATAACCAGCTGTGCAGAACACCAAAGCCAAGCACTGCCTATAGCAGGGGCCCGGCGCTCTTGCGGATGATAAGCGGGGATTCAATTACAAGCTTCTCGGGTGTTTTACGGCCTCGTATGCGGTTTATCAGCATTTCGGCGGCGGCGGCCCCCAATTCGTAACAGGGCTCCCTGAATGTAGTTAAAAACGGTTCTTCCTGCGGCCAGGAGATGTCATCGTATCCTACAATGGAGATATCCCGGCCTACTGTAAGACCGGCATCCTGTATCGCCTGAACTGCGCCCCCGGCAAAAATATCCCGTGCCGCCATGATTGCTGTGGGCGGCGATGGCAGGTTCAGTAAATCTTTGGTTATGCTGTATGCCTGAAGCGCATTGGTTGTCGCGGTGATTCCTATTAATGATTCGTCCCTGGGGATGCCCGCTTCCTCAAGCCCTGATATATACCCGGCAAGAGCCTTTCCGTAGAAACAAACATTTGCGTCCTGCCCTAGAAAAGCAATGCGTTTATGCCCAAATCCAACCAGCAGTTTTACCGCTTCATAGGTTATTCCGGCGTGATTCACGCAGGTGCACGGCACATCCAGGTCATATTCAAGATTGGCTACAACAACAGGAAAGCCCTCTTTATGCAGGCCGTATATCCTCTCGGCCGGATATACAGTTTCCAGGTAAATAACTCCCTGGAACTTTTTACGCAGCAGGGCGTTATCGTACATCCGGTTACCAAAAGAGGGGTCTGCACTGGTCACAAGAAATTCATGCCGGAAGTTTGTGCGCAGGAGCGCATCCTGTATCCCCTCAAGTATCCGCAGGCCCTCTCTGCTCCCATAGCGTTCGGATAAGTTATGGATGACCCCTATGACCGGCGATGTATCGGCAGCATGTGCAGGCAGCACTCTGGTGCCACGTCCGGGACTTCTTGCTACAAATCCTTCTTCTACCAGGCGCTTAAGCGCAGCCGCAATGGTATCCCGGCTGGTATTGAACTCTGCTGCAAGCTCTCTCTCCGATGGAAGGAAGGAATTGCACGGATACGTGCCTGCAGCAATCCTCTTTCTAAACTCTTCTGCTATCTGCTTAGATATGCTTGGCCGGCCCATGTTGACTCCATAAATGGATATTCAGTAATCACTGGCTTCAGTATAATAAAAATCCCCTTTTTCGTCAACATATTTCCGCCAATGCACGGCTTAAGCATAAATAATACCTGCCAATGGAAGAAAAATATTTAAAACCCCTTGACAAATCTGGCATTTGGGGTAAAATTAAAGCAGCCAATGGTTGAATGCAGCTATTAAACCAGCTCACTAACAAGGAGAAGGATATGGATACACAAGTAAAATCTAGCCTGGCGATATTGGGAGGGGAAAAGGCGGTTAAGTCTGACTTTGGCGATACATTTGTCTGGCCCATTGTTACAAAGGAAGATGAAGACGCCGTTCTGGACGTACTGCGGCGGCGAGCCATGTCCGGGACAGATGTTACAAAGAAGTTTGAGGCGGAGTTTGCCAAGTGGCAGGGTACAAAATACGCACTGGGCTTCAACAACGGAACGGCTGCAATACATGCAGCCATGTTTGGATGCGGCGTGGGCGTGGGCGATGAAATCATCTGTCCCAGCGTCACTTACTGGGCATCTGCGCTGCAGTGCTTCTCCCTTGGAGCCACGGTTGTATTTGCAGATATAGACCCTAAAACTCTCTGCATAGACCCAAATGATATAGAGCACAGGATTACCAGCCGCACCAAGGCAATTGTTGTAGTACATTACCTGAGCCATCCTGCAGACATGGACCCAATCATGGAGATCGCCCGCAGGCACAATGTGAAGGTGATAGAAGATGTCTCCCATGCACACGGCGCGCTCTATAAGGGGCGCAAGGTGGGTGCCTTGGGGGATGTGGCGGCAATGTCATGCATGACCGGAAAATCCTTCGCCATAGGAGAGGCAGGCGTGCTTGCAACGGATAACCTGGAGATTTATGAGCGAGCGATAGCCCTGGGACACTATGAGCGTTTTGGCGAGCAAATCCAAACAGAATCCTTAAAACCATTTATCGGCATGCCCATGGGCGGGTACAAATACAGAATGCACCAGGTGAGCTCTGCAATGGGACTTGTTCAACTGAAGCACTATGATTCCCGTTGCCAAGAGATACGCCGGGGGATGGATTACTTCTGGAAATTACTTGAAGGCGTTCCCGGACTCAAGCCGCACCGGATAGAATACCCGGAGAGCAACATGGGCGGGTGCTATGCTCCCCGCGGCCACTATTGCCCGGAAGAGTTGGGCGGGCTTTCCGTAACACGTTTTGCAGAGGCGGTGAGGGCAGAAGGATTTGAGAGATGCTACCCCGCATGCAATTCCGCCCTGCACCTGCATCCGCTCTTCAATACGTGCGATGTTTACGGCCACGGCAAGCCCACCAGAATAGCCAACTCAAGCCGTGACCTCCGCCAACCTGAAGGGAGCCTGCCGGTTAGTGAGGGAATAGGCGCCAGAACATATACCATTCCATGGTTTACCCATTACCACCCCGAAGTTATAGAAGAGTGCGCCAACGCATACCGCAAGGCAGCCGAGAATTTTAAGGAACTGCTCCCCGGCGATGCCGGAAACCCTCCGCATCTGGGCGGCTGGCATTTCTTCTCACATGGATAGATAACTGTTATATTGCAAATACAACTATCATACAAGGGGGATCAGAATGGAAAAACTAGCCATTGCAGGCGGCAGGCCGGTCACAGAGAGCAAGCCCGCTCCCTGGCCGGTTATAGGAGATAGCGAAAAGGAGAACCTGCTGCAGGTTCTGGAGAGCGGCAAGTGGTGGTACGGAGAGAAGGTACGCCGGTTTGAGTCGGAGTATGCAAGTTTTCAGAACGCCAAATACGGCGTCTCCTGCATGAACGGTTCCATGGCCTTGGAGATGGGCCTGCTGGCATGCGGCATCTCCGAGGGGGATGAAGTAATAATCCCTCCTTACACATTCCTGGCCACAGCCACAGCCGTGATTAGAGTAAACGCCGTGCCAGTCTTTGCAGATATCAGCCTCTCCACCTGCAATCTTGACCCGGCAGATGTAGAGCGCAAAATTACACCCAGAACCCGAGCCATCATGCCGGTGCACTTTGCGGGCCTTCCGGCGGATATGGATGCGCTGAAGGCCGTTGCAGCAAAGCACAGTCTGGCAATAATAGAAGATGCCTGCCACAGCTGGGGGAGCCAGTGGAAGGGCAAAGGCACGGGAGCAATAGGGGATTGCGGAGTATTCAGCTTCCAGATGAGCAAGAACATTACCGCGGGCGAAGGCGGTATCCTTCTCACAGATAATGAAGAGATAGCAGAGATAGCCCGCTCCTATTCCAACTGCGGACGTTTGCCCAACCGGCATAACTACCAGCACTTCCTGCCCGGCGGCAACATGCGAATGACAGAGATGCAGGCCGCCATGCATATCTGCAATGAAGCTTGCTGGATACCGCAGACAGCGCTTCTGGGCGATAGCAAAGATATGCAGGATATAGCAGATGCCGTAGAGAAAGTATGGGAGCAGAGAGACGCTCTGGCTGCGATGGGAGAATAAGAGAATGCAGGAATTATTGGCGGGCTACGGGGAGAGCAATATCACCCCAGAGATGGGCTTAGAACTATCCGGCTACGGGTACCACCTGAGCCGCAAAGCCACCGGCGTGCTTGATGATATCAAAATCAGGGCCGTCTATCTAACAGACGGAGAAGAAGTGCTCCTGCTGATGAGCTGTGACCTGCTGGGGTTCAGCCTGGAATATGCAGATGATCTAAGACAGAGCATTGCGGATGACCTGGGGATACCCGCAAGAAGCATTGCGGCAGCCTGCACCCATACGCACGCCGCCCCCGTAGTCCAAAACCTGATGGGGCTGGGCGAACCTTCGCCCGAATATATAAAACAGGTGCACAGCAAAGCCAGGGAAGCCGCCCGGAGAGCCGCGGAGGACGCGGCCCCGGCGAAGGCCTGCTTTGCGCAACAGATGATTGAACCAATAGGCTACAACAGGCGGAACGGCAATTTCAAAGAGATAGACCCTATGCTTAGCGAAGTAGTGCTGGTTAGAAAACAAGGCAATATCTGCCTGCTCAACTACGCCTGCCATGCCGTAACGCTGGGTGCAACAGATAAAATCACCGCCGACTGGCCCGGCGCCGTGGTAAGAGCCATGGAGCACTCCGGGCAGAAGGCCATAATCTTTCAAGGGTTTTGTGGCGACGTTAACCCAACGGCCAGGTTATATATGGCAAGCGGGCAGCAATATGAAAACCTTGCCCTGTACGGCAGTTTGATATGCGACAGAGCCATGCGCCTTGCAAAAATTGCCGAACCATTGGAAGCCCGCCTATCATCTGCAGAAGAGCGGATAAATCTCCCCCTTTCCATACCAAGTGAGGATGAACTGGAAAAGTTTAAAGAGGGTTTAAAGACGGTTGACTGCACAAAAGGCATAGGACGCTTTCAAAGCTGGTGGGTAGAGACCGCCCTTAAAAATCTTCCCAAATACAAATGCAACCCGTATCTGGAAAACGTTCCCATACACGGCATGAAGATAGGCAGCCTCAACCTGCTGGCGCTGCCCGGAGAAGTCTTCTCGCAGATGGGCGTCGGCCTGCGAAAAACATATCCGCAACTGTTTACACTGGGGTACTGTAATGGAAACGCAGGTTACATCCCTACCAAAGCGGCATACGGCAAGACAGAAGATTACGCATGCTATGATGCCCCCAAATTCTACAGCATCTTTCCCTTCACTCCGCAGGTCTACGATATAATGGAGGCTGCCGGCCGCCGGGTACTAGGCCGTATTGCCTGAATTTAATGTTTGCGCGCAAGCTTGTATATTGTTTGGTTAGAATTTCCAAAAGCAGGTAAGGCGCAACCTTATAGAATGTCCGGTTCCCTGGGGAATGCTCCTCCCCAGGGCGCCATCCGTTTCCCGCAATTGCATCCCATTACTTTAACCAAAGATGCCAGATAATATTACCCCGGGCATGTTGAGAGCATCATGCACATATAGTGCAACAAATTGGGCAGTAAATCCATTGTGCTTATGGCATTATGCCCATATACTTAATAAATAATAGATAGTGGTACTGGTTATTTTATGCATTTTCAACGTATAAACATAGAATAAGGAGGATGCAAGATGAACAAAATGACAATAGGTATTAACTTGTTTAGCCTGCGCGACCAATGCAAGGATTCCGCCGGACTGCGTTACACGCTCGCCAGGCTTGGGGAGATAGGATATACTGCTGTCCAGGTCTCCGGAATGTCGCTTGAGCCGGAGGAGATAGCCGGTTTAATTAAAGACAGCGGTCTCACTTGTGCGGCTACGCACATGTCCTGGCCGCAAATAAGAGATAACACGGAGCAGGTTATCAATATACATAAAATGTATGGCTGCAAGCATGCCGCCATAGGCGGACTGCCGCAGGAGTATGTTCAAACGGCTTCCGGCATAGACCGGTTTGCCCGCGAAATCCTTGTTCCCATCCAAAAGCTTGCAGATGCAGGTATAAGTTTTTCATATCATAACCACCACCACGAATTCATCAAAATAGGCAACAAGACCTGGCTGGAGATGCTTTACGAACGTATAGGTCCCAAGCATCTGTACGCAGAAATAGATACCTATTGGGTACAGACCGGCGGCGGAGATCCCGTGCAATGGATACGCAAAATGGCTGGACGGCAGCCGCTTTTGCATGTAAAGGATAAGGCAATAGCAGTGGGAGGGGATCAGCGTTTTGCGCCCGTGGGAAGCGGCAACCTGGACTGGCCTGGAATCCTTAAGGCAGCAGAGGAATCCGGCGTAGAATACGTGCTTGTTGAGCAGGATGAGATGTACGGATGCGATCCGTTTGAGGCCGTGGGAGCCAGTTACAAATTCCTTGCCTCAATGGGTCTGTCATAATTTCCTTAGCTAAATACGGAATATCATATTCAGGATAACCACCTAGATAAACTACTATTCTGTTAAGTTAAATTTGTTACAGTGGTGTGTAGGGCATCTCCGTTCCGGTGCGTAACTCGTCTCAATAAATTGAGACTCAGACATACACTCCTCACTCCGATGCCCCCACACACCCGATGGATTTTATTGTAAAACTAACTTAACAGAACACTACCGGTTCACCAAATTAATTATGAAGGGTGATACTTCGGCCGCAGAGCGAAGCGCCGCTGCCGAAGCATTGTTTGAACTTACAAATCCAAGTTTACAGAGTACTACTGCCTATAATACTGTGTTATAGTGACATAATCCAACCTGCATACAGTTCTACAAAAACTTTGCCAGCAATATGAAAGGTTGCTTGTAAGGAGTAATTTTTTGGGCGCCAAGTTATCGCAAATGATGTGGAACCGCCGGAGGGAGCTTCTGGTGGTTGCTTTAATGAACGTAATCTACGCCTTCTCCTACTTCCAAA
>CALNCU010000277.1 GCA_937875395.1 uncultured Armatimonadota bacterium | reverse complement strand
TACTTGGCCATAAGCTCTTTTGAGAATACCTTGCTCCCCTCTATCCGGGCGGCAAGCCGGCTTGGGCCGAACGCCTTTATGCCGTTCTCTGCAAATATATCTACAATGCCCCCTATAAGCGGAGACTCCGGGCCTACCACTGCAAGGTCTATCTTCTGCTCTTTGGCAAACTCCAGAAGCCCGGAGATATCACCGGCCTTTATATTTACGCATTCGGCTACTTCCGCTATTCCGGCGTTGCCCGGCGCGCAGAACAGTTTTTCTACCCGCGGGCTTTGGGATATCTTCCATGCAAGGGCGTGCTCGCGCCCGCCTCCGCCAATAATAAGTACTCTCATTAGTTAGGTTCGCTCCTGTATTCTTCCAAATTCTCAAAGCAGGCAAACTTGGGTACAAATGCAAGCCTGATGGTTCCGGTGGGGCCGTTGCGCTGCTTGCCTATTATTATTTCCGCAGTGTTATCATCTTCGGTAACAGCGTTTATATCTACGGGTTGGCCATCCTGGTTCATTATAATTGCCTTTTGCTTATAGTAGGCTTCTCTGTAGATGAAGGCTACTACGTCTGCTTCGGCCTCTATTGAACCGCTCTCTCTAAGGTCCGAGAGCATGGGACGCTTGTTCTCTCTCTGCTCAACGGCGCGGCTCAACTGGGAGAGCGCTATCACCGGCACACCCAGTTCGCGGGCAAGACCCTTAAGGCTGCGGGCGATCTCCCCTATCTCTTGCACGCGGTTTTCTGTGCGCTTGCTGCCCTGCATAAGCTGAAGGTAGTCTATTACCACAAGTCCAAGGCCGTGCTCTGCCTTAAGCCGCCTGCATTTGGCGCGCATTTGCAGCGGGGATGTTGCGGTGTTATCGTCAATAAAGATAGGGGCTGTGTAGAGGCGGCCCACACCATCTGCCAGAAGAGGCCATTCGCTCTCCTGAATGCGTCCCGTGCGCAGGCGGTGGGAATCTACCTTTGATTCTGAGCAGACAAGGCGCAGGGTAAGCTGTTCTTTGGACATTTCCAGGCTGAAAACGGCAACCGGCTTCTTCTCTCTGACAGCCACATGACGGGCGATATCCAGGACAAACGCAGTCTTTCCCATGGAGGGCCGGGCGGCAACAATAATGAAGTCGGACGGCTGAAGCCCCGCGGTTACCCTGTCCAATTCCCGGAACCCAGTGCGCAGGCCGTAGATATCTATGTTATGGTTGTATTGCAGTTCTATCTTCTCAAAGGCCTGGTGCGCCAGGACTCTTATATGGGAGAAGTATTCCCCCATCCGCTTCTGGGAGATTTGAAATATCTGCCGCTCCGCCTTGTCTATTATGCTCTCTGCATCCTCTTCTCCCTTATGGCTCCAGCTTATAATCTGGGAGCAGGAATCTATAAGGCGGCGGAGGATGGCCTTCTCTTCTACAATCTTGGCGTAGTACTCTATATTTGCAGAGGATGGGACGCTGTCTATCAACGCAAGCAGGTACTCCGTGCCGCCCACCAGATCCAGCTTTTTGCGGTTCCTCAGCTCCTCCTGCACCGTTACAATATCTACCGGCTCGTTCCGCTCTGCAAGGGAGGTGAGGCAGTCGAATATGCTGCCGTGGGCTTCACGGTAGAAATCGACCGGTTTTAGTATCTCCACGCCCTTTTCAAGCGCGCCTCTATCTATCATCATAGAGCCGAGCGTAGACTGCTCGGCTTCCAGATTTTGCGGCGGAACTTTATCTAATAATGTTTCCATTCTGCTTCCCAATCTACAGGGCCCTACCCTGCCGTAACCTCTACCTTCAGGCGGGATGTTACCAGCCTGTGCAGCCGGATGGGAACGTCAAACTCTCCAAGTGCCTTTATGGGCTCATCAAGCTCTATCTTGCGCTTGTCAATCTTTATCCCCGTCTGCTTTAAGAGCGCATCTGCAATATCGCCGGATGTAATGGAACCGTAGAGCCTGCTGCCCGTGCCTACCTTGCCTGCAATGGTAACCTTTGCCTCTGCAATTTTGGCGCCGGCTTCCTTGGCTTCCTGAAGAGCCTTTTCACCCTTCAATTCTTCTGTTTTTTTGCGCTTATTAAGCTCTGCCATATTGGCAGCGTTTGCTTCTGCCGCAAGTTTTCTGGGGAAGAGGAAGTTTCTGGCATAGCCTTCAGAAACGTTTACCACTTCATCAATCTTCCCTATGTTCTTTACATCGCGGGTGAGTATAACCTTCATCAAATACCTCCGTATAAAAATCTTATCTGCAGCCCTACCTTGTGAGGCGCGCCCCAAAAGTAAATTTATTCTCCTTAAAGAGCTGATCCACCCCCAGGAGCAGACCAAAATCATTTGTAAGATTGTAGCCCGCCATTGCATCAAGCTTTGCGCTCTCTGTATCATACAGGTTCAGCGAACCGTATGTTTTGTCTGAAAACGAGTGATCCAGACCCAGCCCAAGCTTGGAGGCGTATATGCCGTAGCGCAAATCCGTTCGCGGGCCTATGGGCCGTCCGGGCTGAAGGGTAAGCTTGTTATCACCGCCCAGATCGTATACGCCTATTCGCAAGAACCCGCCGGATAGGGGCAGCGTGGTGTTTACATCTGCCCGGAATTTGGAATCCGACGGGCGGAAGATTGTGTCCAGGGTAGTTGCGCGGGTAGGCATAGAGATACCTGTTCCGGCGCCGCCCCTGCCGCCTCCGCCGCCCAGAATCCCCTGAATACGGTTGAGCGTTCTCTCCGCCTCTTCCACGGTGCGCCTGGCCCCTGCCACTGTCTGCCGTATATCTTCCTGAAACTTGGGATCGGCAACCAGCTTCTCCAGGCTTGCGGTGGTGCGGTTAAGGCTCTCTGCAGTGCTTCTTGCAGCCTGAAGTGTGCCTTCTATGTTCTCCTTCAATCCGCCGGACTTTATATAATTATTAATTTCGGATGTAAGATTGCGCAGATTGGTGCTTGCCTGCGCAACGTTACCTACAATCTGGTTAATGCTGCCGCTCTGCGAGCTTATAAGCAATTGCACCTGAGACATGCTCTCTGCAAGACGGGAGGTGGCAAGGTTTATGTTTGCAACGGAACCTTTAAGCTGCGCCTGTACCGTTTCATCCCCAAGCACGTTCTTAAGCCCGGCAGATACCTCCTGCAGGTTGGCAAGCACGGCCTGCGCCTGCGGGAGCAGGTCTTCTATCCTGGGAGGAAGCACACCTTCAACCGTAGAACCGTGGGCTATATAAACATTTGACATGCGGTTTGGCACTATATCTATGTACTTATCTCCCACCAGAAGCCCTACCCTAAGAATAAAACGGGAACCTTGCGGGATGCGGTACTTGTTGCTTATTATTATGTCCACAACGGCACGCAGGTCTTTGTTCAGGTAAATGGAATCTATAAGACCCACATTCACGCCCGCCATAGTAACGCGGGAGCCCTCAACAAGCCCTCTGGCATCATCAAAGACTACCTTTACATGGTAGGTATCGCGCCTAATCCCATAACCGGTTAAAAACCAGTAGGCCGTACCAAATGCCACAAGCGCCAGAATCACTATGATTCCCACCCTTATTGCAGGGTTCACTGACATTACTCTCTCCAATTGGTAGATTGGCTCTATGTGCAACGCGCACACCGGAACCTATCCGCCCCCTCCGGCCCGTATGGGGCCTTCCGGGCGGCCTTCCACAAACTGCCTTACCCTGGAGTCCCGGGTATCCTTTATCTCTTCCGGGGTACCGTAGGCTATTATCTTTCCATCACAAAGCATGGCTATTCTGTCTGATGTTGCAAATATGCTCCGCAGGTCGTGCGAGACAATAACAGAAGTCACGCCAAGCTTGTTTCTCATATCTACTATAAGATCGCCTATCACGGTTGTCATTATAGGGTCAAGGCCGCTGGTAGGCTCATCATAGAAAAGGATATCCGGGTTCACGGCAATGGCCCGGGCCAGGCTCACCCTCTTTTGCATCCCGCCGGAAAGCTGTGAGGGCATAAGGTACTCCGTGCCCGGCAGACCCACAAGGGAGAGCTTCTCTTCAACTATGGAATCTATCTCCTGTTTCTTAAGCTGCGTACGCCTTGTAAGCCCAAAAGCAACATTCTCATAGACCGTAAGGGAATCAAAGAGCGCCCCGTACTGAAAGACCACTCCCATTCTGGGCCGGATACGATCCATCTCTTCTTCTGAAAGATGGGTTATATCCGTATGATCTATTATCACCTGGCCGCCCGAAGGCCTTACCAGCCCGGACATCACCTTAAGAAGGGTGGTCTTGCCGGACCCGGAGACCCCCATTATAGATACATTCTCACCCTGGCGAACATGAAGGTTTAAATCTTCAAGCACAACCTTGCCGTCTATGCTATAGCTCAAGTTTCTTACTGTTATCACGGCAGCCTCAGAAGCCCGGCCTGTTACCGCCGAACATTATATACGCCAGAAAATAATTGGATATGTATATGAGCAGTATGGAGATAACCACGGAGTTCATGGTATTCTTACCCACACCGGCAGCGCCTCGTTCTGCATCCAGGCCCTGCTGCGTACCCACAATGGCTATAAATGCACCAAAGAATACTGTTTTCAGAAGGCCCATAACCACATCATATACCGTAAGCCATTGCTGCGCTGAATTAAGGTAGGCAACCCCGGTAACCCCGTTCATCTGGGCCACAATATATCCGCCAAAACTGCCTATAACCATACTTATCATTGTAAGCACAGGCAACATGGCAACAAGAGCCACAAACCTGGGCGCTACAAGATACTTAATGGGATTGGCCCCCAGGGAGCGGAGCGCATCTATCTGCTCCGTAACCTTCATAGTGCCTATCTCTGCAGTAATGGCAGAACCAGCGCGCGCAGCCACAACAACCGCAGTCAGCACCGGCGCCAGTTCCCTTGCAACGCTTAGGGATACAAGCCCGCCCACAAGGCTCCCCACGCCCCACTGGGTAAGGGTTTTGGCGGTATACAAAGCAAGAACAGCACCGGAAAATGAAGTGGTTATAAGCACAATAGGAAGAGAGTTCACCCCGGCAGATGCCATCTGAAAGAGCGTATCCCGCGCGCTGAAATCCCCCATTGCAATGCGGCGCACAGCGGCATAACCTATAGCGGATGCCCTGCCGATAAACTCAAATACAGAGAATATCTGCTTTATAATTGCCCGTCCCGAAGCATCAACGGCTGTTTCAAAGCTGTTTGCCAATACCGCACCTCTGGTGTTGGGGAACCGCCCGCCTAAGCTGCCGGCGAGTGCAACCACGCTCTTATTATAACCTAACGCATACAACTTTGTAAACGAATTGGAGGCATTGAACTGCGGAATCCCCCGGGCGCCTAACATACCCCGCCCATACGGACACTATAACTATTTTTATATGGGTTTATTTGGCCTTGTATGTCAAAAATAATACATATCGCACTCTTTAAAGCCCTACCATGGCTTGACATTGATGAGTTCTAATATTATAATTTTCGGGGTTTCGTTGCATGGAAACCCGCGGAATCGCTTCTTCAAGGTGATTCCTAGCAGGTAGTTATTCTAAGAAGGGGGAAATGTTAACAATGCATCATGCATCCGAGCACGTCTCGGCAGCGGAACCCGGAAAGACATCCGTGTTTTCCAGGTTCCTGCGCTGGGCGTCTGCGCTCTCGATTGTGGGCGTTCTTGCGTCCACCGGCACCGCACACGCCTCAGAAGCTATCGAACTTCCTAAGTTCGGTAGTTTTGAGAACATGGTTCTCTGGATCGTGTTCTTCTCCGCCATCATAGCAATCCTGTTTGGACTTGGGTGGCTCCTCATTATTATGAGACAGAGCCCTGGTTCCAAGGGAATGCAGGAAGTGGCACAGGCTGTGCAGGAAGGCGCAATGGCCTACCTCAGCCGGCAGTTTAAGACAATGTTCTTATTTGTCATCCTTATCGGCATAGGTCTCTACTTCATGTACAGGCCGCTGGAAGGTTACGGCAACACTCTGGCAATAGGTATAGCCATTGCTTTTGTGCTGGGCGTATTTGCTTCATATATGGCAGGCTTTGTGGGAATGTACATGGCCGTACGCGCCAATGTGAGAACCGCCAATGCAGCGCTTTCCAGCTTTAAGAAGGCCCTGTATACAGCCTTCCGGGCAGGAGCAGTCTCCGGCATGGCAACAGTAGGCCTGGGGCTTCTGGGCGCCACCATAATCTTCTTCATCTTCAAGGAACAATCCATGAAGGTGCTTGTAGGATTTGGGTTTGGAGGATGCCTTGCAGCTCTCTTCATGAGAATAGGTGGAGGTATCTTCACCAAGGCTGCAGACGTAGGCGCAGACCTTGTAGGCAAGGTTGAGGCCGGAATCCCTGAGGATGACCCCAGGAACGCCGCAACCATAGCAGATAACGTTGGCGATAACGTAGGCGACTGCGCCGGTATGGCGGCAGACGTCTTTGAGAGCTACGAAGTCACCCTTGTAGCAGCTATCATTCTTGGAGCAGCAGCAACTGGAGTGGCCGGCGGCAACGTAATGGCGCTCATTATGTACCCGCTCCTTGTTCGTGCGGTTGGTGTTGTTGCATCTATCCTTGGCATATTCATGGTGCGCGGACGCGACGATATAGACATGGACCCAATGCAGCCTATAAACGTAGGCTTCTACGGTTCCGCCATCTTTGCCACAATAGGATTCAGCATTGTTAGCTACTTCCTATTCAAGGATTTCATGCCTATCCCTAACGTTCATTGGTACCAGTTTGCCGGCGCCACCCTTATGGGAATTATCCTGGCGCTTGTTATAGGTAAGTTGACCGAATACTTCACAGCTATAGATAAAGGCCCCGTCACAGAAGCTGCATACGCCACCAAGACCGGCCCGGCAACCCTTATCCTTACCGGATTTGCCAGCGGTCTGGAATCCAGCGTATGGGGCCTGGTTGCAGTATGCGGCGCCATTATGGGCTCCTACCTTATCTTTGGCGGCAACCTTGAACTTGCCGCATACGGAATTGCGCTCTCCGGTCTTGGCCTTCTAACCACCACCGGATACATCCTTGCAATGGATACCTACGGCCCCATAGCAGACAACGCAAACGGCATCTTTGAGATGTCCGGCGCGCTCCGCGAGGCCGGCGAAGATTCCAACGCAAGCAAGATAGTTGCCAAGCTGGACGCAGTAGGAAACACAACCAAGGCTCTTACAAAGGGCTTTGCAATAGCCACTGCCGTTATTGCGGCAACATCCCTCTTCCGCTCATTCATGGCGGATACAGGGCTTCTTGAAATTGGTATTCGCATAGACTGGACAGAGGTATTCGTAGGCTTCCTCATTGGCGGCGCCGTACCGTTCCTCTTCTGCTCATTTGCAATCAAGGCGGTGAGCCGTGCAGCATTCCAGCTGGTGGAAGAAGTTCGCCGCCAGTTCCGCGAGCATCCCGGCATTATGACATTCAAAGAGAAGCCGGACTATGCCCGCTGCGTGGCAATAAGCACCTCAGCTGCACAGAAGGAGCTTATGAGCCCCGCAATCCTGGCAATTGTGGCCCCAATCCTGGTGGTATTCTCACTGGGTTACGCGGAGCCTCTGCGCGGAGCCGCCGCACTTGGCGGATTCCTTGCAGGTTCAATCCTTACAGGGCAGCTGATGGCGGTTCTGCTCTCTAACTCCGGCGGTCTCTGGGACAACGCCAAGAAGAAGATTGAAGACGGTCTCTTTGGCGGCAAGGGCACAGAGTACCACAAAGCCGGCGTTGTGGGCGACACAGTCGGCGATCCTTTCAAGGATACCGCCGGCCCGGCGCTGAACCCGCTCATCAAGGTTATGAACCTTGTTGCGCTGCTTCTGGCGCCCATAGCTATCCATGATATAGCCCCCAGCGTAAGAACAACCATAGTACTGGTGTGCGTGGCTCTGCTTGCAGCAGCAGTACTGTTCAGCAAGCGCGGCGGCATAGAGGCGGAAGAGAACAAACTAGTCTCTGAAGGCCCCGTGGAAGAAAAGGAAGTTGCGGAACTAGCTGAGAAGTTATAATCCGCACTGACTAAAGCAAGACGCCGGGGGCCCCAATAGGCCCCCGGCTTTTTTTATAGGAGAAGATAAAAGATGGCCGGTATAGAAAGACTCTTAAAATCACAGGCCCCGCTCAGGTGGCTCTTTACCGGAGACAGCATAACACACGGCTGCCGGCATACCTCCGGCTACCGGGATTACGTGCAGCACTTTGAAGAACGCCTGCGGTCCGAGCT
Organism: uncultured Armatimonadota bacterium; assembly: GCA_937875395.1. Classification (GTDB taxonomy): domain Bacteria; phylum Armatimonadota; class UBA5829; order DTJY01; family DTJY01; genus CALNCU01. The sequence goes on along the minus strand of CALNCU010000277.1, from coordinate 2,050 downwards.
GGGCAGAAGCCGCGATCATGTAATAAAAACGGCAATCTCCGGCTACATATCAAAGAATATTCTTGATGACATAGAATGGAACATACTACAGCATAACCCGCACTTTATCTCCATAATGCTTGGCATGAATGATGCAAAGCACCCCTTGGAGAATTTTGACAGGGATTACACCCGCATACTGGATATTCTGGCGGAAAAGACAGAAGCAATGGTGGTGCTGCATACCCCAAACCCGGCCATACCCGGCTCCGAACCCCTAAGAGAGCCATCCCTGCCCATCATTGCAGAGAAGATAAGAGAGTTTGGGCAAAAACGCGGGCTTACCGTAGTTGACCATAGAAACCTATGGGAGAAGGCATGGGATAAAGACCCGGCGCTAATCCAACTGTGGATGAATGACAGCCAGCACCCTAACGGCAAGGGGCATAAGGTATTTGCAAACCTTACGTTCAAAACCCTTGGAATATGGGATCAGGAAAGCAGATGCTGCCGTCTGCTGGATGAATAAAACGCTGCAGGATTATCTTGCAGGCAGGGTTATATATCAACAGTGCTTCGGCCCATAAGCCAGGGTTCAAGCCTCCATTTGTTGACTGGGCGGGCGGTATGGCATAAAATGACTGTGTCAAGAAAATAATCAGGAGAGATACATGACGGATACAGCTGCGTTCAACGCCCGTGTTTACTCCAGCAAGCAAATAGAAGAGCTTAAGGAAGAGATGGCAAAGGTTGGGTCTGAGTGGCAGGGTGTGGAACACATGGCGCCCAAGGCACGGCATTTTGTAATAAAAGTGCACGGGCTGCGCAATCCGGCGGTTCTCATCCTTAAAGAAGAGATGCTGGCAAAGGGGGGCGATTGCGCCATCCACCGAAACGCTATAGTAGGCCGGGCGGAGCGTTCCGACTGTCTGCTTATGGGCACGGAAAGAGCCTACTCAAGCATGCTTAAAGACCTCCGTGCCCAGCCGTTTGAGCTTGCCCGCCTTGCAGATGAAATACAGGCCGCCATAGATAATTACGTTAAACCCTTCCCATCCCTTCCGCACAGGGAATCTTTAAGCAAAACCCTGCAGCGCATGTATTTGGAGATGGAAAAGCGCACCCTTATTATGGGGATTCTAAACACCACCCCGGATTCCTTCTCTGATGGAGGCATGCATGCCTCGGCAGAAGCGTCGGTAGAGCACGGCCTTCTTATGGCGAGCGAAGGGGCGGATATAATTGACGTAGGCGGAGAATCTACGCGCCCCGGCGCAGAACCCGTCTCCCCAGAGGAAGAGATATCCCGCGTGGTGCCCGTTATCCGAGAGCTTGCGGGGAAGATAAAGCTTCCAATCTCCATAGACACATTCAAGCCGGAGGTGGCCCGTGCCGCCCTGGATGCCGGAGCCTCCATTATAAACGATATAACCGGCCTGGGTTGTCCAAAGATGAGGGGGCTGGCTGCAGAGCGCCGGGTACCTTCCATAATCATGCACATGAAAGGCACCCCACAGACCATGCAGCAGAACCCCTCATATGAAGATGTCGTCTCTGAAGTGATGGCTTTTCTTAGGGAGCGGATTGCAGAGGCGGTGGAGGCGGGGCTGCCGGAGGAGTTTATTATAATAGACCCCGGCGTGGGCTTTGGAAAGACCGTCTCTCATAACCTTGCAATAATAAGAGAGCTTGCAGATTTTAAGGCCATAGGGCGCCCCATACTCCTTGCTACATCCAGAAAGGGCTTCATAGGAAAGATCACCGGCGTTCAGCAGGCCTCCGAGCGTGTTGAGGGCACGGCGGCCACAGTTGCCCTTGGAATAGCAAACGGCGCCAACATAGTCCGCGTGCATGATGTGCGGGAGATGACCCGCGTCGCCCGCATGGCGGATGCGGTTGCAAGAGGCGTCTAGGCTGAAACATCATCTACGCTCATCCAGTCTGCGGCGGGCGAAGCCGGGGGAAGCCGTCGCAGGATGCTCAATTATCTACATATGCTTCGGCAGCGACGCCTCCGGCTCTGCGACCGAAGTATCGCATAAAGTGTTTCTCCTCCCGCCCAGACCTGTCA
>CALNCU010000276.1 GCA_937875395.1 uncultured Armatimonadota bacterium | reverse complement strand
TGCTGGAGGTTGCCTGCACGGGGCAGGTGTATCTGCCCACCATCATCTTTGTGACGAGCCTTCCGGGGATGAGAAAGTCGGGCGTGCTCTACCTGCTGCTCTACAACCTTATGTTTATTCTTCCGCTTGCGGCGGTATTCATTGCCGCGTGCAGAGGCACAAGCTCCCAGACCCTTTCCGGCCTCTCAAAGAAGCATGTGCCCCTGGTGAAGCTTCTCACGTCCCTGCTCTTCCTGGGATTGGCAGTGGGGCTTTGGGTGGCGATGTTGGGATAATCGGGTACAGAATCGCCAATCCTCATAAGGCATCAGCGATTCTGCACAGCTCAATTACTTGATTGTGGCTGTCAGTGGTATTTCTACGACCGGCTCACGAGGATGGGTGGTCTGTATTGATATTTTGGCATTTAAGTCACCGGCAGGCATAGTTGTATCTAACAAGACGGTGATTTTATATCGCTTGCGTCCCCTGTCATCTTCAGGGGTTATTCTGCAGGTTACGTAGGGTGAGCTGGAGATTGCGCTCTTTACTTGCAGATTGATCTCTTCCGGGTCTGTGATGAATATGTGTCTGGGTGTGATATCCTCTCTTGCTATGACGCCATAGTTTATAATTCTTGGATAAGCAGCTATTTTGGTGAGTAAGACTACCCCGGTGAGCTTAATTCGGGCGAAGGGCGTTACAGGGTCGTTGGAATGAACATAGACAATTTCGCGCTGGACCCCGGCCCGGCCTGTAGTATCGAATTCCAACATCAGTTCACCTTTTCCCCCAGGCGCGATGGATTTATCCGGTTTGGATGCTTTTGTGCATGCACAGCTTGCCCTGACAAGGCTTACCGTGAGTGGCTTACTGCCCAGATTTTTGAACTTGATTACCTGCTTAACCTTTGTGCCCTGCTCTACCTTGCCGAAATCATAATAGAGGCAATCGAACCGGGCATCCGCATCCTGAGGTTTGAATTCAGGCAGGTCGCTCGCATTTGGAACGGCAAGCAGTGTAAGGCCTGTTGATAGGTTCTTAAACGCAACCTTTGGCATATAGCGCACTTCGGGATTTGAAGGATAGGTTATCTTAAGCGTATCCATGCCGCCGTTTTCAACTACCACGTAACTGCCACTCCAGAGCAGGACTATTGCGGGTATCTTAAGGCTTACCAGCTCATCTACGCCCAGCTTTACTTCTGATGTTTTAAGGCCCTTTGACCGGGCGGCCATTGCGAGTGCATGTATGGATACGGACTTCTTGCTCTTTGCCGTCTCTGCGGATAGGGCACCTACCGAGGATTTTATGCCATACCGATTGTACACTAGCTGCAAACACTCAAAGCCGGAGAGTGTTGTGCCGCTATCACCCGCCTGTGCCGGAACGGATTGGGCAATGATAGTAATGACCAGGAGTATAAGCGGGAATATGTATCTACTTTTCATGGTACCTGTAAACAATTGTACCTTCCTTTGTAAAAATGTAAATAGTATCCAGAATTTGCCTTGATGGCTCAGATGAAAAGACGCTCCGCAAGTCTAACTTGGCTTGCGGAGCGTCTTCTTGCATCTATTTAATTAGTTTCCGTTGGTTACTTTTGTTACCCTATTGTTCTTGTCATAGGTGTATTTGATGGTTTTGCCGGCGCTGTCGCTCTTGGTGAGCATGTTGCCTGCGCCGTCATAGGTGTAGGACTCCCAGGTGCCGTCAGGGTAGATCATCTTCTTTACCTTGCCGTTGTCATAGTACTGGTATTCAGTAGTGTGTCTGTTGGCATCGGTTACGGATGCTACTCTATCAAGTATAACAGGATCGTAGTTGTATGTGGTTACGCCGCCACCGGTGTCTATGGTTTGGGAGAGCCTGTTCTTGCTATCATAGATGTACTGGGTTTCCAGGCCGTTCTCGTCTGTTTTGGAGTCCAGGTGGCAGCAGGCATAGGTATTTTGTGTGTAATTGCTGTCCGGGTATATAGTTTTCACTACCCTGTCGAGGTCATCGTACTGGTACTGGGTAACCTTTCCTGCGGCATCCGTTACGGAATCCTTGCGACCGGCGGCATCATAGTGGTAGCGTATGGTATGCCCCTCCGGGTCTGTGATGGAGGTTAGGAATCCTCTGGTCTCTTCGTTTTCGTTGTAGCCGTATGTTGTTACCTTGCCGCGGCCATCGGTGCTGCTCAGCAGGCGGCCGTCGGCTGAGTAAGTGTTCTGGTTTACCGTGCCTAGGGGTGTGGTTACCTGTGTTATCTGGCCGTAGGAGTTATAGGTGTACGTTGTGGTATTGTTATCCGGGTCTTTCATGGTTTTTACACGATTGTTCTCGTAGGTGTACGTCCAGGTTTTGTTTAATGGGTCTGTTCTGGTGAGAACGTTCCCTGTGCCATCATAGGTGTACTTGGTTTCGTTGTTGTTGGCATCAAATTCCGACGTCCTATTCCTATTCCAATCGTACAGATAGCGCACCACGGTATTTCCGCTTTCATCGGTAATGTAATTGAGAGCATCGTACAATATAGCATTTGAGTCATATGTTTTTGTGAGTCCTCCTGTCCAATGCACAGAACAGGGATTCCCTCCGTTCACTACTGATGTGGGATAATGTGTCAATTTTGTGTATGCCGCATTATACGAGCACCATGCATAATGCCAAGTAGGTACGCTGGGATACTGCTCCTGGGGACCGCATTCGTAGACTTCATGAAGTCCTGCTATGCCAATGCCATCTCTGGTCCATGCCATTCCGATTTCAGTCCACCATTCGTAGGCAAATTTTGTCTTGCCTGCAGAGTTTTCTATTGTTGCCATATACGGCACCTGGGAGCCACCCCAGGCTAGCGTTCCATAACTGAGTGTTGTCTGGTAGCCGCCCATATCCGTGATGCTGGTGAGGTTGCCGTCCGTGTAGGCGAAGTCTGCATGGCGTCCATCCGGGAGAGTGACCATTGTTACCCTCTCGTTGATCCCTGTGCCGGTGGTTGTCACCTGTGAAACCTGTCCGTTTGCATCCGTTATGGTGGCCAGTCGACCGGCGCTGTCGTAACCGCAGATAACTTGTTTTCCGGTTGTGTCTTCCACTTTCCATATACGCCCCTGCGCTATGTCTGTTGAGGGTTTGAAATAGTATTTGCCGCCGTCTGCAAAGCTTAATACTACCGTGCCATCACCGGCTATTGCAATACTGTCTGTGTAGCCTAGAGATCCATAATAATAATAATTACCACCAGAATATGCAGAGCCATTCCACCAATAGGTTTCTATACGGCCGGTATCACGGTGTACCTGCAAGCCTGGATGGGAGTCATCCCCGGATGGCAGGAAGAATACCTTCATGTCGTAGGATGAGCGCCAGCCTCTGCCGAAGATTCCGGTGTTGGAGTTCTCGTTGGCGTAGGTAAGGGTGAGGTCTACATTCGGCCCCTGCCCGGTGTTGTACCAGGCGGGGGTATCTGTGACCACCAGGTTCATGTTGTTTGTGTTGAGCATCCAGGATGGTCGGCCACGGCTTGGACAGGTACTGCACCCGGAAGCCCCTGCATTAGGACCTCCCCCGCTGACAACGCCTTGCCTGCATCTGCATGAAGCATCACTTCCCCAACATTCCGGCTCCTGGGCCTGACCGCAGCAACCGCCAAGGGTTGCCATTGCGGCGGATGCTGTCATGGGCCGGAGGGTTTCTGACGGGTTGAATGTGAGGGCTTTTCCTCCCCATTTCTTGGATAGTTCCTGAACAGTGCTCTTGTGTTGCCCATGGATGGAATCTACCATTACCACATTGTCGCCGTCTACGGAGAGTATGGCGGCATAGTGGTTTGGTTCCAGATATGCCAAAATGGGAAGTTTTACGTTTGAGAGTTCCTCAAGAGGGAGTTCCACGGCTGATGCAGGCATTCCCAGGGCTCCGGATTCCAGCACCAGCGAGGCCATGGATGTTCCATCTTCATTGGGGGTAAGTTGTGCTGCCAGCCCGGATTCATATTCCTTGTCCATTGATTTAAGGCAGGCTGACAGCGCAACGGGGCCGCAGTTGAGCAAAGCCTGTTTCTTACGGAGCTTTAGTATGAGTATTCTTGCGTTTCCGTTGGCATATTTGAACTGATCCCAGGTGGGCTGCATTTGTAGTACTTGGCTGTAGAGGGATATGGCTTCTTCAAGATTTCCGGTGTTCTCTGCTATTATGGCAAGGCGTATCTTTGCTTTTATTGCTATCTGGCCGTAGGGATGGCGGGAGAGCACCTTTTTGAAAGTCTTTTTTGCCTGATCGTAATCCTTCATATATATCTGGTAGCAGCCGGCATGCAGGTCTGCTTCTGCCGTCCAGCGGCTGTTCGGATATTTTTGGGAGAACTCCTTCAGCTTCTTTTCGCCTTCTTTGTACTTGTGGCTGAACCAGACGGACATGGCTGCGTTAAACTCTTTGTCTTCTGCCGGGATGATTCTTGTGGGTCTGCCGGATATAATATTTACTGGCGTAAGTATTGCCTCATCCAAGGCAAATACGGGCGCAAGTGCCACCGGTAGGACAAAGAGCGAAAAGATCAATACCATCAAGGTTTTTCTGTGCATAGTTGTATCCCTTCTGTTTTGTTGTCAATATAGAAACAAAGCAAGCTTTGATGCTGATATGCGCCAAATATCCTAGGTCACGCGTAACCAAGATACTGTGCTTAGCTGCGTAGCAAGTCTTTTATCTGCATCCATCTGTGAACAATCTTGACACAGGTAGTGCAAACAGCACTAATCCTTAAATCCACCTGTTCCCGCTATCCAACCTCTACCGGGGTAGATGCCCCTCGTTACTAATGACCAGTCTCCGTTAGCCAGATTTACAGCATGCAATCCATCCAGCGACTGGCAGTATGACATACCGCAGAAGAGCCACTTGCCGTCTTTGGACCAGCCTGTGCCATAATTACTTGCCGGAAGCCATGGCCAGGGAACAATTTCCATAAACCACAGCGGATGTGGCAGAGTCCAGGCTCTATATCTTGTTAATTTCCCATCCGGTATGTGGTAAACTCCCAATACTCCAAATTTCTTGGTACAGTAGGCAATGGACTTGCCATCAGGGCTGAATGATGGCGTGTCGCCTGCCCCTAACCGGCGCAAAAGGTTCCCCTCTTTATCAAAGAGAAAAATATAGTCACGCGAACCTTGTCTATCAGTTATAGCTGCGGCAATATCCCCTGATTTTGATATATCCATGGACAGTCCGTATCCTGGCTCGTCGTATGGATATTGAAGTCTGGTCTTACCGGCAAGCTTGCCGTCCGTCCCATACTTCAGCAACCATAATTTCCCGGCATCATACTTTGTGTGGAAGAAATAGCCATATCTGTATACCTCATAACGGCCATGGGGTCTATGCAAAACAGGCGTAAGCTTACCATTCCGTAGAGAAAAGTATCTCTCACCGTCATCTTCATCGAATAGCAGCATCAGTATGCCTGACTCTTCGCTGTATCCCACAATCGCTCTGCCACCAATTCTTTTAGGTGATATAGTACGACCGTTCTCTATCATACACAGACCCTCGCCTGCTTTAATAAACGTAACGGGCGTATCTACAGGTCTTGAATGCTTTTTATACCCTACTCTCTCTAAGTGCACATTAAGCACATACAATAATGGAAGAGCAATGCAAACTAATCTTAGCAACTTGCGCCTGCGTGCTTTCATATCTTACCACCCTATGATGTTTGTGTAACATTTCATAGCTTTTCCATATATGTATGTCGGCTACGACTAGTACAGTATAGCCTAGCCACTGGCAACCAGTCTCTTTGATTGCATCTCTGGCGATTATGGTTAACAGGTGTAGTAGGTTGCGCAACTACGGAAAGAGAATGTAAAAATCATCAAGACTCATCGGTAATCATCGCACTACTATCTACACTCCATTTTCTTGGAGAATCCAACGCCAGCAAAATCAATACAACGCTCTCAAACACTAAAAATATGGCGTATATATACAGCCATACTGGAAACTGTAAATGCAATAATGCATACACTAACATGTATACCCAAAGGAACACATTCAGGGTGCCGACGCTAATTGATAAAAACCAGCCCTGTTTATACTTGAACACTAACAAGAAACCTGCTAAAGCACGTAGAATACCCCAAAGCAGTAAGTAAAAAACAAAAGTAAACAAATTATCTAATGGTTTCCCAAAAACTACATTCAAAAACGACAGAAAACATTCATACATGCCTAGGGTAATCCATATCCAAGCTATCACTCTAGTAGATGTTTTCATAAGTATGCCTCCTAGATAAGACTACTCTTAACAATCTCCTATTCCCTACAACATTCTTCATCACTCGTATGTTTTCACTGGTATCGTTATATGGCCAAAAGGTACAGGTGTATCAAATGGATTTCTACTGCATTCATTAAAACACTTGGATAGTTCTGGAAAATATAATAAATACCCAAGAAACTCAGCAACATTTTTAACATTTTCGTAATTCTTTAACGAAGCCACTATATCGATGCCTTTATCTACTAACTCCGTCCATTCTAGAGATACAGGTACGGGCGTCGTGCAAGATATCCCCCTAAAGTCAAGCAACCTAAGGCACACATACCAAATGCTACCACTCTGGTTCCATCACCAATGATTGCATCAGTTACTATATCAGGAAAATAATCACTGGGAATTCCAGGAAGCCCAGTTCTTTGTCTTTCAAGACCGCTAGGATCCATATATTGAACCGGCATATTCCCTACATATGCGTACAAATTTATGCCGCCATTATATCCGATCGGATCTCGGGATACGAATCGACCTAGCGATGCATCATAGTACCGTGCCTTAAGTTGTAATAGGTTGAAATTCATGTCCTGCGTACTACTATAATAGCCTAATCCACCTATATACCAATAGGGTTGCCCCGTATTACCGTTTTTCGCCAATGCATTTCCCCAGGCATCGCGGGTATAGGATGTCATGACATTTGATTGCGCATCTGTAATAGCTTCCACGGACGCTAATCCATCTATATGATAATATTCGGTATCTCCTGCCTGCCGTGAAATTAGCAAGCCTTTACCTACGGTATAGAATGTCTTCATGTTACCTTGTCCATCTTCTTCCTCAAGGAGCCTTCCACCATTATAGAGAAATGATGTTTGGCCTGATAATGATATTGCTGTACGCCGGTCACCATTTCCATCATACTGGAACTGTGCGATGTTGAGCATTCCTTGATCTGCGCTCACAAGCTTGTTCATCCAATCCCAGGTATAATCCGTCACCGCTCCGTTTGCATTCGTGACGGATGTCATGTTTCCTGTGCCATCATATGATAGGAAGGTATTACCTGCATATGGAGCCATGTTGCTGGGACCATAGTCTACAAGCTTGTTGGCAGTGTCGTAGTGATAATATGTGGTCATTCCGTTTTCTACTTTGGTGAGACGGTTGCCTGCATTATCGTATGTATATATCTTATCGTAAGGAAGATCTCCTGTGCGTGTCTCCCTGGTTAGACGGTAGTTGTTATCATACTGGTAGTCTACCCTGGACTGTATCCGGCTGCCATCCGGATTGAGAATATTTTCTGTCATCGCCGTTCGGATTCCATTTTTGCCGCATGTTGCCGGGTTATATTCGTAGGTGAACCCGGCTATGATGGTTCCATCGGACTTCTTGTTGTTCAGCGTAAGGAGCCGGCTTCTGTCGTTATAGGTGTATTCTGCATATGTGCCATTGGGGTAGTTCATGCGCTGAAGCCTGCCGTTGGCATTGTAGACATAGCTGGTTACACCCCCTACCCTGTCAGTCAAGGTGCTCAGCCCACCGGCATCTGTATAGGCATATGTGGTGGTACCAGCAAAGTGATCCCGCATGGTGAGTCGGTTTCCGTTTAAATCGTAG
>CALNCU010000275.1 GCA_937875395.1 uncultured Armatimonadota bacterium | reverse complement strand
TACTGCACTGCTTTTGCCTTCCCGAAAGGTTGAACACCCATTTAACCCCTTGATGATTAATTAAGATGTTCTGCGCAGCGTTTCCGGTCGTCCCCTTGTTGCAAATGGATGGCGTTGCCAAGTATCATGCCGGTATGCATCACCGGGTCTTTCGTTGGTGCCGAAGAGGGGAGTTGAACCCCTACACCCTTGCGGGTACATGGTCCTGAACCATGCGCGTCTGCCATTCCGCCACTTCGGCCCGGCAACATAAGTATAGCAAAACCACTCTAAATATGTCAAGATTTTTCATGGATAGGTAGAGTCAAGAGTTTTAACTCTCAACGTTTAAGTCTTTGAATACGGCGAAGATGATTCGGTCACGGCTTGCTTTGTTTGCAAAGCAGGTCATGGGCTGCGTCCTTTGCCTCACTTCCCGGCTCTTCTGGCTTCCCATTCTTGGTATGCTCTTGTTTCCCGCCGTACTTTGTGATTCCGCAGGCACACAGTAGTATTTCCTGACCTCAGCGTCCAGGGCTTTGGCTATGCTTGATACTGTGGATACCTATGGTTCTATCCCTAAGAGTGGCGCAAGTACTTCTCCTGCTTTTCGGGTGGATACGCCTCACGCAAACATCTCTGGTATCAGTGTTGCGCTTGTTTTTGCCTCTGCATTCGTCCAGGATGTAATCCAGCGGGTCGTCTCCTGATCCGATAGAATTAATAAATCTAAAATTATCTCTTCGGAAAAGGATTTCCCGATGATTGAATCGAAATACTCCATAGGTGCGTTTCTCATTTTAGTTTTTTCTACTTAACCAGGCATTAGGAGTTCGCACTCTTTTCTCCTCTTTTCGATTTTATCTAACTTATGATACTCTACACGTGGATATTCGAGGGACTTAGTGATATTAACCGTTACTCTAAATGCAGCAATTGATAAAACATACAGTATAGATAACTTTGCCATAGACCGGATTCACCGGCCTTCCTCCTGGGAGATAGCGCCGGGCGGCAAGGGCATAAACGTTGCCAGGGTATATAAAGAGCTTGGCGGAGATGCAATAGCCACCGGTTTTATAGGGGGGCATAACGGCGATTTTATTGTAGATGGCTTAAGAAAAGAGGGCATTCAGCATGATTTTGTCCGTACAGGGGGCGAATCCAGAGTCTGCATTGCAATAGTAGACCATACGCAGCGAACCCAGACGGAGATAAATGAGGTAGGCCCGATTGTAACACTAGAGGAGCTGGATCGCCTGCTCCTGAAATTTGAGAGCCTGGTACAGGGGATGGAGTACGCCGTCCTCTCCGGAAGCATACCTCCGGGCATGCCGGAGACAATATACCGGGACCTTGCCGCAATTTGTACAAAATACGGCGTGCGCTGTGTGCTTGATGCCAGCGGAGAGCCGCTTGCCCGCGGGATAGAGGGCCGTCCGTACCTGGTAAAACCGAATATCCATGAACTTTCCACGCTTCTTGGGCGGCCGGTAGGCACTGTGGAAGAGGCTGCGGAAGCAGCCGTTAAATATATACAAACGGGCATACAAGTCTTTATAGTAACCTTTGGGCGTGACGGCGCCATTGCAGCAGATTCCACAGGCGTATACCGTGCAAAGACACCCGTAATACAGTTTGTAAGCGCGGTAGGCTCCGGGGATTCTTTTATCTCTGCATTTATCTTTGCCCTGCAAAGCGGCCGTCCGGTAAGCGAGGCTCTAAGGCTTGGCACTGCGGCAGGCGCCGCCAACGCCGCCACATACGGCGCGGGCTTCTGCAAAAAGGATGATATTTTGCGCCTTGCAGAAGAGGTAGAACTGTGCAGGCTGGATGAGGTTTAGGCTAGGCTCCAGCCAAATCATCAGAGTGCAAAGCACGCCGGGGGCGTTGCCGGACACACAGAGACCCGCCCCTATGGGATAGCCAATATCTCCCGCGCAGATGGGGCGGATTCACGCACCGTTTATCAGCGGTACGGATTCAAGCTCCCGGCGTATCTCTGCCAGCCGCCGCGTGAGCAGGGAGCCTTCTTCTGTATAGATTGCCGTAAACCGTTCAATAGGGGTTATATCAAATATCCGGCGGGTTATGCCTCCGCTATCCTTGCGAACCTCTAGAAAGACCGGCCAGTTGCTTGGACATATCTTAAAAGTCTGGGCTACGGCATATGCAGGAACGCCCGCATCATTTGCGCTTGTAACAAGCCCGGCGGTACCGGATTTGTTTATAATCTGACCGGCGCCGGTTATTCCATCGCAACCCACCAGCACTGCATCCGCCTCTTTTACCGCCAAAGGTGCGTCTGCATCTGCAACCACTTCTGCAGAGACTCCTTTATTTATAAGCGCTTCCGCAAACTGCCTGCCCTCCCCGCCGGGAAGGGATTCCGCCACAATTGCATGCCTTCCGTTGCCGCTCCACTTTACAAGGGAATTCAACACGGATTCGCTGTAGCTTAAAGTAACAACCGTGCGCCTGTCAGATATTGCATCTGCCGCCATGCCAGATGAGATATCCGATGCGTCTTCCATGGCGTTCATAAGCTCCGTAACAAGGGCGTCAAAGTTAAACAGACCGCTCCCACTCTCAATTGCCAGAAGCAGGCGCGCTGCAAGGTTTGGGAAGACCCCCATAACCGGCCTTGCAGATGCAAACGCCCTTACAGACCGCACCAGGTCTTGATTTTGGAGGTTATCGTACTCCTTTTGCACAAAGGAACCCAGCGCCCGGAGCCCTTGCCTGGCAAGCTCTGTTGAGCCGTGATCTTCATCTAAGGCTACTTCCCTAAGGCCATCCCAGAAATCATTGCTGCCAAACGGCGGCCATATCTTTTGGAGCGCCTCCTGCAGGCCGGGAACTGTGTTCAACTCCCCCAGGTCTTCCGGGTGGAACCATTCCAAAGACTCCGCCTCCCAATCCGTCTTTATCTCTTTGCCATCCGTCAATTTAAAGAGAAACG
>CALNCU010000274.1 GCA_937875395.1 uncultured Armatimonadota bacterium | reverse complement strand
GCAAAGATGATTGACTACATAATCAAGCTGAATTAGCAAATCAGAGTTCTCCGGCGGCAGATCTGCCGGTATATAATCAAAGTTGGCCGGGGGTATATAAGGTACAAATAACCCATACCTAGTCGAGAGGAGGACTCAAGTGATGAAAAGAGCGTTGGTTCTCATAAGCAGTATGGTATTGTTTGTGACTGATATGTGCGCGGCAGATCTGCCTACGGAGCCGTTCAGCTATACGGCGGATTTTGAGACAGCCGACCCGGTGAAGTTCTGGGTAGGCAGCAGCAACTATACGCTGAACTTTAAGGGGTTAACGGACGAGAAGTGCACAGGAGGTATAAAGAGTTTTAAGCTGGACCTCACATTTGGGGAGAACTCGTATATATACTGGTATATCCCCATGCCCCGCGCGGTGCCTTCCGAGGGCACCCTTACGTTTACGGGAAACATCTATGTGGGGGCGGCCACAACGGCCAGGGTTGAAGTAGGCCCGTCCTACTCGTACCCGCCCAGCACGGTAAGCGGTACATGCCCGTTCATGTACAGGTCGGCTACAATAGAAGCATGGGTGCCGCTGCAGGGAGACCTGGTATCAATAGCCCGGACCACCAATATTGCCGCCTACACATGGGGGAACCCTACTGTAGATAACACTGGCAGATACTTAAACTACATGCTTCTCCGCCTCTACGGCAATGCGGGGGACAGGGCGGTAGTCTACCTGGATGATTTCAAGGTGGAAGGAACCGTTCCCGTATCCGCCGACTATAGCATTGAAGCTACGAGCAGGTGGGCACCCATAAAAGCCATGATAGATGCAAAGGCGAGTGAGTGGGAGACTACGCTGACGCAGAGTTCTCAGGAGCTTGCTATTATAAAGACACAGACAACGGAAGCGGGGCAGCTTAAGCAGGATACTCTGGCAAGTGTCTCCAGCCTGCAGACGCGCGTTGATACTGTACAGGCCCGGGGCGCAATGACTATAAACGAAGCGAACGGAATAGAATCCGGCACAAGAGATGTGAATACCGCCTGCTCCATACTGGCATCCATAGGCACCAGCATGCTGGCTGTTACAAATGTTCCGCCCATATCTTCGATACCAAAGCTGCCTGACGGTTTGTATGGTACCGCAAGCAGTAAGTTCTTCATAACGGCAGCCCAGGGGGAATTTGAGCCTGCAAGCTTTATTGTCCATGCATTAAGAGCCATAACTGCTCTTACGGTAAGCGTGGAGAATCTGAGGAAAGGCAACAAGGTAATCCCGGCATCCAATATAGATATCAAAGTAGTCAAGTGCTGGTACCAGGCCGGAACCGCCTGGACCGGGATAAACCAGAATAAGGCAACAAAGGTGATTGTTCCGGAACTTCTGCTAAAAGATGATTCGTTGGTTAATGTGGATACAACGGCCAAGACGAACTACCTGAAACTCAGTTTTCCGGAAGGCGCCAGCTATGTATGGATAAGCGACCCTAACGAGTCGGCGGAGTCAAGAACAAACTCCCAGTCCGTGACGGGGTTTCCGGTAAAGGATAGCGCCACCCTTCAGCCGCTGGATATCCCTGCAAATGGGAACAAGCAGTTCTGGGTCACGGTAAAGGTGCCGGAGAATGC
>CALNCU010000273.1 GCA_937875395.1 uncultured Armatimonadota bacterium | reverse complement strand
TTGGGCTGAAAATATGCTGTATAAGGCGGTTTTGAGGGCTTTCCGGCGCTTGAGACGGTTAAATGCCTTTTTTGAGAATGTATAAGCACTTCTTGCGTGGTAGGTTCAGCGGGACTTTTCGGTTGAGATAGGTTGCCCAAGTCGCTCGAGATTGCTCCTGGATACCTATTTCATTACATGGCAGGCTTGCTTTGATTGCCGATTCCATAACACATATATGCCCTTTGCACTCGGTGACTATGAGTCTTACACTTGCTGCATCACAGCCTTTTGAGTGCATCACGAGCCGAATTTCCCCAAGTGCCGGTGGAGTCTAATTCAATCGTCTTTAACCAATCCATTTTGGCCTGGCTATACTATTTTATTCGGTAGTACTCCTGCCCTCTTCTGTACCAATACCCTGCAGTTTTGGGGCTGAGACTTATTGCTTTGGTAAAATCAACTATTGCTTCATCTGATTTACCGCAATCAGAGTATAATCGTTCTTGCTGGAATACATACTCTCCCCAGGCTGGATTGCATTGAGATGCGCGGGTGAAATCTGCCAGCGCATGATCAAAGTCACGTTTCTTCCAGCCGAATAACATGGCCCTATAGAAATAGTACTCGCCGTTAGTTGAACAGATAGCTATGGCTCTTCCAAAATCCGCTATGGCAGCATCCAATCGGCCCTTAGACTGCAAGGATAAAGCACGATAATGAAAGTAATCAGCCTGCCCCTTGTTAATAGATATGGCTTTATCAAAGTCGCGAATGGCAGCATCATTGTTTTTCTTGATTCCCTGATATACCAACCCTCGATAGAAATATGCTTCGCTATGGTTTGGCTGCAACTTGATTACGGTTCCATAATCGGATATAGCCAGGTCAGCTTGTGCCGGATTCTTTGCATACGCCAATCCTCTATAAAAATATGCATCGATATACCCAGAATCTTCCTCCAACGCTACCGAAAATACTTCTATAGCATCTTCGATTTTTGCCTCGCCCATCAACTGCCTACCCATTGATACCAGTTCGGCAGGGGTGTAAGTGAAATCCGGCAAAGGTATAATAAAATCAGCGCATAGTGCGGCTGCAGTAGTGAGCATTAATAATGCAACGCCTAATACTATTGTCCGTGCAGATATCATATGTTCCTCCATGTTGGATTTAAAATGAAACAATCTTCTCCCCGAAGTTTAGTTGCTCGACTGCTAAATCGGAATCTGTGAAAAAATGCGCATAGGCACACATTGAAACCAGTAGCATTATAATTCCATATATCTTGATTATCACTCTAGCCGCCTCTTCCTGCAATCATCTATTCAGAAAGCAGATCTTCAAGTAGGCGATAATAAGGACCGGAAATGGCTACAAATTGATTATGGGCACACTGTCCCAAATCTTTCCTAAGAACCCCGATTTCACATAGGTTATCTATAAGCTCTATCCAGCCAGCCATGCCCCTATGAGCACTCTTTTGGACTTCGTGATCTCTCCCCATCTCTTCCCATATTAATCGGCAGATCTTCTTTTTGTTGCCGTTATTAACGACCTTGTCAAAGGCATCAGCCGCCATTTCTGGCGTATATATATGCATCCAGTCATAAGGCGCTGGATCACGATTATAGCTGTCACCTTTTATGAATTGGGCAACCCATTCTGCAATAGTGTCTATCTGCCACTGTCTCTTTGGCTCACCATTATTGTAGTCTGCACATGTTTCATCAGGTTGAGTCTCCAGTATTTCATTTACAAATACTACCCTGTTACGCATATACGGCGGAAGGTCGCTGTATGAGTATTTGCCGGCAAGTAATACAACTTTGTGGCTTTTATCTCTGCATATCCTTGCCACAGCCTGAGCAACTGCTCTTCTGCGATTATATTGTACGAGCATGCTACTTGTGTTATTGCGCCATACTAATTCGTTTTCCCCAGATTCCTGGTCAAATTCTGTACTAACTGCATCAAGTCTAGCATCCCTTGTGTTATGGTATCCGTTTCCAAACAGTATACTAAACTGATAGTCCGATTGTTCTGAGCCTCTGCTAATATCCGAACGAAGGTAGGATATATCTACTGCCATACTGCCATCATCGGGAGTACTTAATGCTTGCCCATAGTTGCGCACACTTAAGCCACCGTCAGATAATTCAGGCTTGTTATTAGCCCTGTACACAAAGCTTGTGCATTTGCTCTTGTTATCCATAAAAACAAGAGCCTTATCTACAGCACCATATTGGCATAGAGCTCTAAGCAATGTCAGGATATCATCCTCGCGAAACTCGAGTGGATGCTTTGGATTACTCTGATTTTGCATTATCGCATCACCTAGCGTATGGTTCCAGATTAAGAACACTACTGAATCATGCATCTTTCTAGAACCCATCTGCTCAAAGCTGATTTCTTCGCCATTTAGTTGAGTCTGCAAAGCCTCTTCATCTAAAAATGTTCCTGAAGCCAGTATATTATCGAAATGCAAAATGTATTCAACTGCCTCATCAATCAATGGATACTCATATCGGCGAATGGCTATGCTGCACGGCGCGAATGAGTTAGAGGTACGTTGTTTCGGCTCATTGATCTCCAAAAATGCAAATGGGCCATTTGTTGCATCGGCAAAACGAAGAAAGTACTCCAGATGATTTGAATCTGGAATTAAACTCTCCCAGTCCTTTTTTAACTTACCATCGGATATCAAAAGCGACTTCAGAATATAAGGCAGTGAGCCACTGCCACTATCAAGTTTTTGAATGGCCGCAGAAAGAATCTCCCTTTCAGAATCCACAGTCGTGCTATCGCATTTAACAGGATAATATCCCAGAAGAGCATCACCTAAGCCTGTACGAAGACTGCTTAAATATTCATACGGCTGGCATTCGCTCGGATTGTGTGTAACCTTAGTCATAACAGTTTCGACTGACATTAGGTTATTCAGTACATTACCAGTTTGTATAATTGAAAGACAGCCTATATTTTTAAGTAAAGTCTCAAACTCATCGGCACCCTGTTTAATACTGCTATCCAGCAGTTCGATTGGGTCATGCGAGACTACAGAATTATTGGCAGGGCTAATAAAACAACAGCTGTCACATGATTTATGGCAGTACATGCCTTGCCTGTAGATTGTGTTTTTTGCATAACATAATGCTAGGAATACATCTCTTGACGCGAGGCTTACAAGCTTATCTATCATTGTATCAGCTTCATCCCATAACAAGAGAGGACTACCTTCTTCCTGCATGCAGGAGAAAGGTAGGATTGAATCACGCAGATAAGGAATCAGAATATAGTTTTGAGACATGATTACAGCATCAGCAGTACTTGCCAGATAGAAGCTACATGCATGCAAACACTCGTTCTCGTACAGTTCCTCCAGAGTACCTCTATCTACTACACAAGACCTATTCTGCAATTCGATATGCTGTGCCCTGCGATGGTATTCGCACGAGTTGCAAGATATATCACTAGCAGATACCTTATCGCAGAAACCCTTATCAATTCCAAGAAGATGGACTATGCGAAAATTTTCCGGTATACTCTGCCCGTACAATTCCTTTAAGGCATCCTTTAACTTAAAGAAAAATTCATCACCCGTACTATGAGTATCTACAAGCACCAAGAACGGTTTCTTATGTGTTTCATCGGTAAGAAGTCGTGCGGCAAACCTAGCCATTGATGTAGTCTTTGATCCTACCACAGGCACTTGTACAGCATTTATACCACTGCATATCGAAGGGTTGGCAAGCACATTAGCAAAGAATCCTTCAAGATCGTCAACGTTCCTGCTTATGTACTCATCAAAGTCCATATCCTCAAGCTTACAGAATGAACACCTCCAGGGAATACATACCGGCAGCAGTTCCTCCGGCACAAGTAACATGGCTACCATCACCGGGAGGCGGGCTATGCATTATAGCATCAAATAGATAACCTGTTTGTTCCTCTGAAGCCTTCGCAATTTTCCGGCAGACATGATAAATCAACTGCTGAAATGATGCCATATCAAGTGTATCCATAGCCGTATTATTTATGCGGTTGGCGCCTGCAGAGCTGGGGCTAATATGCCTTGTCTTTCCGAAAGAATAATTTATCCAGGCATATAAGCATGGTGGAGCATACTGCAGTCCAGCAAAGCCAAGATATTTAGCCGATAAGCTTTGCCCAGAAGGACCTCTCATATACCCCCTGAACAGATTAGTAATCCTTTTGTTGCTGATATTAGATTCTAATTCATGGCACATAATCTGCAGACTCCCTGCTTGCTTGGGCTATAATACGGTGCAAACTAGCTACACATTTCTTATTAATATATAGAGGTCAAAATAGAAATAGTAGTGTTATTAAGCGAACAAAGTTAATGGTAAAGCTATAACTATGCTGCTTGAGTAATGCTATTTTATTATAAATACAAATAACGTGTCAAGCGTTTGCGCTCCATGCTTTCATGCCTAGATGGTTATACATTTATGCTCGTAATTTATTGCTGCGCAAACTGGCTCTCTTCATTCGCCAGTGCTTGGTGTTATATTTACTATACGCGCGTATGCGGGTTTAGTATATAAATACTAAATTAGCCTTAGTTAGTATTATCTACCAGACTTGTATTACTAATACAAAATTTGTGGGTTAAGTTAGTTAGGTTTAGTATCTTAAGATAATCTAGAGTATACTAAATAAATTTAGTATCTATGAAAATCTAGGATATCTATATAAATCTTATGAACTTAACATACAAGATAAGTAGATATTACCACCCTCTATTTAACTAACTTAGTAATTAAATACTAACTTGGGTTGTATCTACTAAATTTGTAGATTAGTTCTCGATATATCTCTATATATCACGGGGGTAGGAGTAATTATATACCAACAAGAAGCTCTGCAAAAAAAGTGCTACAAAAAAATCCATTTGGGCGTATATAGTCAATGGTGGAAGAGAATAAGCAAACTTTAGAGTTCTCTTCCATACATTGACTTTATCATAATCATAGTAAGAAATATGTTGCTAGAACGGGGGAGAATGTATAAGCGCATAATATGGCAAGTTCGTAACAGCGCCATACTTTACACGGAGGATAAGAAGGCCCTGAAGATTATTGGTGACTGGGCGGAAAGTAATGATGTGAGAGTGATGGCGGATTATTATGACTGCAAGAATGGTGGAAAATGGTTTGCTGGACAGATCATATTTCCAAAAAGGCTTATTAACAGAGTTGCCAAACTGGTTGGGCTGCCTGGAATAGATAAGCAGTTGGAGGCTCTTGAAAAGGGACGAATGGAATCTTCACTCCACAATGCCTTAACTAGGGGTGAAATTCCCAAGGACGACTCTGCTGATTTCGAGCAAGAAACGCCTTCTCAGGAAGAAGATGACTCTTCGGGCATCTTATGATTTACAGGCTGGAAAACATGCAAAATTGGCACTTTTGTCCATGGAGAGTAGTAGTCTACATGAAGTTGGTAATTAATGAAATCTTTAATTGACTATACCGAATTCCAGGAAGTACAATTAGTTATCGCTAGGATACTAAAGCATTCGTAATTCTGGCGATGCGTAAAGCAATATTTCATGGCGAGATTAAGAATATGCAACGAACGTATGTTCTCGACAATAGTGAACAGCTTAACCATCGTTTATGAAATATTGGCTATGCTGATCTACAAGACTGGCAACACCTATTGCTTTTGCATAGGCTATGCTATCCAGAATAACGAAAGGAGGTGAATTGCCTAGATCAAAAGCACATATCGATGTGCAGGTAGAACCCCATGAAACAAAAGAACATGATTTCATTGAGAGATGCCGAAGGATGACAGAAATACTATTTAGGGCCCTTGAGAGACGAGAGGTCTGCTTGGAAGAACGTAAATCTTCCAGTGATGTAGCAGCTAATGATTCTCTTGCGGCATGATTTATATCAGGTAATAATCTAACAAGGGCGGGGTTATACCGCCCTGCCCTACAACGGAAAACAGAAAAATAAAGGAGTTTACACATGAGGAAAAAAGCCTCATCACATAATCGTTATGCCATATATCTGAGATGCAGTACTGATGACCAAACACAGGGTGATTTTACAACTATAGACACCCAGCGCAAGATCAATTCTCGTTATATCAATGAACATGGAGGCATTCTTGCAGGTGAGTATGTCGATGAAGGCAGAACAGGAACTAACCTGAACCGCCCTGGCTGGAAGGAGCTACTTAAGGATGCAAAGGCCGGATTATTTGATTACGTTTGCTGTACTTACATGAGCAGAATGGCCAGAGGCAACCAATATTACGTAGCAGAATACCTTCTAAATGAGGTGAACGTATCTATAGTCCTGGTGCAGGAACATTTCACCCTCGATTTGGCAGGACATGTGAATCGCGAGATGACGATTTTGATGGACGGCATATACCCTAAGATGGTAAGTCAGTGGACCAGCACAAAGATGAGCGAGATGGTTGCGCAAGGGTATTTCTGCGGTGGTACCATTCCATTCGGTTACCTGGCAGTACCTGTTGAAACAGCAGCGTTAAGTGCTAATGGCAAAACACCGCCCAAGAAACTTGTAGTTAATCCTGATGAAGCCAAAATAGTCGAGCATGCATTCAACCGGTATCTTGAAAAGGACACTATAGCCAGCGTACGAGATTATCTAAACAGCGTTACTGCCAGAAAGTGGACCATGTATACAACCAAATACCTTCTCACCAACTGCACATATACCGGGATACAACAATTTGGAAAATGGCATAATGACAACGCCCATCCCGCCTTAATAGATCGCGAGACATGGCAGTTGGTGCAAGACAGATTGCGCACTGCATCACAGAAAAATACGCGTGGTCCTAGAAGTGATGAATACACATACTATCTGCGTGGACTGATCACCTGCCCTCACTGCGGGTGCAAATACACAAACAGTTGTGCGAAAAATGGAGCAGTCCGCTATTACGAATGTCATCATGGCAAAAAGAAACTGACTAACTGCCCTGTATGCCGCGTTAATGCCGATGCTTTGCATGAAGCTGTACTCAAAGAGATAAAGCATGCCGTTGAGCATCGTACAGTAATGCACAGGCTTATCAGAGATTCGGAGGGTTGGAGTAAAGCTGATGGATCACTAAAGGCACAACGTGGGCAACTGGGCAAGCTTTTGCAATTTACTAACGTGCAGATCAACAATCTTACAACTCTGTTGGCAGCTGGACGTGCACAGCAGAGCCTCCTATCGAAACTGGATACCCTTGAATATAAAAAGAATACAACTGCAGCCGAAATTGAACGATTGGATAACCTGATCGCCAAGTCCACGCTGATACGTCCGACAGCAGAGATGGTTCAGAGTGCCTGGGCAAGACTGACCGAAGCCTGGGATTATATATCAGAAGAAGAGCGGATTGCATTGATGGGCACTTTTGTAAAAGAAGTGGTCGTAAATGAAAAGAACTCCGTGACCTTGCATATGACTATAAATGCAAGAAACCCGGAGTTCAGAATTCGGAATAATTTAAAAAATGGGAGCGGGGATTGGATTTGAACCAATGACCTTCGGGTTATGAGCCCGACGAGCTACCAGGCTGCTCCACCCCGCATCGACTTTGTTAGTATATCATTTTTAGACCCGTTTGTAAACCCCCGCATGAAACTTTATTCAATTAGAGGCAGGAGCTACCCGGTCTGCGACATAACAAGCACTTTAATCGCGTCCCGGCTCTGGGCAACACGGAGCGCCTCTGATATGTTCTCCATCGCAAACCGATGGCTTATAACCGGCAGCACATCCACCTGTTTTGTAGAGAGCATCTCTACGGCGCGGGCGTGCGTAAACGGGTTTACAAATGACCCTGTTATTTTTAGTTCCCGGTAGAATATATCGTACGGGGCCAGGGAAACCATCTTGTCCGGGCTTACAACACCAAACTGAAGCACCGTTCCCCCGCGCCTGGCAAGTTTGGGAGCCATCTCCGCCGTCTCTTTCCGCCCGGCACTCTCTATTACCACATCTGCGCCAACGCGGGTAATATTAAAGACTCTCTGCAATACATCTTCTGATGAAGGGTCTATCAGTTCACCGGCACCAAATAAGGCGGCCAACTTGCGTTTTCCGGGGTCGGGCTCGCTTACCAGTATCCGCCCGGCGCCGGCAGCGCGTGCAAGCTGGATAAGTATAAGCCCTATTCCTCCGGCACCTAGCACCAGCACAGTATCTCCCGTGCGCACCCCTGCTCTATCCATGCCGTGTATGCAGCAGGATAACGGCTCTGCAAGGGCGGCTTCATCCAAACTCACATTCTCCGGTATTAAATATACCTGTTCCGCCGGTACGGAAGCGTATTCTGCAAAGCCGCCGTTATAGTTTACGCCAACAGCCGTCAGATTTTCGCACAGGTTGATCTCACCCCTTCTGCAGAAGAAGCAGGTTCTGTCTACAATGTTTGGGTCTACGGTTACCCTGTCGCCCACCTTCACACCCGTTACACAGCTGCCTACTTCTACCACCTCGCCGGAGAATTCGTGGCCGGGTATTACCGGAAAACGGACTATGTGCTCGCCGTGCAGTATGTGGATATCTGTGCCGCATATCCCGCAGGCATGCACGCGGATGAGCGCATCCAGCTCTCCCACGGACGGAATGCTCCGTTCCTCTACAGAAAACTTATTGGGTTCGCTAAAAATTACTGCCTTCATATGCCCAGCCCCGTCACGTTTACCGGTTCGGATTCAAGACCCCTCAGGCGTACAGATAGTTCATCTACAGAGACTCTTACCATATCCAGCGCCACTGAAACCTGGTTGTTGGATAGAAGCCCCTGGGCTCTTTGCAGGGCAGCTTCGTACGCAGTGGTATCTATGAGCTTTCTTTTGGCTTTATCCATAAGCTGGCTAAGCTTTGCCATGGCGTCCTCTACTGCCTCTACCGGTATAAACTGTTCCATTGAAACGCCTCTAAGCGCAACAGGATCACGCCCCACTCGCACGGCCACCCTGCCGTTCTTCTGTTTTATATTGGAGGATTCTCCGTTAGAGTTAACAACGGTGATGCTGTCCCTGATCGCCAGGTGTATGGTGGTGTCTTGCTTTGGAGACCAGACGTAGATCTCTGCATCTTTTGTCACGGGATGCACCATAATGTAGGCGGCAAGGTCTCCCCCGGTTTTTATCTCCATGCCGGGTGAGAGAGAGGGAAGCCACCATACGCCGCTTGTAAATTGCCGCACAGCCCCTCTTTCCAGGCTTGCGGGATAGTAGACGACCCTGGGCGCAAATCCTGCAAACTGCTTGTCGCGGACAACTGTCTTGGCAAAATCAGACAGCCAGCCCAAAAGAGTTATGTATGATGGGGAATCTGCTTTAACATCAAGGAAGAAGCCTTTTGTGCCAAGGCCCCTAAGCGTATTGAGTGCGCCGTACAGGTCTGCCCGCGTGCCGTAGATTGTATCTGCGGGTTTGAGCCTGGAGATTATCCATTCTTCCCTTATTGCGGTTTCGGACATAGAGAACACCCGCCCTGCTCTAGCAGCAAGTGTGGCATCTCCGTCTGCAGCGGGTACGGCAAGCCCATCAAACCCGGTAGAGCTTCTGCCCACAAAGAACGGCTCAAACCCGGAGGCCGTGTATACTACCGGCACTTCGGCTACCGAACGTTTTACTACATCGGCCATTCCGTCCATATATGCCCGCACGGAGAACGCCCTGAACTCTGCAAAATCCGACCAGAAGCTGCTGCGGGGGGTATCTACTTTATGGTACTTGCCGGTTGTATCATCATATACGGCGGCTACTCCCCTTGTGCCTTGCCAGAGAGGGATAAGGCGCGCCGCCTCTGCATATGAGGCAATATCGTGCTGAAGTATTCCCCAGGCAAGGTCAAGATCGCCCATGTTGCCGTACTTTCTTGCAAGCCAGGCGGTGTATTCCATGCGGAATTCAGGGGAGGCGGGGATAGTGTACCGCACGTCTCCGCGCACGCCAAAGTATTCTGAGAACGGGTCTATGAAGAACCGGAGTCCAGGCCCAAACTTCACCTTGGACAGAACGCCTACTATATTATCTCTGTGATGGTCATAACTGCTCCAGAGGTCCGGCAGCCCGCGTTCCCGGGATTCGCTTGTAAAGACTTTTTGCGGGTAGTACAGAAGCACCTGGTCTCTGCTTGACCGGACTTTGTTTGGCACTGCTATCTGCCCACCCGCGGCAACTACCTGTCCGGTGGATGCTATATCCCCCGATCTGGCGTCGCAGATAACGTAGACGGCGGTTTTGGTATCCTCTACTTTGCGTGTAATTTCGCCCGGCTGGCGGATGCCATCATAGCGGTTCACAGAGGGCTGGATTACGTATCCGGTAAGGGGCGTATACGGCGGATCGGATATCTCTACTCCGTACCTGATTCCGGCGGATTCAAGCAGATCTATTACCCGCTGCACAGCTTCCGGGGGTATAGCGGAAATCCCCTTGCCTGCACGTAGAATTATATCCCCTATCCCGGCGGATTTAAGCGTCTGTACCGCTAACGAATCGGCAGAATAGTTCTCTTCCGTCTGGCCGGATGCAAGGTACTTTGATTCCAGAACTATACCAAAGGGCAGGTATGCCGAGCCTTCCCATATAAGCGCATGGGAAGGGTTTATTGTCCATTGGTGAATGCTTCCGTTGCGGTCTTTATAGGTGCCGGCCATGCCTGCCGAAGCAAGCGCAAGCACTGCAAGAGCGACCGCTATTAAAGAATACGGCCGGATGGTTCTTTTAACCACTCCTCTGGCCCTCCCTGGTTTTACATTGTGCTAGGAGCGCTGATCCCAAGCAGCCCAAGTGCATTCTGCAGCACAATTCTGGCAGAATCTACAAGCGCCAGCCGCGCGTTTGTAAGCGCCGGGTCTTCGCCCATAACTCTGCATTCAGTGTAGAACGTGTGGAAGATTGCTGCAAGATCCTGGCAATACCTTGTTAACCTGTGCGGCTCATAGGCAAGACCCGCCTCTGCAACGGTATCCGGGAACTCCGCCAGCTTTTTTATGAGGGAGATTTCCGCCTCATGCCCAAGCGGCGTAAGGTCTGTATCGCACGCACGGCGTACAGGCACGCCCATCTCTTCTGCCTTCCTTAGTATGCTGCATATGCGTGCATGGGCATACTGAACGTAGTATACCGGATTATCGTTAGACTGGGATTTTGCCAGTTCAAGATCAAAATCCAGGTTGCTGTCGGTGCTTCTCATCAGGAAGAAGAACCGTGCTGCATCCTTTCCTACCTCTGCTACCAGTTCAGACAGGAGTACTACATCTCCTGCTCTTTTAGACATCATTACCATTTCACCGCCGGCAAACAGCCGCACGGCCTGGTAGATGATAATATCAAGTTTTGACGGGTCGCACCCAAGCGCCGCAACCGCCGCCTTTGTGCGGGCTATGTAACCGTGGTGATCCGGGCCCCAGCAGTCTATAACCTTTTCGAACCCGCGGTTGAATTTATCCAGATGATACGCTGCATCTGCGGCAATATATGTGGGCTGACCGTTGCTTCTTACAAGCGCCCTGTCTTTATCATCGCCGAACGCTGTAGATTTCAGCCACACTGCGCCGGATTTTTCGTATGCATAGCCCCTCTCTTTTAGTATCTCTATGACGCGGGCTACCTTGCCGCTCTCATGCAAGGTCTGCTCGGAAAACCAGACGTCAAATTTTACGCCAAAGTCTGCAAGGTCTTTCTTCTGAAGCTCCAGCATTTGCTCCTTGGCAAGGTCTGTAAAGGTGCGGATGCGTTCTTCCACCGACATGGATAGGAACCTGTCTCCGTACTCCTTTACTATGTCTTTTGCAATGTCTATTACGTATTCGCCCTGGTAGGCGTCCTCCGGCATGGGGAAGTCGTGGCCCAGCGCCTGCATGTAGCGGGCGTGCACGGATTTCCCAAAGTTCTGCATCTGTTTGCTGTTTACGGCATCGTTTACGTAAAATTCGCGGGTTACATCAAACCCAAGTGCGGAGAGCATGCTGGATATAACATCGCCAGTTGCCGCGCCACGCCCGTGCGCCACGTGGATAGGGCCGTTGGGATTTGCGCTTACAAACTCCACCTGAATGCGGGTGCCCTGCCCTACGTCTGAACGCCCGTACTGCGCACCCTGGGTTGCTATCCGGCAGAGCGCATCGTGCAGCCAGGTTGGTTTAAGGTAGAAGTTAATAAACCCCGGCCCGGCAATCTCTGTGCGTTCCACTATATCTTGTGCATGCAGGTGGGAGAGGATTACCTCTGCAACCTTGCGAGGCGGCATCCCGGCCTCTTTTGCAAGTACCATGGCCGCGTTTGTGGTGAAATCCCCAAACTGGGTGTTCTTGGGCACCTCCAGCTCTATTTCCGGCAACATGCCGAAACTAATCACTCCTTCGGTCTGTGCGTCTGTGAGTGATCTTCTTATGCTCTCTGCCAACTTTTCCCTGATCATTTCTCCATCCCTATCTATTTATACGCATTTTGTTTGCATTTTGATCCCGGCCGCTATTCCTCTGAGCGGCAGGCGGCATTCAGCTCTTTTACAAGCAGGTCTACATCTATATCGTGCATGAGTGCGCCTTCTTCAACTGTTTCTGCGGAGGATGCAAAGCAGGCATAGCATTCCATTCCGTGCCGGGCAAAGACATCCCTTGCAGCCACAGATCTGCGCACTACTTCTTCTATTTTTGTGCTCTTTAAAACCCTGAAGCCGGATGACATTTTTATACTCCAAATTATAAAATTCCGGGGAAGTACCCGGCAAGAACTTCCTCCAAGGCCATTACAATTATCACGCCGGTAATAATCTGAGGCATACCGGTATGCCATATCCTCTGCCAACGCCCTACCCTTTTTGCAGGGTTCTCCCTGTAGGCGCAAAGCAGCTCTTCACCCGCCGCAATCCCGGCCTTCAGCTGCTTCTCCGACGGGTCTTTTGTGGTTATAACGTACTGAAAGAACCCGCCTACCTGCCGCCATGCAAATATTAGCAGAAATACCAGAAGTATTATAGCTGCATCGCTTGTAAAGAGTTCTGCAACAAGCATGAACAGGATTACTCCGGCTACTATG
>CALNCU010000272.1 GCA_937875395.1 uncultured Armatimonadota bacterium | reverse complement strand
GCCTGCACGGATTCAAAGGCGGCAATACGCCCTGCCGCGTGCCACGGATAGCAGAGATGGCGGACTGTCTTTCCCGGGAGCATCTCTTCTATCCTGCGTTTTGCCTCTGCCAGATCAAAACGTATTGCGCGCACCTGTTCTTCCCGGGTTTCGGTTCTAAATCTTTGTGCAGATTTTATATTAATCCGCTTCATTATGCTCAAAAGCTCACGGCGCCAGTTTGGGGATTTAAAGAACTCTTCATGCCCGTAGGCTCTAACGTAATCCATACAGCTCTCTCTTATCCGCTCATCTATAAAGATTCGCGGGGTATCTGAGAGCCGGGGGACGGATTTGAACAGGGGTTCCCCAAGCCGGGATGCGGGCGGGCTTAAATCCGGCTCCTCCGGCTGTAAGCAGGGGAGTTCCAGGAAACTGCAACGCAAGATAAGCTGCGGGTGCACAAAATCCGCCACGCCCAGACTTTTATGCACCAGGCCGTGGGAGAATGAGTGCGATTGAAAATCTACAAGGCCGCTTTCATGCATCTCTGCAATCTCTTCCCAGAAGAGGAGGGGCTGGTCAGATTTATCGCGCTCTGTTACATCTTCTTTTTTCCACTTCCCGCATGCAAGATCATCAAGATTAGGGCGGTAGCGATCTCTGTATTTTATCCGGCCGGGGGATAGAAAAATAACAATTTTAGCATCGTATTTTTTTATAAGCGGGAAGCCCGTGGACCACATGGAGCCCCAGCCGTCGTCAAAAGTAAGAAGCACTGCGCGCCTGGGTATGGCGCGTTCCCCCTTAAGCACAGAGAGGTATTCATCTGCATGCAGCATGCGGTAACTGTTGGATTTAAGGTAATCAAGCATCTGCTCAAAGCTCTCCGGTTCTGCGCCGTGCATGCAGAATACCGGCACATAACCTGCGCACAGGCCTCCTCCGTACACAAATCCCGGGTAACGGAAGGTTGCAAGGTTTAGCGCCGTGGATGCAGCCTCTGCCAGATTTTTTGCTGCTTTTCTAAACATATCCGCTTATCTCTGTTACCGGCTTTCATACAGGTCTGTAAAAAGCTCAAAGTGTTGTGCTGCCACGCTCTTCATGGAGTAACGCTCAAGGGCCGTGCGCGCCGCCATCCCCCCAAGATGCCTGGCAAGCTCCGGGTTCCCCAGCACCCGCATAATCTCATTAAAGAGAGCGGCAGGGTCTTTGGGTTCTACAAGTATGCCGTCCATGCCGTCCGTGACAATAGAGAGTATACCCCCAACCCCGGAAGTTATTACCGGCAGCCCGCACGCCATGGCCTCTGCAAGGGAGAGCCCGAAGCCCTCATACTCCGTGGGGAATACAAAGAGGTCTGAAGCCCTAAGGTAGCCCGCCACGTCATCCGTCCACCCGGTAAAGGTTACATAGGCAGAAAGCCCGTGCTCCCTTACAAACTCTTTTAATTCATCTTCGCAGGATGCAGGCTCCCCTCCGCCGGAACCTACTATTACAAGGTGGGCGTCATCCCTCTCCGCCGCAACGCGCTCCCAGGCTGAAAGAAGGTACTCCACGCCCTTGCCTTTTACCAGGCGGCACGTATTTACAACAATCGTCTTATCCGGCGGCAGCCCAAGATTCTGTCTTAAATAAAGACGCTCTTCCCTTTCTGCGGGATAGAAGCGGCTTGTATCTATCCCGTTTGGAATAATAAAGACCTTCTCCGGCGAAATTCCGCACTCTTTGAACTCGCTTGCGGCAAGTTCTGTTATGCCTACAAATGCGTTTGATCGTTTTATAAATAAGTTGCGCAGACCCAGCCAGCCTTTAAAGACCGCCCGCTCCAACAGCGGAAGCCTGCCGTATGCGGCGGCATAATCCCCGGAGAGCTCTCCGTTTGTCTCTGCGCGTAACACGCAGACCTTGCCCAGAAGCCTGCACGCGGCCACCGCCGGTACCCCAAGCACCCTTAAGGCACATACGTAGACTACATCATAATCCTGGCGGCGGCACATAAGCTCAAAGAAGGCAAAGGGCGCCATAAGAAACTTCCCCCATCTGCCCGATGCAACCGGGGGGAGCCTGAACGTGGGAGTGCCGTCCACGGACTCTGTTTTTGGTGAATCCGGGTAACAGCGGCGCGTAAGGACAAAGGTCTCCATGCCTATGCTGTTCAACCCGGAGGCAAGCATGCGCGCGTGCACCTCCGCCCCTCCGGGCACAGGGGGGAAGGTTTCTGCAAGTATGCATAATCTAACGGCATTCTTCATCTTCTCTCCTGACAGATTTGCGTAAAGAGCAGACGGTATCTCTCTGCCACAACATCTATTGAGTAACGCTCTGCAATAGCCCTCTCCCCGTTTGCGGAGAGCCTTTGAGCAAGAGAAGAATCATCCAGAACGGCAGAGATGGCGCCCGCCAGGGCATCCGGGTTGCGGGGCGGAACAAGAAGCCCATCCTCCTCGTGATGCACAATCTCCGGTATTGCTCCCGCACAGCTTGCAACGGCGGGCAGCCCGCACGCCATGGCCTCTGCAAGTGAGAGCCCGAAGGATTCGTTCTCGCTGGGAAAGGCAAATATATCAGAGGCTTGCAGGTACTGGCGGACGTTTGAGACATAGCCGGTAAACGTAACGGTCTCCCCCAGTCCAAGGCTCTGCACCATGCCTTTAAGCTCCTCCTCCCGGGAGAGGGACTGCCCCCCGCCCGCGCCTACAAGCACAAGGTGCACATCAGGGTGGCCGGAAGATACAATCTGCCACGCCCGGATAAGGTATTCCAGCCCCTTCCCCTGGTTAAGCTTCCCGGTGTAGACTACAATCCTCCCCCCCTCCGGCAGGTTGAGCCGCCGCCTTAGCGACGCCTTTTGCAGCGGGTCTGCGGGCTGGAAGATGGAGGTATCTATACCGTTGGAGAACATGAAAATCCGGGATTCCTCTACCCCGCAGGAAAGAAGCTCGCTGGAGACATGGGCGCTTATGCTTGTAAATGCATCCGCCCGGCGGAGCAGGCGGTTTCTAAGGTTTATCCAGCCTTTAAAGATTGAAGAGACGGCGGGCGGCAGCCTTTTATACGCAGATGCGTATCCGCCGGACATCTCCCCCAGCGTCTCCGCCCTTAGCACGCACGCCTTGCCGGCAAGCAGAGCAACTGCAAGCGCGGGAAGCCCCAGCACGCGGAATCCGCAGATAAAGACAATATCATAGCGCTTCCGCCTGCGTATAAGTTCAAACACGGCGGCAGGGACCATAAGGTATTTTCCCCAGCGCTTCATACCCGCCGGAGGGACCCGGTATGTTGGGATATTATCTACAAGCTCAAATTTGGGGAGGTCCCGGCTGGAGCGCCGCGTCACCACAAAGACATCCATCCCCTTCTGTATAAGCGTGCGCGCAAGAAGCCGGGCGTGCGTCTCTCCGCCGCCCACAACCGGGTAGAAAGTCTCTGCAAGAAGGCACACGGACGGCATGGAGGATACCGGCCTTTCGCTAAATCCGGACACTTCCTGCGCCAAGGCATATCTCTTCATACAAGGACTCCAAATTCTTCACAGCGTTCCTTATGTCATAATTGTGGCTTGTTTTTTTGGCACCGGAGGCAAGTACGCGGGCCAGCTCATGGTCTAGAAGCACCCGTATTATCCCCTCTGCAAGCGCGGCGGAATTGCGCGGTTCTACCACAAGCGCGTTCTTTCCGTCTGCAAGCACTTCGCCCAGGCCGTCTACGTTTGTAGAGACAATAGTCTTGCCCATTGCCAGGGCCTCAAACATGGCGAGGGGTGTGCCCTCCCAGAGCGATGGAAATACCTGCGCATCCATTATGGACTGCATTAGAGGCACATCGCTTCTGTGCCCGGTGAAGATTACTCTTCCGCCTATTCCCAGGCTCTCTGCCTCCGCCTCCAGTTCCCTCCGCCGCGGCCCATCACCTACAATCATAAAAAAGGCGTGCGGGACGGAGCACAGAATAACCGGGATTGCGTGCAAAAAATATGTAAGGCCCTTCTGCGTATCAATTCTGCCTATGGTGCCAACCACGGGGCTTATATCAGGGATCCCCAGTTCCCTTTTTGCCTGCAAAACTTCCTCCTGGGAGGCCGGCGTAAAGTTTTCCATAGGGACGCCGTTGTATATTACGTGAATCTTCTCCGGCGGCACGGACCTCTCTTTTACAAGAAAATCTCTGACGGAACGGGAGACGGCCACCACTGTATGCGTGCATGAGACAAGCATTCTATCTGCAATCCTCTGCACCATGGGGAAGCCGGGGTCTACACCGTGCTCATGCATAATGGTGGGCGTGCCGGTAATCCTTCCTGCAAGGCGCCCTATGTTTGCGGCAGTCCAGCCGTGCAGGTGCAGAATATCTGCCTGGTTGCTTTTTATTACATCTATGAATGCTCCCAGCGTTCTGGGTGAGAAGGCGGATTTGTTTAAGTATTCCATTTTCAGCCCGGCATCCTCTACGGCGCGGCTTGCCGCATCCGGGCTTTTAAGCGCATACATCTTTATGTTGAACCGGCTCTTGTCAAACTTGGGAAGGTAGTAGATCAGCGTAGTGGATACCCCGTGGATTGTAGACCCCCTTATCCCAAATTTATCGCAGATGTGCACAATGTTCAGCTTTCTCATATACCTTCCTCCCCAGGTTCCGTAATTCTCATCTTTATCACCCTTGCAGGTACTCCGGCGGCAACTGCAAAGGGCGGTATGCTCTTTGTTACAACGGAGCCCGCCCCCACTATGGCGTCATGCCCCACCGTTACGCCGTCCAGCACCGCTACTCCGGCGCCTATCCAGGCGTTATCTTCTATCCTTATGCCTCCCTTTTGCACCATGGGCTGCCGGATTATGGGGATATCCGTGCGCAGGGTGCCGTGGTTTCCTCCGGCTATAAAGTAGCTCATGCCGGCTATAAGAACGTTTTTGCCTATAGAGAGTTCCGTCTCTGATATAAGCATGCAGTTGGCGCTGATATTGGTATTCTCTTCTATCTTTATGCAGCCGTTCTTGCAGCTTATAATTGTGTTTCTGCCAAGGACTACGCCGTTTTCTATGGTTATGCCGTCCGGGCTGCTCCCCTTGGCGTCCAGGACGCACCCATCGTCTACTATAACTCCGCACCCTATGCTTATTCTGCCGGGGTGCCTTATGCAGATGTTTCTTCCCAGTGCGGCGCTTTTGCCGGATTGGCGCAGAAACCGGGAAAGAAGCCTGCCCCGTAAAAAGAGCCCAAGCGCACCCGGCATGGGCAGCACAAGCCAGGAGAGGAGCTCGTAAGAGATGAACGGGATGAACCCCCTCCGCCCCACGGCAAAATCTGCATATTTATCTAGTGCAGACCTGCCTTCCCCCAGAAGTTCTGCCTGCAGCATGGTTCTATCCGGCCCATCGGAATCATAAGACACTAGATCAGCCCCTCCTCCAGGTACCAGGCAACAGTGCGATGTACGCCTTCTTCCATATCTACCTTGGGCGCATAGCCCAGTTCCGCCTTTGCCCTTGCAATACTGAACGCTCTATCTTTTATAAAAAAATCCACCCTGCGCCTGTAGAGCGGAGGCTCCACCCCTATGCACCTGCACAGGTCTTCGCACATGCCGCTTAGAAGCCGGACGGGCGCAACCGGGATATGCATTCTGGACAGAGCCGCGCCCTCTGTATCTGCAATAGTCTCAACAAGCTCGTTTAGGGAGATATACCGCGCACCTGCGCCTATGTATACTCTTCCCAGAGAATTAGGGTTATCTGCAGCCAGCCGGAAGAGATCTATCAGATCGGAGATATATACCATGTGTATAAGTGTCTTGCCGCTGCCTATCATGGCAAATTTGCCCTGCCCTATGGATTTGAAGAGTTTGAGCCACCGGGTATCCCCCGGCCCGTAGATGCCAGCCGGACGCACCACCGTAACGGGGAGCCCTTCGCTTTCATAGAGCTTCAGCACTTCCTGTTCTGCGGCGCACTTGGTCTTTTGGTAGATATCTCCGGGGTTGTACGGAGCGGTCTCATCTGCCGGGGGGGTTTCTATATGCCCAAGAACTCCAACCGTGCTGCAGTAGACTATCCGCTTAACCCCCGCCTTCTGGCTTGCACGCATAATATTCATTGTGCCATCGTAATTTGTGGCCCAGTAGGCGCTGTCCGGAAACCTGGCCGCCCTAAAGAGGGCTGCTGTGTGATAGACGGTGTCTACGCCGGATACGGCTTTTTCTACAGATTCCATATCCGTGACATCGCCGTGGATTACCCTGGCGCCCAGAAGCTCCAGGATTGAGTAGTTGCTGTTTGGCCTGGCAAGAATGCTTACTTTAAACCGCTCAGAAAGAAGTCTCCTGGTAAGGTGCGAGCCGGTAAAACCGGTGGCACCCGTTACAAGTACGCTGGACATTTTTCCTCCAATGTAAAAGGTTTACTTATTTTTGAATTTCCTATGCTTTTAATGAGGAAGTATTCTGCTTATCCAACTGTTGCCAAATACGTTTTCGCTTAAGAAGCGGCCCAGATAGTCTACGGGGACGCCCGCAACAGTGGCTCTGAGAATTCGGTCGCAACTGATGCAGGGACTCCTCTTAAGGTTCTTGGGATTAGACATTTCGCATCTTAATCTCCGCATTTCATACCCGTTCCATATATCCATTAACCGGGAATTTTGCAGGCTGCCCAGCTTTAACTGTCCAAAGAAATCCTGCGGGCAGGGCAGAACACTCCCATCCCAAAAGACTACCATGGCATGCCATAGAAGCGGGCAGGGTATCCTGCTTGCCGGGAGCAGCCTGTTGTGGTTTATAAGCCCCGCCCAGTTATGCTGCTCCCTTACCGCAAACTTATCCAGCGGCAGTGAGCGGAAAGTGAGCAAGAAATCTTTACGTTCTCTTATCACCTGCTCTTGGGGCAGATTGGCAATCTCCATTACTTCTATGCTTGTAAATGGCTTCTTTGAGCCAAGCCGCTTTTTCATCTCAAGGAACCCCAATATGTTTGCAAGCACCCTTTCAAAGCTTGCGCCGGGGCGGTTTGATTCGTACATTACGGGATCATAGCCGTCAAAGGAGAATGAGAGTATATCCAGCCCGGATTCTATAAGCTCCCTTGATATCTCTTTTGTTAAAAGGGTGGCGTTTGTGTTTATGCGGGTGCGTATGCCCCTCTGGCCGGCATACCGCACCATCTCCCCTATCCTTGGGTGAAGGAGAGATTCCCCCCTG
This sequence comes from uncultured Armatimonadota bacterium, assembly GCA_937875395.1. Classification (GTDB taxonomy): domain Bacteria; phylum Armatimonadota; class UBA5829; order DTJY01; family DTJY01; genus CALNCU01. Next base: position 5,873 of record CALNCU010000272.1, on the reverse strand, counting down.
TGAAAAAGGTTGAACTGGCTGCATCTGCCGGAGCATTCATCTGCAATGCGGCTGAAGAGCTGAAAATCCATGTAGCCGCGATCCTGGCGGGGGAGTTTTCTGTTTCCGCAGAATGAACATTTAAGGTTGCAGTGGCTTGAAGCCTCCACCCAGATTCTTGTGGGGGGGTACGCGCACTCCTGCACTCGCCTTACATACCCTTTGTATGTTGCCGCCATCTTTGAAACAGTGCTGATTTTTGGCATTTTAAACCTCTATTTCTTTGCAGGCGTTCAGCCTCTCCCAAAGTCTTTCATAGGCCCTTATAATGGGGGTTGTCTGGGCTTCTACCGTAAGCCCGCGAACCTTCTCTTTGGCCGCCTCCGCCATGCGGCGCGCCTCCACCGGGTGAGAGAGAACCCATAGAATGCCCTCCGCTATCCCCCGCGGCTCTGCGGGTGTGAGCCTTGCTGCATCCCTGCCGGTGACGGAGGAGTGAGCGGGGATATCCGTAGCCACAACAGGCCTCCCGGACTGCATGTATGTGTAAATTTTTGCGGGCGGATTTATCCCTCCTGTCCTGGGAGAGACAAGCACATCCGCCACGGTGAGCAGGTGGGGGATATCCGGCGGCGGCACCTTGCCCAGAAAGAGTACGCTCTCCCCAACCCCAATTTTGGCGGCGGATGCCGACAGCCGGGATATCTCTTCCTGATTTCCGCCTGCAATTACAAGGATTGCGGACGACGCCTTCTCTTTTATAAAGGGCATTGCGCGCACAAGCGCGGGGATTCCCTGGTATGCGGCAAGAGAGCCTGTGTACATAATAATCCGGCTGCCCCCAAGCGCGCACGGCGGCAGCAGCTCCTCTCCCTTTTTACGATCTGCACCGCCCGCCGGAAGCGGCATGGGCACATCCGGCACTATTACCACCTCCTTTGAAGGGTTGTGCCGGCGCACAAAATCTGCCATGGCGTCTGATATTGTAATCACCATCTCTGAGTTTCTTATTGCCCAGGATTCCGCCCACCGCATAAACCGCGCCGCAAAGGGCACGCGGCCAAACCTTCCGGCAGAGATTTCATAGCTCATTACGGAATCCATATCGTATATCACGGGGATGCCTGCTTTGCGCCGTGCCAGTATGCCTATCATGGCGCCCTCTTCTACACCGTGGATGCAATGGTACCGGCGCTCCCGCACAAGTCTTGCGGCCAGCGACAGAAGATTTGCATCAAGAAAGAGTTTTGCCCCGGAAAAACCTATTTTTACACTCCTGACTCCGGGAACCGGCCTGCATCTACAGATGTTGACCCCCGGATGCTCCGGCGCGTCGCCTATGGGATAGGTGAGCACATCCACCGTGTGCCCGGCATCTGCAAGTAAACGACTTAGTCGCAAATTTTCCATAGATGTGGCGCGAATATCAATAAATGGCTGAGGTGCAATCAGAGCTATTCTCAAAATTTTCACAAACTCCCTTTACAACACTACTCCACACGTGTTAAACTATCGTATAAAAATTGGAGGCGGGTATACCGCCCATATCTACCAAAGGGGTGCACGTCCTTTGAAAGTCGTTGAAATTTTATTTTATGATGGCAACAGGGTTAAGCTTGTTGTCGAAATGCCGGATCCTACGCGGTACTCCACGGAGCACGCTCCGCACATCCCGCGCCTGCTCTTTAAGCTGTTTCCCCACCTTGCCAAGCACAGGTGCGATAATGACAACGGCTATACTTTTAAAAAGGAATCGCGCGCCACAGAGATTCCTCATCTTTTTGAGCACCTGATTATTGAAATTCAGGGCCAGGCTAAAAAAGCCCGAATCCTTAGGGGCGAAACCCAGTGGAACTGGCGGATAGACCCCAGAGGCCGTTTTCATGTCTATGTAGACTACGAAAATGAAATGCTGGTGCTGGGCGCCATCCGGCTTGCCGAACGCGTAATAAATGCGCTTGATAGCCGCCAGATAGATTCCATAGACATCAAGCGTGAAATAGAGAAGCTAAGGCAGATTGCCCAGCTCACCGACGGCTACACGGTATCTCCCTCCCCGCAGGATCAGCCCGTTAAGCACGTTCACGCCGCTAATCTTGTCCATTAACAGGCGGCAGAGATCGCCCGCTTGCAAAGCTATCAGAGAGCTTGAGCCGTTTGCTCCACATGTGCGGGTAGTAGTGCGAATGGTAGTAGTAGCTGTCCACATTTTCCGGCTCTACATCATTTAGCACTACGCCCAGAATGTTTGCATTGGCCTTTGCAAGCATACTTTTAACCTGCTCCTCTGCGCCCCTTGGCACCTGCTGGGCGCGCACAACAAGGATCACCCCGTCAACTACTCTTGAAAGCACCACGGCATCCGTAAAGGCCACGGCGGCCGGGGTATCCAGCAGAACGTAATCTGATTGATCTGAAAGCCACTCTACAAGCGCCCTCATCCGGTGAGACCCAAGGAGTTCCGAAGGGTTGCTGGGCGTTGGCCCGCCGGGAATAAGGAAGAGGTTATCCACCTCTGTATGCAGCACGGATTCATGGAACTCCATCTCTCCTGCAAGCACGTTGGAAAGCCCAAATTCGTTTGAGGCTTTGAATATGCGGTGCAGGCAGGGGCGGCGCATATCTGCATCTACCAGGATGACGCGCTTTCCATCCATGGCAAGAGAAATTCCAAGGTTTGCAAGAGTAACTGTTCCACCCTGCCCCGGTTTGGCCGTTGCCACCATAATACTCTTCACATCCGTATCCTGCGTGGAGAGAAGCAGGTCTGTACGCAGGAACCTGTAGGCCTCTGAGATGGGGGAGAGCGGGTCTGTATATGTGATGCGCGCAAGGCGGGAATCTGAAGGCGCCTCGCTCTTTGGAATAAGCGCCGTGGGGGAGAGCCCAAAGAGCTTCTCCACATCTGCATTTGTCTTTATGCGGTTATCCAGCGATTCCATGGTTACGGCAATTCCGGCGCCTACCATAAGGCTTAAGAGCCCGCCCATAACCAGGTAGGCTATCTTGTTTACCCCAAGCGGCCCCTTGGCCCTGGCGGCTTCATCTACTATGCGCATGGCGCCTGTTACGGTGGTCTCTTTTTCGCTGATCCTTACCTGGTTCAACTGGTTTTGCAGATTATTATAGGTGGCCTGCGCGTTCTTAAAATCGTTTTCAAGCCGGACCAGGGTAACATCTGCTCCGGGCCGAAGTTCTGCGGAGGATCTGGCGGCGGCGGCTGAGAGCTGCCTGGCTCTTGCTGCAAGGCCGTCCCGCTCGTAGGCAAGCTTTGCCCGCTCCTGCAGAAGGGATTCGTACACGGGGTTTCTTACAACGGAGACGTTTGTGCTGATCTTGCCCCGCTCTGCCTTAATCTTGGCCTGCACCTCTTCAATAGATTCTTTAAGCCCCACTACTTGCGGGTGTGCATCTTCATACCTGGCGCGGGCATCGTTCAACTGTTTTACAAGCCCTGCGTGCTGCTCTTCCAGCTGCTGCAGCATTGGGGTATTGCTTGTGCCCTCCATTACTGTGCGTGTAGGACCGGTGCGGCGGAGCTGCCTGTCTATCTGGGAGAGCTTGGCCTGGGATTCTGCAAGGGCGGCTTGGGCTGCATCCCTGTCCAGGGCTGCCTGACGGTATCCGGCCAGGGCGGAGTCGGAGGCGGATTCCGCGCCGGTAATACTGTTTGCCATCTTAAACTGCTGGAGCTTTTCTGCCTGATCTTCCATGATTCTTTTTGTTCTTACAAGTTCTGATTCAAGGAACCGGCGGTTGTCTGCGGCTTCCTGATGGCTTAGTTCCTGGTAGAAGTTGGCAAAGACATGCGCAAGGCAGTTTACCGTGCGCACAGCATGTTCCGGATCTCCGTCGCGCACGGTTACTTCTATAAGGTCCGTCCCAAGATCATCATGGCTGCGGGCGCCGGGGTTTGCCACGGTGTTTACATCTATCCGGCTTATAAGGCTGTCCGGATCTCCGCTTATGCCGGCGGTGGCAAGCGTTCTTGCAGCCAGTTCCCGGCTCTTTAGCAGGCTCATTATATTGGGCAGCTGGTTGGATGTCTTATGCTCTCCCACGGCCTCTACCGCCTGCTGCAAGGCAGAGGGCATCATGGGCCGGTAGAGCGCAGTGTGCGACGGCATTATTTGCACGGATGCCTTGTAATACTGTTTCTCGTTCAGGGTGCCTATATAGATGGCAAAGAGCGTTGCCACTACAAGGCCGCCCACCATCCATCGGCGTTTTTGCAGAATTTGATATAGCTCCCAAAATCTCACCGGAGACCTCCTAAGACAGATTGCATACCAGATGGTATGTAGTAGACCAACCTAATTATGGCGGTTGATGCTTAGGTCGAAGAGCCGGAGGCATCGCGAACATAATTAAGTTTACACGCCAGTAGTTTCTTATCAAAGATTAAGGGGTTAGCCGGGTTTCGGCAGAACTCCTTGTCCAAGGCGTTTATTCATAAATTTTCAGGCGCTACTGCTTAAAGATCAACCATCCAAGGCTTATTGCTACAGAGATTATCTCCAGGTAACGCGGCCTCTCTTTTCCGGGTGGGACATATATGTTATCGCCGTCTTTTATGGGAACATCGGAAGCCTTTCCGGAAATAATATCATCCACGTTAACGGCTATTGCCTGGTTGCTGGTACCGGAGGGCCTTAAGATGCTTACCTGGCTTAGATTGGGTTTGCCTGCCGTGCCGCCTGCCACGGCAATTGCTTCCGTAAGGGTGGTCTGCCCCGTTATCTCGTACTTGCCGGGCTTGGCTACTCCACCCTGTACGGTAAAGTAACCCATGGCCCGCAGGACTCCTATAAAAACAACATCGCCCGGATTGAGTATGGGGTTATCAGAGCCGGAGCCTGTTATGTCTACCGGAACGGGCTGGCTGGCGCCCTCGCGCCTAAGCTGTACGCTCCTTATATCTGCAAGTTCCGTGGGGCCGCCCGCCATCATTACTGCTTCCCTGGCGGTGATTCCCTGTGTTATGGGATACGGGCCGGGAGTGCGTACGGCGCCTATAACGCTGATCATTCCAAGAGATTTCTTTTCAAAAGAGGCTACTACTATCATATCGCCCGGATTAAGTATGGGATTGGCGACTGCATCGGCATAGAGCATGAACCGGTTAAAATCTATTACTATGCTCTCGCTGCTCCCGGCGTGCGTTATGGTTACTTTGGATAGATCCGCCTTAGGAGTGGTTCCCCCGGCGGCGGTTATGGCATCTATTACCCTGGCCCCGTTTGCTACCGGGTATATTCCGGGGACTTTTACTTCTCCGGAAACCGTAACAGGAATCTTTGACACTTCAACCAGTTCTATGCTTACCTGCGGATTTTTAAGGTATGAGCGCAGCTTTGTTGCAATAAGCTGTGCGGCTTGTTCCGGGGTAAGGTTGGCTACGGCAATACTGCCCATAAGCGGAAGGGCGATATTGCCTTTTGGATCTACAATAACCTTTTTTGTAAGCTCTGCCTCCCCCATCACGGTTACGCCTATGGTGTCTCCCGGCTTTATGAGGTAGTCATTTGCATATGCTGTGCAGAATAAGCCTGCAATAAGCAATAATGTTGCAAAGAGAATGAAGAATCGCAAAGTGGTTCCCTCCTGGCAGTCGCCTCTGGCATCCGGTTTAACGTACCCAATATGCCGACGGTTTAAAATAGGCAGTATATTGGGCTGATTCTCTCTTGCTGCTACTTACCCCGTATACTGTTTTCCATAAACAAAAGAGTGTATGCTTTTGGACTGATAAATTTGGATTTGTAAGATTAAATACGGCTTTGTTCTGCAGCGGGCGGAGCTGGGGTAAATCATTATAGGGTGCTCAGGTATCTACATGTGCTTCGGCAGCGGCGTGCCAAGGCACTCTGCGACCGAAGTATCATCCCGGGGGG
>CALNCU010000271.1 GCA_937875395.1 uncultured Armatimonadota bacterium | reverse complement strand
CATGTTTTGCCAATATATTTACCAATATCGCCTGAAAAGTTCGCCCCTTTTGTTGCTTGCATCCTTCCATTGCACTGTTTGGAACATTTTCCCTGAATAGTAACACCTGTGTAAAAAAATATTGACAGGAATCTGTTATCATAATATAATAACAGATATGGAGCCAACAGTACTGAATGCTAAACAGAATAAGCCCTTATATTTGCAGTTGTGCGAAAGCCTTGCGCAGGGTTTTATTGCCCGCCTGGATGATGGCGGAAAGCTGCCATCCGTGCGTGAGATAGCCAGAAACTATAACGTGAGCATGATCACTGCAATAAAGGCTATAGATTATCTGAAATCCCAGGGGATAGTCTGCGGATACCAGCGGAAAGGTCTGTATATAAAAGATAAAGACAGATTGCTGGAGTGCTACGCTTCCCAACCCAGGACTGTGGGAGTAACCTTTCTTGACATATACAACACATCCAGCGCTTTTCTTTCAACGGTTATCTGTGCACTTTCAAACGAGTGTTCCCGGCTGGGGCTCAATCTCCAGATATTCAGCACTCCTTCATCGGTCGGGATGAAAGACAATCCTCTGTTCTGGAAAAACATAAAGAAGAAGAACCTTGACGGGCTAATACTTGCCACACGTATGCCCGTCAATGATGTAAGGCTGCTGCAGGAAAATGGAATACCGTTTGTCTGGGTAAACGTAGGCATTCCCGGCGAGGATGTCTACAGCACCATCACAAACAAGCTCTACTCTATAAACATGTGCTTGCTCCACATTAAAAAGATAGGATGCAGGAAGATAGCCGTTATCAGCGCAGAGAAAGATGCAGATATGCAGACTTATCTGGGCACCCTCTGCCCCGGTTACGGCCTGGAATATTCATTCCATGTTATGGAAGGTGCAGAGAAGAAGGTAGGTTACCAGCTGGCAAGGGAGGTAATAGAGAACCATAAACCGGATATACTCTTTACCCGCGGCACGGAGCTTACAATATCCGCCCTGGGTTACCTCACGGAGCAGAGAATATCGCTGCCGGATGATCTTGGCCTTATCTCCTACTCAAGCAGCGGTTCCAGCCCGTTTCCGGCAGGAAATATCACAGTGCTGAACACCCGGGCTGCCGCCCTTGCAGAACAGGCGGTGGGAGTGCTCAATAAAATACTTGAGGGCAAGGAGCCTGTAGAAAAGAGAACAGTAATCCCATCTGAGCTGATAATCAGAGGCTCCTGCGGGTTCCCCATGGGTGGGAAGGAAGAGATAACCATAGCAAAGATAGAGGATCTGGACTTGCTGTCTTATCCGGCTTTTCAAAGTGCATTAGAAGTGTAAGTATCTAAACTAAAGCAAGGCTTAAAATAGTATCGCTTTAGATAGGGAGGCGCACCATGCTTGTCATTGATAAACATGCAATACGTAAAGGATTCACGCTAATAGAATTGCTGGTAGTTATAACCATAATAGCAATACTTGCAGCAATTCTATTTCCGGTCTTCGCCAAGGCGCGTGAGAAGGCAAAGCAGACCAAATGCATAAGCAACCTTAAGCAGTGCGGAATAGCCTTTTCCATGTATGCGCAGGATTATGATGGCTGGGTGTATATACATGCCAAAAGCAGTGCAGGAGTCGACGTAACATGGGCCGAGTGCTTGTATAACAACGACTATATAAAAAGCAGAGATGTATGTCTCTGCCCCACGCAAAAGCCTGTTACATGGAGCGGCCATTACTATAGCTACGGTATTAACGATTACCAAATATCTTCGTGTCCATATAGGTCAATGGCATCACCGCCGGCTGGCTGGTCAACCTGGCGCAGCCTTAACGCGTATAACATAGACAAGCCCGCGCAGTTTATACTCCTTGCCGACAGCGTTGGTATGGTTAGCGGTTATGGTAGTTATCAGAAGCAGTTCTACAAATTTGGCTTTTTCCCAAACTACGAAGCCAGAGTTCACTTAAGGCATAATGGGCTGGCTGATGTCTGCTTCTCAGATGGGCATGTGGCAGCCTGTGATAAGGGGAAGCTAAAGGAGGCTCTTCTCTGGAGCATCAGCAAAACTACGGTAATAGGCGTCGTAGATGAAAATGGAAAAGAGATTCTGATAAATTAACAGCTAAGGCAGAAAAGAGGAGGACTGCGATATGTTAAGAAAGATTTTGATTATTGGCGCCTGTATGTTGATCTTTCCGTGTGCTATGCACCCGGCAAATGCAGCAGATATGCCAACGGTGGAATATAGCCACACGGTAGATTTTGAAGCAAACGATCCGGTGAAGTTCTGGGTGGGCGATAAGATGCACACCATTAACTTCAAGGGTGTCACGGATGAGAAGAGCGCAGAGGGCAGGAAATGCTTCAAACTGGATGTTACATTTGGGTCAAGCTCTTACCTCTACTGGTGTGTTCCCATGCCAAAACCCGTGCCTGCGGAGGGCAGGCTAAAGTTTACCGGCAAAGTGTTTCTTGGGCAGGGCACAACAGCCCGTACTGTCCAGATTGCTCCAACATATTCATATCTGCCCGGTACGGTAGCAGGCACCTGCCCTTCCATGTGCAGAGTGAAGGACAAGGATAAATGGCTCTCCATACAGGGCGACCTGGTGGATATAGCCATGTCTGCAGACCTGCGCAAGTATGATTGGGGTAACCCGGAGCTTTCCAATGCAGGCAGGTACCTTACGGATATGGTTATCCGCCTCTATGGCAACAAGGGTGATAGAGTAGTACTCTACCTTGATGATTTTAAGGTGGAAGGCCAGGTTCCCGCTTCCGCCGAATATGGCAAGGAAATTATAGCAAGGTGGGCGCCTATAAAAGCCAGAATTGATAAAAGAATAAGCGAGTGGGAGAACAGCCTTGCCCGGAGTGCGCAAAGTATTAAGGGCATATCCGCCAAGGGAGATGTTGCCGAGAAGCTTAAAAAGGAAATCCAAGAGAGCATATTTGCGTTAGAACCCCGCATAAAAAGCATAAAAGCCCGCGGAGCCATGACCGTTAAAGATGCACAGCAGATAGGTAACAGTATAAAGTGGATTGAAGAGGGTATATCCAATCTGCCGGCGCTTATATCGCTGGGAAATGCGAGAGACCGCAAGCTGACTGTTACTGTGGTTCCTCCCATATCCTCCGTGCCCATATTGCCCGCCGAATTCTACGGCGTGCCGGGCAGCAGAATAACGGTAACGGCGGCCCAGGGAGAGTATGAACCCGCAAGCTTTGTTATCCACTCCGTGCCGGGCGTAGATGCCGTCACCGTAAAGGCCGAAGATCTAAATCAGGGAAACAAGGTAATCCCCGCTGCCAACATAGATATAAAAGTTGTCAAATGCTGGTATCAGGCCGGAAGCGCGTGGTACGGCATTACTCAGAACAAGCTAAAAAAGGTAATGGTTCCGGAACTCCTGCTTAACGATGATTCGCTTGTAAAAGTAGATACAGAGAAGGAGGAGAATTATCTTAAACTCAGCTTCCCTGATGGTGAGAAGTACGTATGCGTAAGCAACCTTGAAGAATCGGCTGAATCAATAGCAAAGTCGCAGTCCGTAAAAGATTTTCCCGTAAAAGACAGCCCGGTACTTCTTCCAGTAGATATACCCGCAAATGGGATAAAGCAGTTCTGGGTCACGGTAAAGGTGCCGGAGAATGCATCTCCCGGCATATACACCGGCAAGAT
>CALNCU010000270.1 GCA_937875395.1 uncultured Armatimonadota bacterium | reverse complement strand
CGGAGAGCCGGAAGCCTCACGTAGAGCCCGCCGAACTTATGGACGATGTAATGCGCCGGGACTTCACCATAAACACCCTTCTGGAAGATCTGCACACCGGCGAGATATTTGACCTCACCCGCAAAGGCTTTGCAGATATAAATGCCGGAATCATCCGCACGCCCACAAACCCGGACATAACCTTCTACGATGACCCGCTGCGCATGCTAAGAGCAATCCGGTTTGCAGTGCGCTTTAATTTTAAGATAGAATCCGCCACCTGCCAGGCCATTGTGCGGAACGCCCCAAGGCTTGTAATAGTAAGCAGGGAGCGCATCCGCGATGAGTTTGTTAAAATCATCCTATCAGACGAACCCGTGCGGGGGCTTCGCATGCTTAAAGATACGGGGCTTTTGCAGGAGTTTATGCCGGAGCTTCTTAAGATGCAGGGGGTAACTCAGGACGGCGGGCACATTCATGATGTATGGGAGCACTCCCTGCATGCGCTGGAATTTCTTCCTCCCCAGGCTAATCTTACCCTGCGGCTGGCCGTACTCTTCCATGATATAGGGAAGCCGTACACCAAGACACTGGATGCAGAGGGGCACAGCCACTTCTACGGCCATGAAGCCGTTGGGGTGGAGCTTACAAAAAAGATTATGCGCCGCCTGCGCTTCTCTAACAACCGCATAAGCCGCGTGGAGCGTCTTGTATCTATGCACATGCGCATAGGGGAATACCGCAAGGAATGGAAGGATTCTGCCGTGAAACGCCTTATGCGCGATGCCAACAGCGACGCAGCTGACCTGGTGCTTCTGGCAAAGGCAGACAGAAAGGGCGCAAACCCCAGCGCCTCCCTCTCAGATTTGGACGAGCTTCAGCGCCGCATGGAGAATACGCTATTTAAGCAGCAGGTTCAGGAACTGGAGAGCCCTCTGGATGGAAACGAGATAATGACTCTTCTGGGCATCCCTCCCGGCCCCAAAATTGAAGAGGTAAAGAACTATTTGCTGGATCAGGTTATAGAGGGCAGGCTGGCGGCGGGCGATAAGGATTCCGCCCGCAGGCTTGTGCTTGCAAAGTTTGGAGCGTAAGAGAGTACCCAACCTCATCCAAATACTTGCATGCCCTTCCGGCTATGGTGTATTCTATACTAAGAAACATTTATTCCCAAAGAGTACCAGAGGTGTTATCATGGCGACAAAAGTAATACTCCCCATGCTTGGTCAGACGATGGAGGAAGGCACCATCACCCAGTGGTTCAAGCAGGAGGGGGATAAGGTAGAGAAGGATGAGCCGCTCTTTGAAGTGCTTACAGACAAGGTAAACCTTGAAGTAGAGGCCCCTGAATCCGGAATTTTAAGAAAGATTATAGCCAAGGTAGATGATACCGTGCCCATCATGGCTCCCGTAGCCATAATAGGCACGGCGGACGAGCCCATAGATTCTCTGCTGGCGGAAGCGGCCGTGCGGCCTGCCGCCGTGGAAGAGACGGTGGATATAACCATGGAATCTGCCCCCGCGCTCTCTATAGAGGCCCCGGCGGAATCCGTATCGCCATCCAAGACGTTCATCTCTCCCAGAGCACGCATGCTTGCCCATGAGCACAGTATTAATATAGGCGTTCTGGCCGGATTGGGCACAGGCCCCGGCGGCAGAATAGTAGAGAAGGACGTTCAGGCATACATAGATGGTAACAAAGTCAAGGCCACGCCGCTTGCAGCCAGCATTGCCGGTGCGGAGGGCGTAGACCTTCGCGGAGTTGCCGGTTCTGGGGCAGGCGGGCGAGTCACCCGCAGCGACGTCCTTCAGATGACGGCCCCCGCTGCGCCTGCCGCTCCATCTGCCGGGATAGAGGCAAGGAGCATTCCATACACCGGCATGCGCAAGATTGTGGCGGATAACGTTGCCAAGAGCGCGCAGACCGCCCCGCACGTAACCCTTACCCTTGAAGTGGATATGACGGAAGCGGTGAAGGTTCGCACGCAGCTTGTAGGCGAGTTTGAGAAGAGGTACGGCTCCAGGCTTACCTATACGGATATGATAGTAAAAGCCGCCGCCATGGCACTACTTGAGTATCCCATGGTGAACTCCAGCATTCAGGGGAATGAGATAAAGATCTTTGCAGACGTAAACATAGGTCTTGCCGCATCCCTTGAAGATAAGGGCCTTATTGTGCCGATTATTAAAAACGCAGACCGGATGAGCCTTGCCGGAATCTCTCTGGAGGCAAAGAGGCTTGTGGCAAAGGCCAGGGGAGAGGGTCTTGGCACGGAGGATATCTCCGGCGGAACCTTTACCATAACAAACCTGGGCGCCTTTGGCATAGACGTGTTTGATCCCATAATTGTTACCGGACAGGCGGCAATTCTGGGCGTCTGCCGTATTGCAGAGAAGCCGGCGGTTGTAGATGGTGAGGTTGCAGTGCGCAGCATGATGAACCTTTGCCTCTCCTTTGACCATAGAATTCTGGACGGCGTACCGGCGGCCAAGTTCCTGGCAAGCGTAAAATCGCTTCTGGAATCCCCCTGGCAGCTTATAATATAGTATAATACGGCTCGCAGCCGTTTTTCATGATGGAGATATAAAAATGCTCACACAAGACCAGGTGCTCCAAATCTTCAAGGATTCCGGGGCGCTTCTTAACGGACATTTCAAGCTTACATCCGGCCTGCATAGCGATACATACTTCGAGAAATTCCAGGTTCTGCAATACCCCAGGTATGTAGAGGCGCTCTGCACAGAGCTTGCCGGCCGGTTCAAGGATGATAACATAGAGCTGGTGCTGGGCCCCACAACGGGCGGAGTGCTGCTTGCCTATGAGATAGGGAAGCAGCTTGGCACACGGGGGATTTTTGCAGAAAAGGGGCAGGGCGGCCGGGTGCTCAAACGCGGGTGCCGGGCTCTATTGCAAACCCGCGTGCTGGTAGCGGATGACATCCTTACCACCGGCGGCTCCGTGTGGGATACCATAGATGTGGTAAAACGGAACAACGCCGTGCTTGCCGGGGTGGGCCTGCTGGTAGACCGTACGGGCGGATCAATAGATTTCGGCGTAAAAACAGAGTCTCTGCTAAGCCTCTCCGTGGCAAAGTACGAACCCGCCGAATGTCCGCTCTGCAAGGCCGGGGTTCCGCTGACAGAGACATAAAATCCGGGGTGGCATAAGAGAAGGATTTTTGACTCCCGGAGCGAAAAGACAGGTAGTGTACAATTCCTTACAGGAGGTTCTATAGTGCAAAGAGTCGCCATTGTAGGCGCAGGCGGCATGGCCGGGGTACACGGCGCCGCCTATGCCAAAATGCCGAATGTCAAGCCGGTTGCAGTAGTAGATGTTATACCGGAGGCGGCGGCCAAGCTGGCGGGAACATTGGGCGTTCCATCGTTCACCAATTTTGACGAGATGCTAAAATCCGCCAGCCCGGATGTTGTAGATATTTGTACCCCTACGCCGTTTCATAAAGAGTATGCAATCAGGGCAATGGAAGCCAGAAAGCATGTGGTTCTGGAGAAACCCATGGCCCGCACCCTTGCAGACTGCCGCGCAATGATAGATGCGGCAAACCGCACCGGCGTAAAGTTTATGGTTGCGCATGTAGTGCGCTTCTTCCCGGAGTTTGCAGCAATCAAGGAGCAGGTAGAATCCGGCGCAGTGGGAAAGCCCGCCGTTGTACGCACAACCCGCGGCGGAGGCCATCCCGGCAGGTGGTTTGCAGATTACGATCAGAGCGGCGGCGTAATATTAGACACCATTATTCATGATTTTGATTGGCTGCGCACCACATTTGGAGAAGTAGACACAGTCTTTGCCAAGGGGCTTATAGACCGCTGCCTCCCCAACTTGGATTATGCGCTTGTAACGCTTAGAATGAAGAATAATGTAATAGCCCACGTAGAAGGCAACTGGGCACACTCTACAAGCGGCTTCTCCGTTAAGGTGGAAGTTGCGGGCGATGAGGGGCTGATTGATTTTGATAATAAAAAATCCGTCCCCCTGGTTATTTCTGCGCCGGGCGCAGGCGGCAAAGAGACCGTTCCGCAAAGCCCCCTCATGGAAGACCCGTACTACAGGGAACTCAAAGCCTTTATAGACTGCGTGGAGAGCGATACTCCTTCGCCGGTATCAGGCGAAGAGGGCATGCGCGCAGTAGAGATTGCGCTTGCAGCTATAGAATCTATCAGAACCGGCAAGCCGGTCAAGGTGGGAGGTTAGAAAATGGCAGTCAAAATAGGAGTTATGAGTTTTGCGCATATGCATGCCTATGCCTACACCGCCGCCGTGTGCAAGCTCCCGGAAGCCCGGCTTATGGGAATAGCCGATCATGATCCCGGCCGCGGCCGGGAGATGGCAGAGAAGTTTGAAACCCGGTTCATCCCAAGCTACCAGGAACTGCTGAAAGAGGACATTGATGCCGTTATAGTGACCTCAGAGAATTGCATGCACAAAGAACTCACAATTATGGCGGCAGAGGCCGGAAAGCATGTTATGTGCGAAAAGCCCATCTCTACAAACGTAGAAGATGCAAAGGCCATGATAGATGCCTGCCGCAAAAACAATGTGCAGCTTATGACGGCGTTCCCCTGCCGGTACAGCCCCGCAGTAATAAAGGCCAGGGAGGCAATTCTGGCCGGCCGCATAGGAGAAGTGCTCTCTATAAAAGGTACAAACCACGGCAAAATGCCGGGCGGATGGTTTATTGATAAAGCCAAGAGCGGCGGCGGCGCCGTTATAGACCACACCGTCCACGTGGCAGACCTTATGCGCTGGATTCTTGAAAGCGAGCCGTCAGAGGTATACGCAGAGATAAGCAACGCAATGTTCCATGACAAGTATGATGATTGCGGCATGCTCTCCATCACCTTTGAAAACGGAGTCTTCTCTACACTGGATACAAGCTGGACCCGCCCCAAGAGCTTCCCCACATGGGGAGACGTAACCATGAGCATTCTGGGCACGGAAGGCGTGATAGAAGTAGATCTCTTCGCCCAATCGTTCAGCCTCTACTCAGACAAGGACATGGCCGCCATGTGGCCGGGCTGGGGAGACAACACAGATTACTGGCTGGTTAAAGACTTTGTCTCTGCAGTTGCAGAGGGGCGTCCGGTAAGCATTACGGGTGAAGATGGTCTGGCGGCGCTTGCGGTGGCGCTTGCAGCCTACAAATCCAGCGATGCAAAGGCCCCCGTAAAGGTTTAAGCCTGATAAACAAATAACCGTATGCATGCGGGCGGACGGGTTTATCCCTCCGCCCGTTTTTATTGCCAAAGCCTTTGTAATTAAGCACCCCCGAGGCGATACTTCGGTCGCAGAGCCGGAGGCGCCGCTGCCGAAGCCCAGGACGGTAAAATCCCCCGGGACGATACTTCGGTCGCAGAGTGCCTTGGCACGCCGCTGCCGAAGCATGGTTAAAAATCATAACTTTTTGGGCAAAGTACTTGCCTTTCACCAGATATCTGTCTCTCCGGGGGAGTACTCTCTCCGCCGATGATGTATATGCTATAGATTTTTTCTGCCTTGCCAATTGGGAACAGCTAACAGGCGCCGGGGGTTCCATATTTGACTACAGCCCCCGCCACGCAATATACTAATAGCACCTATGAACCAACTCCCGCATTTTCAGTTTGAGATAACGGCCAAAAGCACCGGAACAGCCGCCCGGCTAGGGCGCATTAAAACTCCGCATGCTTTAATAGAGACACCGGTTTTTATGCCCGTAGGCACGCAGGCAACCGTAAAAGCCGTCACCCAGGAAGAGCTCTGCGAGATGGGTTTTAAGATTATTCTGGGGAACACCTACCACCTCTACCTGCGCCCCGGGCACCAGCTTATACAAAAAGCCGGCGGCCTGCATAAATTTATGAACTGGAACGGCGCCATCCTTACAGATAGCGGCGGTTTCCAGGTCTTCAGCCTGGGGGATCTCAGGAGGATTACAGAAGAAGGGGTTATGTTTAAGTCTTACATAGACGGCTCCTCACACAACTTTACCCCCGAGCGCGTAATGGAGATAGAAGGCGCAATAGGCGCAGACATTATAATGGCCTTTGATGAGTGCCCGCCGCACCCAAGCACCTGGGAATACACAAAAGAGGCCACCCGCCGCACGCATGATTGGCTTTGTAGATGCAAGGCATCCGCCCCCGGGGGACATGCGCTCTTCGGCATTGTGCAGGGCGGGGTTTACCGCGACCTTAGAGAGTGGAGCGCAGAATTTGTGGGCGCGCAAGACCTCCCCGGGAACGCAATAGGCGGAGTATCCGTAGGAGAATCTAAGGGAGAGATGCAGGACGTTGTAAGCTGGACCGCCCCGCTTCTGCCGGAAGAGAAGCCCCGTTACCTTATGGGCGTGGGTACGCCCGTTGATATAATTGATTTTGTTATGATGGGCATAGACATGTTTGATTGCGTTTTGCCCACCCGGCTGGGGCGGAACGGTTCCATGTACACCACCTACGGCCGCATCAACATAAAAAATGCAAAGTATATAGATGATTTTACACCGTTGGACCCGGAGTGCAATTGCGCCGTCTGCCGCAACTACACCAGGGCCTATATCCGCCACCTGTACAAGGCGGGAGAGATTCTTGCTGCCAGGCTTGCAACATACCATAACCTCTATTTCTACCAGAGGGTAATAAACGGTCTGCGGGCGGCCATTGCCAAAGACAGCGTAGAAGAATTCCGGCGGGATTTTATGTCAAAATACGCGGCGGATGAAGAATGAGAAGGTTAGCACCCGGAGATATGGAGTGCCCGCAGATGTCAGGAGTAAACATGGCAAAGATTACGTTAAACGATATAATGCAAGACCCGCAGGTGCAGGTCTACCTGGAGAAGGCCAATCAGCAGATGGCCGCAATAGGCTTTACGGAACATGGTTTCCGGCATGCAGAGATTGTATCTAAGGTGGCGCGCGGCATCCTTCTGAAACTTAACATGGGCAAACGTGCGGCAGAACTCGCCGGAATAGCCGGTTACCTGCATGATATAGGCAATGTTATAAACAGGCAGAACCACCCGGAAACCTGCGCGCTCCTTGCCCATTACATACTTGTAGGCAAGGGTATGGACACGGCGGAGATAGCAGATATCATGGGCGCCATAGGGAATCATGCAGAAGATTCCGGCTGCCCCATCAACCCTATTACAGCCGCCGTAATAATTGCAGATAAGTCCGATGTGCACTACTCCCGCGTGCAGAACCCTAATCCCGTGGCCTTTGATATCCATGACAGGGTAAACCACGCCGTGCATAAATCTTACTTAAGGGTTGATAAAGAAGCAAAGATCATAAGCCTTGAACTTGGCGTAGATGTGGAATCTGCAAGCGTTACGGATTATTTTGAGATATTCCTCTCAAGGATGCTCATATGCCGCCGCGCAGCAGAGATGCTTGATTGCAAGTTCAAGCTGGTTATAAATGGAGTTTCACTCTAATAGAGCCAAACAACAATCGGCCAAATCAGGGGGCGCTGAGATTACTTTTTTCAGGCCGTATTCTGTTTGACAACAATAATTACGTCAGTTATAATTACATGTCGTGCGGTAGTTTTTAATAGAGGTTCATTTGCCGTACGCACTCTGGGAGGATATGACACATTGAAAAATAAGCTAGCGTTAATGTCATCTGTTATACTTGCACTTGTTATTGCTGCAATAGTAATTACAATCAAAGTGCCCATGAAGGAAGGCCTGGACATTGCGGGAGGCGTAAGAGTTGTGCTTCAGGCACAGACAGAACAGCTGCCCAAAGGCCAGACGTGGGATGCAAACAAATACCTCCCCAGCATAATCAGGATCATCCGCAACCGTATAGATATCCAGGGCGTGGCCGAGCCGCTGATCCAGGGCAAGGGCACGGACCAGATTATAGTAGAGCTGCCGGACATCCAGAACAAGGACGAGGCCATAGCAGCCCTTCAGTCCACCGCCCGAATGGAGTTCCGCCAACTGCAGAATGTAAAGACAGCCCGCCATCCCGGGGCAAAGTACAGCATGTCAGTTGAAAAGGACGATTCCGGCAACGAAATCTACCACTTCACCGATGCAGCCGGCAACGATGTCCCCACAGCCAAGATTATAGCTGAATCCAGGCTCATACTCACCGGTGACGATATCTCGCCCAAGTCCGAAGCCACAAAAGATCAGCAGAAGATGGGCGCAAATGTGGTTGCCATAGAGTTCACCCGCACCGGCAAAAAGAAATTTGCAGACTTCACCCGCCGGAACGTGGGTGAGCACCTGGCTATAATCATGGAAGACCGCATCCTGAGTGCTCCGGAGATCAGAGAGCCTATTCTGGACGGCCGCGCTATAATAAGCGGCAACTTTACCACGGAAGAGGCCGTGAAGCTGGCGGAGACAATAAACGCCGGCGCGCTCCCCGTTCCGCTTAAGGTTATACAGGTAACACAGGTTGAAGCCACCCTGGGGCAGGGTTCCGTTGATAAAAGCGTGACTGCGGGCGCCATAGGATTGGCCGCCGTAGTACTCTTCATGGTAATCTACTACCTGCTCCCCGGGCTTGTTGCAGACCTGGCCTTAATCATATACGCCCTGCTTACGTTGGCGGCGTTCAAGCTGATTCACGTTACGCTTACGCTTCCCGGCATAGCGGCGTACATTCTATCCATAGGTATGGCGGTTGATGCCAACATACTTATCTTTGAGCGGTTGAAGGAAGAGTTACGCAGCGGAAAGACCCTTAAATCCGCCATTGATGCAGGGTTCTCCAGGGCGTTTACTTCTATCTTTGACTCCAACATGTGTACCATTATTACCTGCGCCATACTTATCTACTACGGCACCGGCCCAATAAGAGGCTTTGCCGTGGTGCTTGCACTTGGTGTGGCAATAAGTATGTTCACCGCAATTACCGTTACCAGAACCATCCTTTACCTTCTGGTAAATACCGGCGTAGCCACTCATCCCGCGCTCTTCGGTCTTAGAAGGCAGTGGGTTACGGGCCGTACAGGCAGGCAGATAAATGTTGTAAAGCATATGTACCTGTGGTTCGCGCTCTCCGCGGCAGTGCTTATTCCGGGCATGATCTTCTGGGGTATGGGCGGTCTGCACCGCGGTATAGACTTCACCGGCGGCAGTTTATTGCAGCTTGAGTTCAAGCAGCCGGCAGATACTGCAAAGATAGATTCCGCGCTTACAAGCGTGGGTCTCTCCGGCAGCATGATTCAGAAGTCCACCAGTGACCCGCGGGAAGTCTTTGTCAGATCAAAGTTCATTCCGCAAGAGGATATAACAAAGGTTAAAGACGCCATAGCCGCAAAAGCAGGCGAGTTCACCGTGCAATCGCAAGAGCAGGTTGGCCCGTCAGTAAGCAAGGAGCTTGAAACCAACGCCGTAATGGCGGTGCTCCTGGCATCAATAGCCATAATACTCTACCTTGCAATCCGGTTCTCCGTAGGCGGATTTGTACAGGGGCTCCGGTTTGGTGTCTGCGCCGTTGTGGCAACCCTGCACGACGTGGCCGTAATCATAGGAGCGTTTGCCATACTGGGCTACTTCCTGCATTGGGAGATAGACAGCCTGTTTGTAACGGCAGTCCTTACGGTTATAGGGTTCTCCACGCACGATACCATAGTTATCTTCGACCGTATCCGTGAGAACCTGAAGCATAAGAGCCGGGGCGAAGCCTTTGATGATCTTGTGAACCGGAGTATTCTGCAATCCTTCGCAAGGTCTATAAACACATCGCTCACAGTTGTGATTACGCTTACGGCGCTCTACATATTCGGCGCCCACAACATACGGCAGTTTGTATTTGCGCTGCTCCTGGGCGTTGTTACCGGAACATACTCCTCAATCTTCAACGCAAGCCAGTTCCTGGTGCTATGGCAGAGGATTACGGGAGAAGGAGTGGGATCAACTCTTTCGGTTCACGCAAATGTTGTAAAGGCTAAAGACCTGAAGCCGCTGGAGCCTGTACAGGAATCTGTGCAGGAGCCCGCCATTGCAGCAGCAGTGGCGGAAGCCGGTGCAAAGCCATCCGGTACTGCAAAACCCAAGGCAAAGAAAAAGAAGAGTAACAAGCGCCGTTACTAGTACTCTGTAAACTTGAATTTATAAGTTCAAACCATGCTTCGGCAGCGGGCGCCTTCGGCTCTGCTGCCGAAGTATCATCCCGGGGGTTGATGCCCCTTGCTCCGGCGGCATGCCAAGGTACTCGCGGGCCGAAGCATCCAGAACATATTTAAGTTTACACGCCGCTAGTATCCCGCCAAATTAATTATGGGGATTGATGCTTCGGTCGCAGAGTGCAAAGCACGCCGC
This sequence comes from uncultured Armatimonadota bacterium, assembly GCA_937875395.1. Lineage (GTDB taxonomy): Bacteria > Armatimonadota > UBA5829 > DTJY01 > DTJY01 > CALNCU01. Next base: position 6,734 of record CALNCU010000270.1, on the reverse strand, counting down.
TGCCGAAGCATAGTTAACCATTAAAACTTTTTTTGCCGGGTACTAGTAGCAGCCATCGGATAAAAACAAAACAGGCTGCCGTTTATATGATAACCTGATTGCATTTTATCCATAGGCTGAAAATAACCGGCTTAATAGAGGTAATCGGGGCCTGCGGCTGCAAGAAAGTCTGGCTGCAGGCCCCTTTGCTTTAAGTGCATTACATAGTAGAAGGCAAGGGATACATTTGCTCTCTATTTTCTCAGGTATAAAATTATGAACCTCCAACCGGCACAAAAAAATTGGAAACTGCTTCAACCGGATAAGACGCTTCTGGAAGAGTTTGAAAACGCGCTGCCCGTCTCCCCTGTGCTTGCGCGGGTGCTCCTGAACAGAGGGATATCAAGCCTGGATGAAGCCTCCTCCTTCCTTTCTCCAGGCATAGGCTACCTTCACAACCCAAGCCTTATGGACGGTGTAGACCGGGCTGTGGAACGCACGCTTAAGGCAGTCCACAGCGGCGAGAAGATTATGGTGCACGGCGACTACGATGTAGATGGCGTTACAAGCACCGCGCTCCTGGTAAGAGTGCTAAGGCTTATGAAGGCGGACGTAAGCTGGTACATACCGCACCGGGAGAAGGAAGGCTATGACATAAGCCAGGCCGCCGTAGATGAAGCCAGGCTGCGCGGCGTAAGCCTTATCATAACCGTAGACTGCGGTACATCCGCCGTAGAGGCCGTGGAGTATGCCGGAAGCCTTGGCATAGACGTAATTGTAACAGATCATCATGAAGTGGGAGAGGCCCTTTCTCCCGCGTACGTTATTGTGAACCCCAAAAAACCCGGCTGCCCGTATCCGTTTAAGGGGCTTGCAGGAGTAGGTGTGGCGTTTAAATTTGCCGAAGCCCTGGTGCACGCCGCCGGGTACCATGTAGAGGCCTACCGCCGCCGTTTTTGCGACCTTTTTGCGGTGGGCACAGTTGCAGATATAGTGCCTCTTTTAGGCGAGAACCGGGTACTTGTAAAGAGCGGCCTGGACGAGCTGCCCAGAAGCGGCAAAAAAGGCCTCAGAGCCCTAATTGAAGTTGCCAGACTCTCCGGCAGGACTGTAAACAGCCAGAATCTTGCCTTTGTACTTGCCCCCCGGCTGAACGCCGCCGGGCGTATGGGAGATGCCTCCGTGGCCCTTGAACTCCTACTATCAAGGGATGATGCGGAGGCCCTTGAGCTGGCAGAGAAGATAGATGCGCAGAACCGGGAGCGCCAATCAGAGCAGGAACGCATAGTAGAAGAAGCGCTCTCCCAGATAGAAGAGAGAGGCCTATGCAAGAAGTACAAGGTGCTGGTAATAGCCAGCCAGGGGTGGCATCCCGGAATTATAGGTATAGTAGCAAGCAAGATTACAGAACGCTTCAGCCGGCCTGCAGTAATGGTTGCCGTAGATAAAACAGGAGAGATGGGGGTAGGCTCCGCAAGAAGCATAGAGGCATTTGATCTCTTCAATTCCATCTCCCGTTGCGGCCACCTGCTGGAACGGTTTGGAGGACATGCCAAGGCGGCGGGGCTCTCCATAAGCATGGAGAACCTGCCGGAGTTCACCTCCGCCATCAACCGCATTGCAGATGAAACGCTCACAGAGCAAGACCTTCTGCCGCAGATTGTGGTAGATGCAGAGCTTGATCTGGACAGCGTCACCCTTAACCTTGCAAAAGAACTGGAGCTTCTGGAACCACTAGGGCACGGCAACCGCCAGCCAGTGTTTATGAGCAGCGGGGCGGTAGTTCTGCAAAAGAACAGGATAGGCTCTGCGGGAGCGCACTTAAAGCTTCGCCTGGGAAGAAGCGGCCTGCGCGCGGTTGAATGCGTGGCATTCGGCTGGGGCAATAGGGAGGAAGCATTTAAACTTGGCTCCTGCATAGACCTGTGTTACAATATTCAGGCAAATAGATTTGGCGGGCAGGAAACCGTACAAATGGTGCTGCGGGATGCACGTCCATCCCTCACACAAATTCTGGACGTGGCGCCCCCCGGGAACCTTGCATAGGGTGCGCATCGGGAGCGGATAAGATGTATTATGAAAAACAGAATGAAGTAACCATAGATACTGTTATAAACAGACTGCGCCAGTACAATCCTGATGCAGACACGGGCCTTATAATGCGGGCCTACGGGTTTGCAAAAGAGCTCCACACGGGTCAGAAACGCATGTCCGGCGAAGACTACATAAACCATCCGCTTGCCACAGCCATGCTCCTTACGGAACTTGAAATGGATGATACAAGTATAGCCGCCGCCCTCCTGCACGATATAATAGAAGACGCCCAGGTAGAGTTTGATCAGCTTGCAAAACTCTTCAACAAAGAGATTGCCCAGCTTGTAGACGGCGTTACCAAGCTGAAACTGGCGGATTTTGCCCCCAGAGAGCCGGAGACGGACGGCGAGGGCCGCAAGAAAAAACGTGCAGAGACAGATAGAAGCGCAGAGAACCTTAGGAAGATCTTCCTGGCAATGGCAAAAGACTTCAGGGTAATGGTTATAAAGCTTGACGACCGCCTGCACAACATGCGCACACTCTCCTCCCTGTCGCCGGAGAGGCAACAAAGGGTTGCCACGGAGACCCTTCAAATCTTTGCGCCGCTGGCACACCGCCTTGGCATATGGCAGATAAAGTGGGAGCTTGAAGACCTGGCCTTCAAACACCTGAACCCCAAGGAGTACGAAGAGATAGCAGACCGGGTAGCCCAAACCCGCCGCGATAGGGAAAACCTTATAGACCGCGCCATAAGCATAGTAAAAGCGCGTCTTGATGAAGAAGGGATAAAGGCAGAGATTAAAGGGCGTCCCAAGCACCTGTACAGCATCTACCAGAAAATGCTGAAACAGGAGATAAATTTTGACGATATTTACGATCTTACTGCAATAAGAATAATCACGGATTCCGTAGGAAGCTGCTACCATGCGCTGGGCGCCGTGCATGATACATGGATGCCTATACCGGAGCGTTTTGATGATTACATAGCAAAACCCAAATCCAACATGTACCAGTCGCTCCACACAAAGGTAATAGGCCCGGATGGCGAGCCTCTGGAGATACAGATACGCACCTGGGATATGCACCGCCGGGCGGAGTACGGCGTGGCGGCGCACTGGCAGTACAAGGACGGCGCCGTAGACGGCCAGTTTGAAAGAAAACTCTCATTCCTGCGGCAGCAGCTCTTTGACTGGCAGACGGATTCCAAAGACAACACGGAGTTCCTGCGTTCCGTCACAAACGATCTTTTCACAGATCAGGTCTTTATCTTCACACCCAAGGGCGATGTAATAGACCTGGTTGCCGGCTCCACCCCCATAGACTTTGCTTACAGGGTACATAGCGATCTTGGCAACCACTGCGCAGGCGCAAAGGTAAACGGGCGCATAGTGCCGCTCTCCTATCGGCTAAAGAACGGAGATATTGTAGATATAGTCTCCAGAAGCAACGTTGCGCCCAGCCTGGACTGGCTGAACTTTGTAAAAACCTCCACGGCCCGCAGCCGGATTAAGGCCTACTTCCGCAAACTTCGGTATGTGGAGAGCGTGGCAAAGGGCCGGGAGATGCTGGAACGCGAGATAGATCACCAGAGACTTGAAAGGGCGCTTCTTCTTAAACCGGAGAACGTGCAGAAGATTCTTGCATCCCTAAACGTGCAGTCCGAAGATGATATGTACGCCATGGTGGGCTATGGAGATACCCCGGCGCTTGGAATTGTGCATAAGCTTGCAGCCGTTCAGCCGCCGCCGGAAGGGCTTGCCGTCACTGGAAAGCGCCGGGCCGAAGGACGCCTCAGCATACTTGCGGGCGGTGTGGATGATGTAGCAATACACCGCTCAAAATGCTGCTCGCCCATCCCCGGTGATGACGTTGTAGGGTATATAACGCGCGGGCGGGGGCTGACCCTGCACCGCAAAGGCTGTTCCAACCTTGCAACCTACATAGAGAAAGAGCCGGACCGCCTGATAGAAGTGGAATGGAACCAGTCTAACAATGAGAAGTTTACAACAGGGCTTAGAATAGAGACCCTGGATCGCCTGGGCCTTTTAAACGATATTGCCGCCGTCTTTAGCGAGAGCAAGACAAACGTAAGCAACGCCAAGATTAAATCTTATCCCAATAAAACCGCAAGCTTTGACATTACTGTAGAGGTGGAAGATCTGGCGCACCTGAACGCAGTTATGACCCGAATAAGCAACATGAGCGATATTCTGGAAGTCCGCCGCTCCGGTATGATATCAGAGGCGGCAGCAAAACAATGAGGGCGGTAATTCAAAGGGTGGAACGGGCCTCCGTAACCGTAGAAGGGGAGACAGTGGGCAGAATAGGCCGCGGAATTGTGGTGCTGCTTGGAGTCGGCGTAGAAGATGTTGAAAAAGATGCCCTCTGGATGGCGGGCAAAACGGCCAACCTTAGAATATTTGAAGATGACCAGGGGAAGATGAACCTGTCCCTGCTGAACGTGGGCGGAGAGGCGCTGGTAGTCTCCCAGTTCACCCTATACGGCGACGCAAGAGCCGGGCGCCGTCCAAGCTTCACATCTGCCGCGCCCCCGGAGAAGGCAGATATGCTCTACGAGTGTTTTGTGGGTGAGCTGAAAAAATTGGGTTTACAGGTGCAGACAGGGCGGTTTCGTGCTAAAATGGCGGTTGAAATTATAAACGACGGCCCTGTAACCATATTGCTTGATTCCGCAGGCAATTTTTAGCATCAGGCCAAATTATCACCGTGGGATGCTTCGGCCCGCGAGCATTTTAGTACATTGCTGACGAAGCCGGACACGGGCGGGCACAGAGCCCCGTCCCTACGAAACAGCGGCCGAAGTGGGGTGGATAATCCCCCGGGGACGATACTTCGGTCGCAGAGTGCCTTGGCACGCCGCTGCCGAAGCAAGGGACATCAACCCCCGGGGCGATACTTCGGTCGCAGAGCGAAGCGTCGCTGCCGAAGCCCGGTTAGCCGGCATAATCCTGGCCCGGAAGCAACGCAGTCTTAATCTTTAAAATTATGGTAGCAAAGATGGATTTAACAAAATTTCCCATACGCGGATTCAATACGGCGCCAACCCCTCCAAAAGAGGATGATCTTTCCCATCCGGAACCCGTCGGGCCGAATGGAAACAAAAGACTTGCCGATGAACATATAGCCAATGGTCATACGCACGCAGCCATAACCAGGTACAAAAAGGCCGTGCATATGAGCAATAATGATCCGTTACACAGGACTGAACTTGGAGATGCCTATGCCTTTGCAGAGCTCTCTTCAAAAGCCGTAGAGCAGTACAAACGCGCCATAAAAAAAGACCCAAAGAGTGCAGAACCTCACTTTGGCATGGCAGAGATTTGCGTGCGGTACGGCAGGTGGCAGCTTGCCATGGCTCATTTTGAAAAGGCTGTGGGGCTTTCTCCCAAAAATGCTTTCTACAGGTACAAATATGCCAACGCCGCTGTGCAGGCAGGCTCAATATCAGTAGCAATAGAGCAGCTTGAGGCGGCCGTGGAACTGCTGCCGGACGATCCGTTCTACCATTTTGAGCTTGCCAGTCTTTATGCAGATGCGCACCGCAATCAGGATGCCGTAAGGGAGATGGAGTCTGCCGTAAGGCTCTCCCCTGAAGATGATTATTACGCAGCGCGGATGGGCATGCTCTACGTCCGCGTGGGGAACCTTGAGCAGGCGGCGGATATGTACAGAGCCGCCCTGGATATGTCACCGGAAAAGCATGCCTACCATCACCTTCTGGCAGATACGTACTACTCTCTTGGCTTTGAATCGCGAGCAGAGCACCAGTACAAGGAAGGCGCCCACCTTAATGATTACGAATCAGACTTTCTAAACCGCGCCCGCAGATACAGTCTGGGAGGCGCCTGGTAATGCTGAGTATAAAGCCTGTTGTTGTAAGCCCCATAGAGACCAACTGCTACATAGTATCCTGCAAAAGCGGCAAGGATGCGTTTATCATAGACCCCGGAGATGATGCCGGTGTAATTGCAGAGGCGGTTCAGTCGGCAGGCCTGCATCCCACAGGCATAATAAACACCCACGGCCATGCAGATCATATAGGCGCAAACAGAGAGCTTAAAGACCGGTTCAATTGCCCCATTATAATCCACCGGCTTGATGCGCCGTATCTTCTAAAACCAGAGCTGAATCTATCTGTATTTATAGATGGCAACGGAATAGACGGCCCGGCGGCAGACCGCACGCTTAATGACGATGATGAAGTGTGCCTTGGTGAGACGGTTTTCAGGGTGATTCACACGCCCGGACACACGCCGGGCGGCATCTGCCTCTATGCTTGCGGCGTGCTCTTCTCCGGCGATACGCTCTTTGCATCCGGCGTGGGAAGGGTTGATTTCCCCGGCGGCTCCCAGGAGGCGCTGATAACATCCATCCGTAAAAAGCTCTTCATCCTCCCGGAAGATACCATAGTCTACCCCGGCCACGGCCCTTCCACCACAATAGGCACAGAGAAGGCATCCAACCCCTGGCTTTAATTGGGAGATGCTTTATCAGTACCATCCAGAGATTAAACCTTTGTGAGCAGGTTGGATAGAATACCAATATTCGGCCTTTCAGCGCCCTGCAATGATTTATCATGGCTCGCCCGCCGCAGACTGGGTAAATGCAGGTGCTATACTTCCCGAAGCAAGGGGCATCAACCCCCGGTACGATACTTCGGTCGCAGAGCCGAAGGCGCCGCTGCCGAAGCATGTGTAGAT
>CALNCU010000269.1 GCA_937875395.1 uncultured Armatimonadota bacterium | reverse complement strand
ATAATTATGCCCCCGGATGATCCAGGCAAACCAGCACAATCATCCGGGGGCGGGGGGTCAATGCATTACCGTTATTCTATTAGTTTATGCTCACTGTATAGCTTACCGAACCTGTGCCGCCTGCATTTATGGTAGAGAAGTCCCACTTAATGCTGCGGGCGGCGGAATTGTACGTTCCGCCGGAGACCCAGGTGGGATTCTGCGGAAGCGGAGAGGTTAGCGTAACGTTCTTTGCATCGCCGCTCCCGGTGTTCTTAAAGGAGATGGTATACACTACCGTATCCCCGGAAACCACCTTGGATTTATCCGCAGAGATGGTAAGGCTCATGCTTGGATCAGAAGTGGTGGGCGGAGGCGTGGCGCCGTCTGCCTTTATGTATATCACTATGTCTTCAGAGTACGATGGAATCCCGGAGACGGTGTTGCCGCTCACCCTAAGGTTTGTGAAGGCATAGGTCTTGGGGTTATAGGCCTTTGCAGTGTACGTATAACCAGAAGTGAGGTTTATGTTCATACTGCCGCTGCCGCTGCCCTTGATATATGTTATGTATTCGCTCCCCGGCTTGGCAAGGGTATATGCGCTGCCCCCGGGGGTGCTTGTTACCAGGGAGTTATTTGGAGACATCTCCCAAAACTGCGGCGAGACGGCTTCAAAGAAGTTTATAATCCCAAGGATTGCATCCAATGAGCCGGCCTGGTTTCCGCCGCTCTCAAGGTGCACATGCCCGCCGCCCGTGAACGATGCCCATACCATTCCGCGGCAGTCAAGATATGTTATGCCTTCAATTTCCGGCGTCTCATCATAGTTGACGGCCTTGTTCCTGGAGTAGTAGGAGTTCATATAGCTATTTGTGGAGCTGGTGGATGTTGTAGACCAGTGGAACTTTACCATGTCTATATCTGAATTACTCCAGTACCCGCTTGGAGAGTTATTCCCCAGCCGGTTTACGCTTATTATATTGGAACACCGGGCGCTAATATAATTAACCCAGTATACCTCCCAATCCCATGATCCCGTGTATTCATTACAGATTTCATAGATCACGTTGGGGTAGCCGCTGGTCTCCTGTATCAGCTTGGCCACAAACTGTTCCTGCAGAGATTTAAGCGTGCTGTTGTTAAGATTGTAGAAACTTGTGACACCGCTTGAAGATGAGAGCCCCACGTTGTTTACGTTGTTGGATGGCTGGAACGGATGCTTATCCCATCTGTCTGTACCCGCCTCCATGCCGCATTCATCAAAGATGTGAATGCTGGCATAGATGTTCTTACTCTGCGCGTAGGCACAGGCATCTTTAAGCTGGTTCCAGAAATTGTTGTCCCAGTGGGTAAGGTTATATTTTGGCGCCCCGTCTTTTGCAGTGCCGCCGCCGTCCCTGGCCCAGGGCATGTATACATTGGGAGCCTCCCATACCGGCATAATCCAGAAGCGGAGATAGTTAGATTTATGCGCCGCAATCTGATCTATATCCGCCCGGTAGTCTGCGGATTTGCGTCCGGGCAGAGGCTGTCCTACGCCCATAATTACAACAGGCGTGCCGTTGTTTACAAAATAGTGTTTATTTGGCGAATAAACGCTCAACTGACCGCTAATACCGGCCTGCGCGCTGCCGGATGATACCCACCCCAGAGTGCACGCTGCCAGAACTAGTACCAGTGGCGCTATGAATCTTGGATCTCGCATGTTTTTCCTTTCTACATATAACTTCCATGCTTACGGAAGGGCGGCAGGTACGGCTGTTCCAGGGCAGAAGATACTATTCTAATTCAACCTGCGCCGTTTCCAAGACCAATTCTAACCCGGCAGTAATTATAAGTCAAGTATTTTTTAAGAAGTAGTTCTTTAGTACTACCAAACTAGCATGCGCCGTATAGCCTATACTGCCTGGATACTGTAACTTGTAATATGGCGGGGTTATCTTTGTGTTACAAGATAGATGCGCACTCTGTAGTAATCTGCATTATACTCAATTACGCGGTACTTACGTTTTATGTAGCTTTCAAATGCCGCTTCGCCTATATTCTCGCCTTCAGAGAGTATAAACCATATGCGGCAGTTCCTTTGGGGGATCTGCGCCATCTGGCAGGCAATCCGGCTGTCCGTCCAGCCGGAAATGGCGTGGCGGCCCAGTTCATGTGAACCCAGGATAAAGACCGGGGCGCCTGCGGTGTAGTAGTGATTGAACACATACCTGTACCCGTACCTGTATACGGCAACGGCATCTCCGGGCTGCAGATTGCTCTCTATATAAGATACCGCCTGCCGCCACTCCGGTCTCTGCGCCTTTGTGTAGTAGATGCCAAGCCTTGCAGCCGGCAGGGATAGAACGCATGCAAGCGCAATCACAAGCAGGTTCCGCCTGCCCAGCGATACAATACCCATTGCGGTGAGTATATAGAGCGCCGGGGAAGCGTAGATCAGGTAACGCACCATCCAAACGTTAACAACCGCATGGGAGATTAGCATTGTTCCGGCAAGCGGCACAATGAGCCAGAGCACAGCCAGCATAGCCTGCCACCTGAATCTTCTGGATAAGGCTGCTGCTCCGTATGCGGCAAGGCCGAGCATAAAGAACGCCCAGATATCCCCCAGAAGGACTGCCGTCCCATACCTTAAAGAAATCTGCCACAAAAAGAAATCCCTGCTCACCCTAAGCAAATCCAAAACCCCCGGTTTTGCCATTCCAAAGACCCATGCCCCGCCAAACTCGCGGCATAAACATAACAGCTTGGGAAGATACGGCACGGCAGGCATGGCAATTACCGCCTGGCCTGTAAACCATATTGCACTCTGCCTGGCATCCCTCTTTAAATTCAACAGAAAGAAGGTATTAAAGACTGCCAGCATAAGCACCGTAAGCGGATGAGCCAAAAAAGCAAGCCCGGCAAAGATAAGGGTTAAAACAAGGTTCCTTGCACGTCCCGTTTCTATGAATTGTATAAAAAACAGGGCTTCGGCAAGGGTGAAGAGCGTAACAAGAGAGTACATTCTTACCTCTTGCGAGTGGTTTATCTGCAAAGCAGAGACGGCCATAAACAACGCCGCAACTATACCAGCCCTGTGGCCGGACAGCCTGGTTGTTATTACGTACACAAGCCATACGGAGAGGATGCCAAAGATGGCGGCGGGCAGGCGCAGCCACAGCTCGCTCCCCCCCAGCATTGCCCAGAAGTGCAGTATTATAAAGTAGAGTGGGCGCATATCTGTTAAAGAGAGACCTGCAGACGCATCACGAAGGCTGTATCCCTCATCCACCCACAGGCTCTCCGTGCCCAGCTGAAACATTCGCAAAGCGGCAGAGAGCAGAATAACTGCAGAGACACCGTATTTTTTGTTTTGCAATATGCTGTGCGCAAAGCTGTTCAAACTCTCCTCCTTCAAAGGCTCAGGCCGTACGTCGGAGCGCGGCTGCCATATCCCTGTATAAAGACCTGTCCAGCAAAAGAATAATCCCCGCGTATGACAGGGCGAATACTGCAAAGGTGCGGCAAATAATAATCCAGGATATTTCCCCATTCCCAATAGTGGAGATAAAACCGGCGGCTACGGTTGCAATTGCCGGTGCGCCCAGCACGCCTGCCCACTCTGAAAGTTCTATCCCAAGCAAGTTCTTTACCTTAAGAAGCGCAAAGACCATGCCGGTAAACGCGGCGGCGGCAAAGAGCACGGCTACCCAGAAGGCGCCCATAAACCTTGCCGCCGGGTAAACAAACACGCCGGCCACCACCAGTTGAATTATATTCACCTTCCTTATAAGCGAAGGGTTATCCGTAGCCATAAACACTGCATCAGATGTAGTGCCAAATGCCCTGAACAGCCCAAAGAACGCAAGCACATAAAAAAGGGCTACAGCGCCCTCCCACTTGGAACCGTAGACTATGCGTATCAGGGGGCCGGCAAGAATAAAGAGGGCTGTGATGGAAGGAAATATTATTACAGACAGGTGCCTTACCATCTGCAAATACATCTTCCTTATCTCCGGGATATCCGCCAGTTTTGAATATGCCGGAAACATAACCCGGTTCACTACGGCGGTAAGGTTTGTTGCGGGGAGGTTGCATACCGTAAAGGCTATGGTATAGTAGCCCAGTTGAGTCATGCCGAGCCACTTCCCTATAGATAACTTGTCTATCTGGAGGAAGGCGAATGCAGCAAAGACACCTATTACCAGGTGGCTGCCATAAGTAATAATCTTCTTTGATTCCTGCACCCCAAACTCAATGGTAGGCCTCCACGGAGAGACGGCCCAGGTTATGGTACAGCTGACAAGTACCATTAATATCCATGCTGCAACAAGGCTCCACACGCCGCAATTCAAAAATGCAAGAACCACGGCGGTAACTGCGTATGCAAAGGCAGTGGGCACTTCTATAAGCGCCTTCTTTTCAAACTTCAACTCCTTATCCAAAAGCACTGCGGGAACGGAGTTGGCGCCCGCCAAAACCAGCATAGGAGCCATGGCGCGGATGGGCAGAATTATAGACGGCTCGGAGAATACATCCCCTACAAATGGGGCGCCTATCCAGAGCAGCGCGGCAAATACGGCCACCGTACCGCTGCACAAAACAAAGGCCGTGTTTGCGCTCCTTTTTATATCGCCCTGAAGGTAGATAAGCACCTGCGCAAAGCCCATATCAGAGAAGAGAACAAGGGAGTTTATTATAATAGTAGCAAGCGAAAAGACGCCGAAATCACTGGGGGCAAGGAGTTTTGCAAGTACAAGCGTAGCCGCCGTCTGGAATATGCGCGAGGCTATTGAGCCCGTGAAGGCCCACCCTATGCCCCTTACTGCCTGACGCTTAACTTCGCTGCACACCCCTTGATATCCCCCCATGCACCAATATCTTTATCAAACACAGTCAGACATTGGATACCCCGGAGCAGGAAACCCGAAACTCCGGGGAGGCTGCAAGGGCTAAACGGCTGCAGAGATAAGGGGGGCCACCACATCCGCACGGTTGCGGGGGGTTATTATGTAGAAGCCGTGCACTCGGCGGGCGAACTTTTTTATCATTTGCGCGGCAATCTCCACGCCTGCGGCGCGCTGATCGGCCACGGACTGGTAACGGGAAAGGGTTGCCCGGACGTCATCAGGAATATGCATGCCCGGGACCTCGTTATGCAGAAAATCGGCGTTTCTTATGGATGTGAGCGGCAGAATTCCCACATAGACGGGAATAGATATCCCCGCGTCCTCCATGGCGCGCTCCAGCATGTCAAGCCGCTCAAGGGAGAATACCGGCTGGGTGAGCGCAAAATGTGCGCCTGCATCTACCTTCTTCCGC
>CALNCU010000268.1 GCA_937875395.1 uncultured Armatimonadota bacterium | reverse complement strand
TGCAAGCGATACATATGCAGCCATAGAACGTAGGCCGTTCCCGCAGGCATCTTCCGTTCCGTCCGGGTTGAACATACGCATTCTAAAGTCTGCAATTTTTGAGGGCAGCAGAACCAGAAGCCCATCCGCCCCTACCCCCATATGATGATTGCACATCTTAACGGCAAGGGACGGCCAGTCCATCTCCGGCATATCAAGGGCGTCTACAAGCACAAAATTGTTGCCTATTGCCTCAAATTTAACGAATGGAAGATACTTCATGTCCGGCTGGGTGCAACCTCTTCAAAACGGAACTCTGCGGTCTCTGCTACCCTATTGAACCATTTTAGCTCCGGGTCTGCAAGCAGGAACCACCAGGCAGAGGGGCGGTTGTTGGTATAGGAGAGCCCTTCTGCGGTAAGGAAGGCATCGCGAACCATCCAGAGACGCGCAAGTTCCGCCTCATACTTTACGGTTTGCAGAGTTTGGCGGGCGCGTTGTGCCTCTTCGCTCTTCTCTGTTTGCTGCACCTGATGCTTTAGTTCCAGGCTGCGGGTGCGCATCTCTTCTGCTTCCTGGCGTTTCTGCTCTATTTTTTGCTCTATCCCGGCGCGTTCCTCTTCAAAGAGCGCAAGTTCCGCCCTAAGAGCATCTGCACGCGGGCCAAAGGCAGTTCCGCTTACCTCAAGATTATCAAGTTCATCACGCCGGGGCTTAATATATGTGCGGAAGTGCCGGCCCTTGCCGGCCTCCATTGCCTGCACCTCCTGGCGCCGGGCGTAGCTGAGTTCCCTAAGCCTTACGGATTCCGCCTTTACGGGTTCCGTCTGCCTGGAGAGACGCCTTATCTCTGCATCCGCACGCCTGTACTCCTCTGTCCTGCCGGGCCACGGGGCGCCCTTCTCTTCTGACAAAAAGAGCAGCAGCGCCTCCGTATCTTGAATAGACGATAGATGTGAGAGAAGCTTTCTCTGTTCCTCCAAAACAGGATGCCAGATATCTGCAAATTCCTGCGAGGTTATCTCCCCCTGGCGGAAGGTATCTGCCATGTGCGGGGGAAGGGAGAAGCTTGCGCTGCATGCCGGAAGAGAATCCCAAGTGCTATAGCCTATTCTAAGGATTGGGTAGAACTGCATGCCTATCCCCTGCTCGTTAAGGAGGGCGGCCATCTTCTCTGAACTGGGAACATACCCGGATGCCTGTTCATGAAGAACAAAGATATACTGGCTTGATATCATAAGAACAAGCGTGAGAGCTTTGCCTACAAGCGCAATATCCGGGCCAAAGCGCCCTTCAAGGAGCTCTGCCAACTCCTCCGGGGTGGAGGGGCGGCCATCTACTTTTATTGAGACAGGCTCGTCCAGGTCTACCATAACCTCATCTTCTCTAAGGCAGATAGTCCCCCTGCCCTTGTGCGGAATTACCAGATCAAAGGGTATGGCGCCGGGCGGGAATCTGTCTAGAGTATAGATGTCTGATCCTTCCACGGATTGGTTGTATATATTGCAGGCGCAAGCGTGGGTCTCCGGTGAAAGAAACAGGCCCAGCAACCTGAATACTCCGTTCTTTGCCGTTTGCGTATTGAACCTGAAGAGGCTGGTGGCCTTTGTAAGCTCCAGGTTTGCAGGCGGGTGCCCAAGCAGGCGGCCGTAAAATCTTTTGAGCACGTTACAGTAAAGATCAGAGATGTAGGCGTCCGGGTGGGCATTTGCATACTCTGTAACCCATGAAACAAGTTCATCCGCCTGCATGCGCCCCAGCTTCTTTGCGGCCGGGTCTGAGATGCTGTCCAGGGTGGCGTTAAACCCCCATGAGATAAGCTGCAGGATGTGGGGCAGAGCTTCTGCAAGGGGGATGCAGCACGCCACTTCCTGGCCGGAGTTTACATGCACCAGCCCCCGCCAGCCCCATGCCTCCGTAACGGTATCCAGGAGAGCGTCTTTTCCCCCGGGGTAGTCGCGGGCAATTGTTTCTATCTGAACGCCGTGCGCAGCCAGTATATCCTTTGCAGGAACAGTCTCGCTCCCAAAAAGACGGGAGATTTCACCGGTGGCAACCCACAAGTCCCGGGTATTGCCGTCGTTGTGCGGGACCATGGCCCATCCGGGTTCCATATCTGCCGGGGTCTTTGAGAAGTAGTCTGCATCATGGACGCCAACAAGCATAGTCCGCTCCGGCAGGTGTATGTCCAAAAATCGGCGCAGGGATGCCTTCATAGGCTCGTCCCAGTACACCGTCTGGCCAAGCGCAAGGAGCTTTACATCTGCAAACTCATCCCGCAGGCGCGCTGCAATATCTTTAAATGTTTCTGCCATACCCTAAACTTTAATCCTCTTGTATTCTGGTAAACTCTGCCTGCAACCCGGTTCTACGGAATTATCAGCCGGGGAACAAAGTTTGCCACATCTGCCGATGCCATAACGTAGCGGATGCCGTCCATCTGGCCTTCAAGCCATGCTCCGCCGGTAAGGTGAACGTGCCCGTAGACCACAATATCCACGTTGTATTTGTGGAGCACAGCGGTAAAATTGTTAGGCTGCAATCTTTCATCAAACGGCGGAAAATGGAGCATTACAATCTTCAGCTCTACCGAATCCGGTATGGAAGCCAGCCCGCTCTCAAGGTATTTAAGCTCCCGCGCCAGAACCTTTTCTGATTGCGCCACCTCTGCCTGAATGGAAGGGTCTCCTTCAGTCATGGCCATCCACTTTTCAAGCCTCCATCCGCGCGTTCCTGTTATACCCACGCCATCCATTACCACAGATGTACCCTGAAGAAACGTAAAGCTCTTATCAATAGTCTTTTGAATACGGTTGGTGGCTTTTCTCTGCCACCAAAAATCATGATTTCCGCGCGTGAGCACCTTCCGGCCGGGCCGCTCTTCTACAAACTGAAGATCCGGCCGGGCATCTGCAAGGGTCATCCCCCAGGAGAGATCTCCGGGAAGGAGCACAATATCTGAGGGGGAAACCATTCTATCCCAGTTTTCACGCAGCTTCCGGGGATGATCCTTCCATACCGGGTTAAAGATATCCATGGGCTTGGGGCTGGCGAATGAAAGATGCAAATCTGATATGGCGTATATGGACATGGATTAATTTTCCTCCGGCGGCAGGCTTTAAAAGAGTATCCCCGCATAGCGCATCCGGCGAACAGCAAAGACCCGGCGGAAACTTCTGCTAGATATCTTTCGGCATTGGGGGGATAATTCCTTTATGCTTGTGCAAGCGGGGTGAAGATGTGCGGCCCGGCAAAGAACCGGGCCGCGCAGATTTTACTTAAAGACGTTGGTATACACTATGCCGTAACCAATGTCCCCTCCCACATCCGCCAGCTTAAACCTTAGATGGGGAGTGTAGTTGTAACCGGCAGCAACGGCAAGGTGAGATGTTACACCCGGCGTTAAAAGCGATTTGGTATCAGCAGAGCTGTGCGGAATATACTCTGCGGCAATGTTAAATTTCTCTGAAAACGGGATGCATACCCCGCCAAAGACTCCGTGAAGCTGTTTTGTGCCCACAAGAAGATGAGCCTTCACGGGGAGCGGCAGGCCGTTTATCTTTACAGATTTAAACGCCCCCGCAAACAGGGATATCTTGTTATTTGCGTTACCGCCGGAATCATAAATATTCCACACGCCAACCCCGTAGCCGGGAGTATTCTCCGTCTCCCCGGCAATCTGCCACTGAATGTTTGCCTGGGTGCCGGACGGGTCAAAATGGCCGGGATTACCGTACAGCTTAACGCCTACCTCTATATTCTTAATCACAGTAGAATCAAGCTTGTATGCCGAAAGCCAGCCGTTTCCGCCGGCATCGTTATGAATTGCGGATGCCTCCAGCTTGTATGTTCCCTCCGGCAGAGTCTCTGCTACCGGAATCACAATCAGCCTGTAAGCATAAGATGCGCCCGCCACGCATAAGAGCGCCAGTGAAAGCGCAGCCGTTCTAATCAATTTGTTCACGTTCATTCCCCCTGATATAATTACTGCCTTCCATGCCCGGCACTGGCACACGGCAGGTTGACCCCGGATTCTATGCAGCACGGTACAGATACCGGCAGCTTTAAGGTAAAGAGCAACCAAGCCCTGCTATGAATATTATTACCCAACCGGCAAAAGATATCCTGCTTGAATATAATGGTATAATAGAGAAGGTTGCTTTTTAAATCAAGCCTATAATTGCTTAAGACAGGGGGATGAAATGGATAAAATATGTTCCATAGGCCACCGGGGGATAGCTGCAGAGGCGCCGGAGAACACCCTGGCATCATTTGCACGGGCAATTGAACTTTCGCCGGATATGATAGAGTGCGATGTCAGGCACACAAAGGATGACAACCTTATAATTATGCACGATCCAACCGTAGACCGCACCACAGACGGCAGCGGATGCGTGGCAAAGATGACGCTTGAAGAGATAAAAACGCTTGATGCCGGTTCCTGGCGCTCCCCCCAATACGCAGGGGAACGCGTGCCCACTCTGGATGAAACCCTGGCGCTGTGCAAGGGAAGGGTTCGGCTTATACTGGAACTTAAAGAGGAAGAGATAGATTCCAGTGTTGTGCAGGCAGTTAGAAACTTCGGCATGGAAGATGGAGTGGTAATAGCCTCTTTCTATGATAAGGTTGGTCTGCGGCTGCCTAACTTAAGCACAAGGCTGGTATTCAAACGCCTTGTATGGAGATACCTCCCTTTAACAGAATCTGAATCTGTGCAGCTTGTAGATGAATCCGCCGCGCTGAACGCCTCTATACTTGGGATTAACTACCAGGCGGTGAGCGGCGCCCTTGTAAGAGCATCTCATGCGGCAGGGATTAAGATTATGCCCTGGACTGTTGATGACAGGGAGAATATGGTAAGCATGGCAGAACTTGGGGTTGACGGAATTACAAGCAACAATCTAAGGCTGCTCCTTGAGGTTCTAAAGGATATTGGAGCAGAGAGTTAGCGCCCCGCACCCATCCCTCCGGCATTAAATAAAAAGGCGGCCCGCCGTATTTTTGGCGGACCGCCTTGCAAACGGCGGCAGAGAGACTATCCCTTGATAGCCCCCATCTGAATCCCTTCCACAAAGTAACGCTGTCCTGCCAAAAAGACCACAATAACCGGCAGAAGCGTAAAGAGCGAAGCCGCCATAAGGAGCGTCCACTCAACGCTAAACTGCCCCTGAAACGCCTGCAAGCCTATAGGCAGAGTCTTCATCTCCAGCGAGTTTGTAACAATAAGGGGCCACATAAAGTTGTTCCATGAGCCCATGAACGTCATTGTTGTAAGCGTTGCAAGCGCGGGCATGGAGAGCGGCATTATAATCTTCCAGTAGATTCCAAACAGTGAGCAACCGTCTATCTTGGCCGCCTCCTCCAGGTCACGCGGCAGAGTCATAAAGAACTGCCGGAGCATAAAGGTGCCAAACGCGCTGAACAGTCCGGGGAGTATAAGCGCCCAGTAGGTATCTACCCAGTTCAGCTTGCGCACAAGTATGAACTGCGGAATCATGGTTACGGCGCCGGGGATCATCATAGTTGCCAGATAGGCAAAGAAGAGTTTGTCCCGGCCGGGGAACTCTAAACGGGCAAATGCGTATGCCGCCATGGAACTTGTCACAACCTGCCCTATGGTTACCATGGCGCCCACAAATATGCTGTTAAGGTAGAAGCGTCCAAACGGCTGGGCATTCCACGCTTCCACATAATTCTGCCAGACTACGGGGTTGGGTATCCACTGCATGGATGAAGAGAATACCGCTCCCGGCTCCTTTAAGGATGTGGAGAGCATCCAAAGCAGCGGAATAAGCATTGAAACCCCTATAACAGAGAGAGCTATATATGTTAGAGTCTTAATGGTTATATCCCGGGCGGCCTTACGTTTTCTTGCAAGGATATACCCTTCGCTAAACTCCTGCTGTGATATTGCAACTTCTTCTACTACTGCCATTTCAACCTCACTCTAATAATGCACAAGCTTGCCGCCAAAGCGCCAGTTTACAAGCGTCACCAGGAATATAACAATGAACAGGAACCAGGCTATTGCAGAGGCATAACCCATGTGCAGCCACTGGTAAGCATTGTTGTATATGTAGTAGTCAATGGTTGTGGTGGCGCCCGCCGGGCCGCCCTCCGTCATTACGTAAGCCTGCATAAATCCGCTCTGGAACCCGTTTATCACGCCCATGATGGCTATAAAGAACGTGGTGGGAGAGATGAACGGCATAGTCACCGCCCAGAACTTTCTCCAACCGTTGGCCCCGTCAATCTCTGCGGCTTCATAGAGCTCCTTGGGCACGCCCTGCAACGCCGCCAGATAGAGGATCATGTTCATGCCGCCTATGGCGCCCCAGAAGCCCATAAGCATAATTCCGGGTTTCGCCCATGCGGGGTTTGAAAGCCATCCCGGCAGAGCGGCGTTTATATGAAACAGGCTGAAGACTGCGCCCAAAATCTGGTTAAGAAGGCCGTAATCCGGGTTTAATATCCACTTCCACAGAAGGCAGAGAGCAACGCCCGCGCAGATGGAAGGGAGAAAGAAAATAGTCCTGAAAATGACTATTCCTTTCAGCTTCTGGTTCATAACCATAGCCACAACCAGCGCGCCCGCCATGCAGATGGGGATGTTAAGCATAAAAAACAGAGTGTTGCCAATATACTTCCAGAAGAGCGGGTCATTTGCAACAATAACTCCGCCTTCTCTGTGGAACCCAAGCAGCGCCACAAAGTTAGCCAAGCCAACAAACTTTGGAGGAGTAAGAATATCCCAGTCCACAAAGCTTAAACAGAGTGATACAATAACCGGGGAAAAAGTAAAAACGAGGAATCCCAGGAAATTCGGTAGAATAAACAGGTATCCGGCTACCGATTCGTTGGAACCAATCTTAGATAGAAAATCTTTCATATGTACTCCTAGAACCGACTACATAAAACGTTGTCCGCATAGCCGGGCCTGGCAAACTATAGCCACAAAGCTATGCTATTGAATTGTACTACTTTCTACTTGTTAATGCAATATATGTTAAAATAAGAGACAGGATTCCAAGCAGGCATCCTGCTCACAAAGTTTCCGGAGGCAAAATGAACGAATACATAGTAACCGTAATGGCAAAAGACAGAGTGGGAATAGTCCGGGATGTAAGCCGCGCTCTATCCGGCATCGGCGGCAATATTACGCACGTAAGCCAAACAGTTATGCGCGGGTATTTTACCCTTATCATCTCTATAGAGGCTCCCCAAAATCTCACAAAGCCTGAAATAAAGCAGGCAATAGAAAACCAGGCGGCGGCAGGGGAGTTTGAGGTTAACGTCCGCCCGTTCGAGAAGGCGGCTGCAAAGGAGCACGCTCCGTCAGAAAAATTTACACTAAGCCTGCAGGGGAACGATAGCAAAGGGATAATAAGCAGCATAACCGGCTATCTGGCCGATAACAACATAAATATAGACGATTTCTACGCATACGCACTTGAGGGACGATTTGTGATGCTGGTACAGGTCTCCATCCCCTGCGGAGCAGATATAGAAGAACTGCAATCCACCCTTGAAAAACTGGGCGCCCGGTACGGACTTGTAGTAAATCTTAAGCATCAGGATATCTTCAAAGCCACAAGCACGGTGGAACCCGTAACAGATATACAAAGCAAATGTTAAATAACCATAATTGCAAGAGCGGCATAGCCTATCATCCATTATCTTGCTACTTTGCGTTTGCGTCTGATATAATCTCACTATGAGAATCATAGATTTAAGAAACCTTAAGCCGGATGCTGCGGCCGAGTTTCTGGATAAACCCCTTCTCCAGGATAACACCCGGGTAGAAGAGATTGTCAGAAACATCATAGCAGACGTAAGGGCGCACGGAGATGCCGCCGTGTTCACCTACATCCGCCGGTTCGATTGGCCGGATGCAGATTCGCTGGTGGTGCCCGATAAAGACATAGACCGTGCCTACAGCCAGGTTTCAGACAAGCTTCTTGCCGCCATAAGAATGGCAAAGGCAAACATAGAAGACTTTCATAAAAAACAGCTCCGCTCCTCATGGACAGAAGAGATGCGTCCCGGCCGGATTCTTGGGCAGATAGTGCGCCCGCTTGAGCGGGTGGCGGTTCTGGCCCCGGGGTTCCAGGCGCCGCTTCCAAGCTCCGTACTTATGGGCGCAGTTCCGGCAAAAGTGGCGGGCGTGCATG
>CALNCU010000267.1 GCA_937875395.1 uncultured Armatimonadota bacterium | reverse complement strand
GGGAAGAGCTGCCTTTTGCGGAATACAGGCGTTCAAAGGCGCCGGGCATTCATCTCTCCGTGGTAAAGGCAAGGGAATTGATACGTGAGGGCGCCTGCCGCGCAGTCAAGCGAGCCATGAGCGAAGACTTTGGTATTATTGCAGACCTTCCCAAGCCTCCCTACAGGTTGGATCTTAAAGTAAGGCCCGGGGATGATTCTCCCGCCGCTACGCTCTATGCAACTCACCCATCAAGCATAGCCGGCGTACTCTCTGTGCCTGCTGCACCCGTTCCGGACGGGGAGTGAGAGGGCGGCAGATAGCTTATCTTTCCAGCGCAAAAAATCCCCGGAGAGCAGCGCTTCCTTGGCATCCATGTAGAAGCGGAACTGCAGGATACATCCGGGGTATGGTCTACGGTGGGTATGAATCCGCCCATTACCATAGCTACTCTCCGCCGAACGCTCCTTGGGTCTGCCGCTCCCGGGTTGATCCTATATCCTTTGAAAGCCGGAAACCCTTGCTTCCGGTCTCTTCTGTAAGCGGGTCTTTGGATTCTATAATATCTTCCACATCCTGATCTTCAAGAATTTCATCAGTTCGGTCAACTTCGCCTTCCGCCATCTTGGGTACCTCCGCTTGTGAAATAGAGATACCCGGCGCGGGTGCATAAAAAACACATTCAGATTACTACTCTATAAACTTGGATTTGCAAGTTCAAACAGGGCAACGCCCGCGGCGTGCCAAGGCACTCGTGAGCCGAAGCATCAACTTGGGAGATTTTACCATCAGGTTTTGCTTGGCCTGCTCAATTTATAATAACGCTCTCAACCTGAAGCGCATCTGCAATATACTGCAGAGATTCGGCATGGTGGCCCACTCCAAGCGCAAAGTGGTGAGTTGGGCCTTCTGCCACCCATCTAGTAAGGAATGTGCGTATATCCGGTTTAAAGACTCCGCGGGTATTGGTGTTACCCGTCGGCGGAATTGGGCCGCGCGCCGATTCTCCCTCTGCTATTACAAATTTGAACTTACCCCGGGCCGTTATACCTATGCTAAGCATGGTTATTGGGCCTTCCTTAATCTTAAACTCCACGCTGGCTCCGGAACCCGGTTTGCCGTGATACCTGTCCAGACTGCGAAGCATGGGCTTTCCTTCTGCAATCTTAAGGTGGTGCGGGCCGTCATGTCCCACTAGTACAAATCCTTCGTTAAAATCTATAGGATGGAATTCGGCAAAGCTGCCGCCTATGCCAAGCCTGTCCATAATCAGCATGGCTATACATGTCTTAAGGTCAGATTCACCGCACATGGGCACGCCGGACGCTATCAACATAGAATTCCCTACTATCAAGTTTGATATAAGCTCTCTAACCTTGCTGCCGGGTTCCCCTTCATAGTAGTAGGCCAGCCCGTCCAAGCTGTAGAGTTTTATAAATTCATCCAGCGCAACTGCTGTTTGCGCGGCTGCATTCAGATCCTCCAGGGAGAGTTTGCGGGTGATGGGGTCTGAAACCGGATCGGGCATGTCAAACATTTGGGTTATCTGAGCTTTCTTGCTGTTTACCGCACTCTTGCTAACCGTTTGCTGAAGTCTTAAAAGGCTGTCCACCTCTGTTTGAACTATGTGGCAGCCAAACGCAGCAGTGAAGGCGGTAGGGTCGCTATGCATATCCAGCATGGATTCCAGCACGTGTCCAAAGTGCCCAATCCTTGCGCCTTTGAGCCCGTGAAGCGCTCTTGCAATGTTGCACCAGCGGGCAATTTGGGCATCTGCTGCCGGGTCGTTATATAATGTTCCAAGGATGACAGGGGGAGCCTTCCTTCCCATGCGTACGGCCACGCCTGTAAACTCCGGCACGCTGCAGAAATCATCATTGCATAGCTGCTGATATGTGGATGCATGGGTATAATCCAACGCCTTCAGCGGCTGGAGCGCAACAATTACAATAGGGATGCTCAGCTCTCGTGCCAGTATGCCGAATGTGGAACTGGTAGCATAGGTAACCATGTCGCAGAAGAGGAGATCAAGGTTGGCGGCTTTCATTTTAGGCAAAACTTCATATGCTTTCTCTACACGGTCTATAAGGCCAAAATCTTTGATATTGACATTGTTGGCCCGCACCTTGGAAGTAAAGACTTCCATTTTGCGGTACATTTCATCAAGTAACCCGTCAAACTGTGACCAGTAAACATGGTGGCCCACACCAAATATTCCAATATTGGCAGAACGTTCCTTGTGTTGCATTTTTTGCTCCTTCTGTAAATTCAACCTACCAGTAAATCATTAGATCGCCGCTTATGCCTGTAACTTCCAGATATAGGCCCAGGGAATCAGATTTTTGCCGGTATTCTATCCATTCACCCTGAAGATACGGATAGGTGGGGTTCTTAAGCATCTTTACTCGGTTTATGCGCTCTTTGGTATCCGGGAAGAACCGGAGGGTAGCATTACGCAGCCCTGTGACCAGATACCTCTGTGTTACGCCCACCATTACCGACGGCTCATCGGTACTCATCAACATGCCGCCATCCTGCTCAACAAAGACTCTGCATTCATGGTGCCAGGCCAGGGGCATTCTGTATAACGTTTTCCCATCTTCTATTCTTGTTTGTATGTTTTGAAAGAGCGGGGCGCCGGCGGGCAGGCGCATGGTGATATCTACAAGCTGATCCGGCACATATCCGGAAAACAGAAAGGCGTTCCTATGCCGGGAAATGCAGATAGCTGGCATGGCCTGATCAGGCATGTCATGTCTGAAAGCAACATCAACCCCCAGCCGGGACAGGGCAAGACGCATAAGACGTTCGGATCTATATGACTCGGTGGGGCGGTATGGAATTACACAGCGATTTTTCATCTGCTCATGATTGCAGGAGAGCGTGCCACGCACCCAGGCAATGGCGCCACCGTTCCATTCCGGCCTTTTGTAATGCAGGGCTGTTATGCGTTCATCGCCGCCGCGGACAGCCTTGGCTAGAATCTCTGAATGGGCCGAACCGGCTGATGTGCAGCATAATCCTCCGCCGGAGAACTCCGCCGCGTGCCTTATGGTATTTGAGCTTTGTTTGCTGCACTCATCTATTTTGCCCGCAACCTGCATATCAAACTCCCCGGATAAGGGAGCATTAATCTGCACGCCAAGGAGTGAGTGCCAGCGCAGATCGGCATGTTCCAGCGGGCCGTAGAGCAACACCCGGCCGCCATGCCTGATAAACTCTTCAAGCACGCAGGACATATTTGATTCCGGCTGGGGAGCAGTTGTTACAAGAACGGATTGCAAGAATCGGTCCGGGCAATCTTTGGCGGCGGAGGTAAATGCCCGGGTACTAATTACCGTATTAAGTGGAAGTCCCTGGTTAACCGCATCCCGCATGAACCAGTCTCCAAAGAACACCTCATAAATGCGTTTGGGATTGTCAAAGGTATGCTGATGATACTCATCAAACGGGTAGACCCATATCACCGGCCCCGGGGCATCCGGGCAGTCTGATAGCCCCTTCTGTATATGGGGGATTACTTCGCAGGGCACCTGGTCCGGCATGCGTCCGTAGGAATCGTCTACGGTAAGAAGTTCAACGGAATCAGGCACCTCAACATTGCCGTGGTCGTTTATTCTGCTTACGGAGAGCGGCAGGTAGATGTCATGCGGCTGGCGTTTGTATCTATCCAGCCACGGACTGTTTAACCACCATGGGTCGTGAGTGTAGAAACGAAATGGGAAACCCTCGCCAGGCAGTTCTGCAATATGAGACATCCATCCAACCAAC
>CALNCU010000266.1 GCA_937875395.1 uncultured Armatimonadota bacterium | reverse complement strand
GGCTCCCGGCGCATCGTGCTTATCCCAAATATGAGCCCGCACGCCTTTGCGCTGGCAGCCTCCCTTGAATCCTGCGGGATGAACGCCCAGGTACTGCCGGAACCGGATGATGAAACTCTTGAATGGGGACGCCAGTACACCAGCGGCAAGGAGTGCTTCCCGTGCATAGTGACAACCGGCGACATGGTAAAGTTTACCAAACGCCCGGATTTTGACCGCAACAAATACGCCTTCTTCATGGGAGGCTCCGGCGGCCCGTGCCGGTTTGGCCAATATAACGCCCTGCAACGTATGGTGCTTGACCAGATAGGCTATAAGGATGTCCCAATCTACGCCCCAAACCAGGCGGCCAGCTTCTATAACGATATAGGCATTGTGGGCCGCAAGTTCCTTGACCAGGGCTGGAGAGGGGTGATAGCAACAGACCTTCTGGAGAAGTGCCTGCGTGAGACGCGGCCGTATGAGAAGGTGGAAGGCACAACGGATGCCGTGTTTGAGAAGTGCATATCCATTCTCTACGATGCAATTAAATCCAGTGCAAACCTGGTGCCGGCCCTTAAGGAGTGCCGCCGCCGCTTTGAATCAATAGAAGTAGACAGAACCGTCCAAAAACCCATAATAGGAATAGTGGGCGAGTTCTATGTCCGCGCAAACGCCTTCAGCAACCAGGACATAGTAAGAAAGATAGAAAAACTGGGCGGAGAGGTATGGGCGGCTCCAATCCTGGAGTGGTTCCTGTATAGAAACGTCCGGCGGAGCATGCGCGCCACGCTCTCCGGCAACTATATGCTCTGGTTTAAGAACCAGCTAATGGATAAGTACATGAAGCACCAGGAGCATGAACTTACAAGCGTCTTTGCCGGTTTCCTAAGGAATCTGCACGAGCCTTCAAGCAGCCAGGTTCTGGATATGGCATCTGATTACGTGCACAGAAGCTTTGAGGGCGAGGCCATTATGACCGTGGGCAAGGCCATAGACTTTGTAAGCAAAGACCTGTCCGGCATAATCTCCATAATGCCCTTCACGTGCATGCCGGGAACAATCT
>CALNCU010000265.1 GCA_937875395.1 uncultured Armatimonadota bacterium | reverse complement strand
TTCACGCTAATAGAGTTGCTAGTAGTTATAGACATAATAGCAATACTGGCAGCCATCCTGTTTCCTGTATTTGCCAAGGCACGTGAGAAGGCCCGGCAAACCAAATGCACCAGCAATCTAAAGCAGTACGGCATGGCTATGTCAATGTATGCCGCGGACTGGGACGGGTTGGTGCTGACCTACTTGTCCGATGGTGGGTCTACTGAACTAACCTTGCCAAGGATTATGTACAATAGCGGTTATATAGGCAATTACGATGTATGCATATGCCCGTCATATCGCCCGTACAGATGGGTTAAAAATGGTAGCCTTTACGTTACGTATGGATTCAATTCACAACTGGCGACAAATAGTCCTTGCTCTGTCAAGGTAACCTACCCTATAGCATATCGCTACCTGAAGATGTACAACGTAGACCAGCCCTCACAGTTGATAGTATTTGCCGATAGCGCCGGCGTCGATCCCGAAAGGTCGACTTATCAGCAACAGTTTTACAGCTTTTCCTTATCCCCGGGGGAAGGGTTAATCCACATGAGGCATAACGGACTGGCCAATATCTGTTTTGCAGACGGGCACGTGGCCGCCTGCGACACTGGAAAAATAAAAGATGCTCTTTTGAACGGGATTCCGGGATATTCCGCCAGCACGATAATAAAAGTCGCGCAAGAAGACGGAACCATAAAACAAATAAATCCATAAACGCCAATCATAGGAGGATTATCAGATGTTAAGAAGAATTACGCTTTTTCTGGTCTGTATGCTGATTTTACCGCTTGCCGTCCATCCCGCAAAGGCAGACGGTATGCCAACAGAAGAGTTCAGTTATACGGTAGATTTCCAGAAAACAGATCCGGTGCAGTTCTGGTTGGGCAGCAAGAATTATATCCTGAACTTCAAGGGACTGACCGATGAAAATTGTACGCCGGGCAGGAAGTGCTTCAAACTAGATCTTACGTTTGGAGAAAATTCCATCTTATATTGGAAAATCCCAATGCCTAAGTCCATCCCGGCGGAGGGTAGCCTGAAGTTCTCCGGCAGCGTCTTTCTGGGCAAAGAAACTACAGCCGGCAGGATTGAACTTGGACCGACTTTCTCATACCCGCCCAGCTCGGTAAAAGACACCACCCCGAATGTGTGCAGGGTGTCCTCGAAGGGAAAATGGCTGCCGATGCAGGACGATCTGGCTGCAACTGCAAAAAAGAACGCCAACATGGCCAAATACAACTGGGGAGATCCCGATATATCCAACGTATGCAGCTATCTGGATGGCATGGTCATACGCCTGTACGGTAACAAGGGAGATAGAGTGGTAATCTATCTGGATGATTTCCACATAACCGGTGAGATTCCCGTTTCGTCCGCATACACCGGCGAGGCTGAAAAAAGATGGCAGCCGATAAAAGAGAAGCTCGCAAAAAAAATAGGCGAGTGGGAACGCGTATTGAACCTGAATACAAAAGCCTTAGCGGATATAGATGCCAAGACTGAAGCCGCAGTGAAGCTTAAAAAAGAGACCCTTGCCAAAGTCTCCGAGCTAAAAATGCTGATAGCGCAAACAAAAAAACGCAATGTGCTGCTTATTACCAACGCACGGAAGATAGATGCCGGCGTAAAGTGGCTTGGCGAAACCAGATATATCCTCCCCATGCTGGCATCGTTAGGCAATGCTGAACTGGCCATTACCATCGTCAATCCTATATCTTCCAACCCTATACTGCCGTCTGGATGGTACGGCAATCCGGGCAACAATATATCGATGACGGCGGCACGGGGCGAGTACGAACCCGCAAGTTTCGTTGTCCATGCCATGCGGGATACAAAGGCTCTCACCGTTACGGTCGGCGACTTGAAGCAGGGTAGCCACGTAATCCCCGCTTCCGCTATAGATATCAAAGCGGTCAAATGCTGGTATCAGGCCGGGACTGCCTGGTACGCTATAACCCAGGACAAGTCCAGAAGAGTCCTTGTGCCGGAACTCTTGCTTAACGATGACTCTCTGGTCAAAGTAGACATGGAAAAGAAAGAGAACTACCTCAAGCTGAAGTTTCCCAATGGTGAAAAATATGCCTGGATAAGCGATCCGGACGAGTCGGCTGCAACGGCGAAAAAGAATATGTCCATAAAAGAGTTCCCGGTCAAAGACAGTCCGGCCCTACTGCCCGTGGATATCCCGGCAGACGAAAACAAACAGTTCTGGATTACCGTGAAAGTGCCGGAAAACGCGGCTCCGGGCACGTATAACGGCAAAATCCGGCTCACATCAACCGGTGAGGATAATGCAGACATTACATTGACCCTGAAAGTCCTTCCTTTCAAGCTATCCGAACCGTATTACGATTCCAGTATCTATTACATAGGGCGCCTGGATCCAGAGGGAGTCGGCTCTATCGCATCCAGAATGAAGAGTAAAACACAGTTTGCCGCGGAACTTAGAAATATGGTTGCGCACGGTGTTACCAAGCCCATTCTTTATCAGGGATTTAATGATAAGGAATTACTGAAAGAGTGTCTCGCCATGAGGCAATCCGCCGGTATGAGCAATGATCCGCTTTACTATCGCGGATTCGGAGCCGACAGCGATATCAACCTTGTTCGAGAGTTTTTGGACTTCACAGGCAAAAACAGTATCAAAGAGGTGTATTTCTATGGTCTGTGTGAAGCGCGCGGGGAAAAGCTGATCGCACAAAGAGAAAGCTGGACAAATATTCGCAATGCCGGCGGCAAAGTGTTCGTAGCCGGTAGCAAAGATGAAAACTTCGAGAAAATGGGAGATATACAGGACTTACTGGTTTGCGCTTTCCGGCCGAATAAAGAGGAAGTCGATAAATGGCATTCCTTGCATCATAAAATATGGTGTTACGCCAATCCGCAGGGAGGTGTGGAAAACCCTGAAATCTATCGGCGAAATTACGGGCTGTTCCTGTGGCAGAACAATTACGATGGAGCCTGCACATTTGCCTATCAATTCGATTTGAGCGATGTCTGGAACGACTTCGACCATAAAACCTATAGAGACCACAACTTTACGTATCCCACGGTAGACGGGGTAATTGATACCATAGCCTGGGAAGGATATAGGGAAGGTGTGGATGACGTTAGATACCTTACCACTCTGGTAGAGGCCGTCA
>CALNCU010000264.1 GCA_937875395.1 uncultured Armatimonadota bacterium | reverse complement strand
TTTGCAGCAGGATCCGCAGTACTGGCCGTATGGATGTGCGGAGTAACCCGCGTAAAGGCGCAATTGTGGGGTGTCGCCCTGCAGACCGCCATGCTGGCCGGAATTTGCGTGCTGTTTGGCATAGCGGAAAACCAGATTCAGTTGATTGCTCTGGCCCTGGTAGTCTTTACAATCAAAGCTGCGGGCATCCCCATCTTTTTGGCCAGATCGGCAAAACAGATGGATATTGACCGCGACAAGGGGGTAGGCATAAGCCCTACCCTCACCCTTATGGTTGGATGCATAGTGCTGTACCTTGGATACTCTCTGGCGCCGGAGTTTGCCGTGCCGTCTATGATGAACCGGGGCTCGGCGGGCATGGCCCTGTCGCTAATAATGACAGGGATGCTCCTTATGATTACCCGCCGGCTGGCCATTAGCCAGGTGATAGGTTTTCTTACAATGGAGAACGGTATCTTTCTGTACAGCCTTACGCAAACACACCATATGCCCGTGCTTGTTGAAATGGGAGTAGTCTTTGAAGTGCTCATTGCAGTACTTATATCCGGCGTTTTCATATACCGCATCAACCGCAGTTTTGAGCATATTGATGTATCAGATATGCGGAGGTTACGCCATTGATAACATTTCTGCTTATAGCTGCGCTGCCGCTCACAATGGCGCTCCTGGGCCTTATTCCGCGCACCGCGCGCTGGCTGCCCCGGGCCGGGGCAACTCTCTTACTGGCCCAGATTCCCATGGTGATATGGATATGCGCCCCCGCCTTCTCCGGCCAGACTATTAGCTACGGCGCGTTTCTTATAGACGGCATGGGCGCTGCGTTTACCATTATTACCACACTGGTAGCGGCAGCAGCCATGGTTTATGCAGCCCAACTTTTGCCTGCAGAACGTGCCGGGGGACACAAAATAACAGACAGGCGATTAGGATTATTCTACACCCTTTCCGGCGTATTTATTGCGGCTATGTACGCCGTACCCCTCTCCCGGCACATAGGCTATCTTTGGATTGCTGTTGAGGCAACCACGCTTATGTCCGCGCCGCTGATAAACTACTACCGCGGGCGCAACTCATTGGAAGCCACGTGGAAGTATCTAATACTTTGCAGCGTGGGCATAGCCTTTGCACTCTTCGGCACGGTCTTAATCCTGGCAGCACAGCATTCCTTTGCAAACGGATCCACCATGATGATGGGAGATATTACAGCGCATGCCAAAGATATGGACCCGCGCATGTTACGCCTTGGATTCATCTTCTGCCTGCTGGGTTACGGCACAAAAGCGGGCATATTTCCGCTTCACAACTGGCTGCCGGATGCTCACAGCGAATCACCGGCCCCGGTATCTGCAATGCTCTCCGGCGCATTACTCAATTGTGCGCTGGTTGCCATATGGAGAATCTCTCAAATAGTGGCAGCGGCCGGGCAGGCAGACCTGGTACGCCAGCTGCTTGTTCCCATAGGCGCAATCACGGTAGTAGCAGCCAGTATAATGCTGATAAAGCAGCGTGATTTAAAGCGCATGCTGGCCTACTCCAGCGTAGAACATGTAGGGCTGCTGACGTT
Organism: uncultured Armatimonadota bacterium; assembly: GCA_937875395.1. GTDB lineage: Bacteria > Armatimonadota > UBA5829 > DTJY01 > DTJY01 > CALNCU01. The sequence continues at coordinate 1,843 of CALNCU010000264.1, read as the reverse complement.
AGCCATAGGGATAGGGTCCGGACAGCTTCTTATGCTGCACGCATTTAACCACAGCATAGTAAAGGTGGCGCTCTTTATTATGGCCGGAGGGATTCTGCACGCCTACGGCACCAGGGATCTTCCTAAATTGGGCGGACTCCTGAAAACATCGCCCGTATGGGGTATAGTGTTGGCCGCAGCCGGTTTTGCCATAGCAGGAAGCCCGCCGTTCGGAACGTTTATAAGCGAATGGCTCCTGCTTAGAGACGCTTTTATCCAGGGCGAAGTTACAGCCGCCATTGCCGTGATAGCCGGGCTGACCGTTACGTTTATAGCAATCACCATGCATGTGGGCCGCGTTGTTTTTGGCAATGAGCGCAACCCCGCAAAAACAGCACCCGTAAAAGCGTGGGCGTTATCCCCGGCATTGCTTATGGTGGTATCGCTCTTGGCTGGGGCGGCTGTATCACCAACGGTAATGCGTACGCTGACCGTTCTGGCGCAGGGGGCGCAGCTATGAGAAACTTTACGTATATTTCTGAAACACCGGACAATCTGGCAGAGACTGTTAAAAACTGGCTACGAAAACCGGGAAGAAGGTTCGGCCACCTTACAGCACGCCTCCAAGACCAAAACACGCCGGTTATTCAAGTTCTGCTGCTTGATACGCATGCAAGCGGCGGAGCAATTATTACAGCGCCGCTAGAGGATGGCAGAACGGAATATCCATCCGTCACCGCAGGGGTACCGGCGGCTCACTGGGCAGAGCGCGCCATGGGGGATTTTTTTGGCCTGCGCGCGCTGGAGCATCCGCGCTGGAAGACGCTGATCCTCCACAACAATACCTGGCCGGATGATCTCCTCCCCCTCTCGCCCAAGGGTACCGGGCGCCGGGAGCCTTACCGGTTTATGGAAGTAGCAGGCGAAGGAATCCACGAAATTCCGGTTGGGCCAATACATGCGGGGATTATTGAGCCGGGGCACTTCCGCTTTAGTTGCGCCGGAGAGATAATCACTAATCTGGATATACGCCTTGGTTACCAGCACCGCGGAATAGAAAAAAGACTTGCAGAACTTCCCTGGCAGCAGACTTGTTATCTGGCAGAATCCGCCAGTACAGATACCGCAGCCGGCAATGCGCTGGCGCATGCCGTTGCAATGGAACAGCTCTTGGGTATAGATCCGCCGCCAAGAGCGCACGCATTGCGCACCATAGCGTTAGAGCTGGAGCGGCTGTCAAATCATGCCGGAGATATAGGCGCTCTGTCTGGAGACATAGGGTACAGTGCAGGCGCGGCGCTCTTCCCGCCTGTGCGGGGGGCGGTACTATCATTAGCCCAATTACTTACCGGCAGCCGCCGCCAGCGTTACTACATAAAGCCCGGCGGAGTTGCCAGGGATTTAAATGACAACCGCAGAAAATCCATCATCAAAGACCTCTTGGCAATAAGCGCCAGATTGGAAGAACTGTTGCCGCTTGTTCTAGAGAACTCCGCGGTTATAGACAGGATGGAGGGCACCGGCCGGGTCACTCGCGGATTAGCCAGAGATTTTGGCCTTGTAGGGCCCGCCGGACGCGCAAGCGGAAACAATTATGATGCGCGCAAATTCTATGTGCACGGCGCCTATCCCAAATATGCGCCCAATCCCGCCCTGCGGCATACGGGTGATGCGCTGGCGCGCACGCAGATTCGTGCAGATGAAATATTATCCGGCATAGGCATAATAAACGAACTGCTGGAAAATCTGCCTGAAGGTAATACATATATTGATTGCCAGGAAAAATCTCTAACGCCGCATGAATTTGGCATAGGGATTGTTGAAGCCTGGCGGGGCGAACTTATACACTGGGTATCTACAGACG
>CALNCU010000263.1 GCA_937875395.1 uncultured Armatimonadota bacterium | reverse complement strand
AACCCACGGCCTGCCGGAAGATACCCTGCTCAACGTTAACGTGCCCAACCTGCCTGCAAGCTACATAAAAGGCATAGAGGTTACCCGCCAGGGGAAGCGTCACTACTCCGGCAAAATAGAAAAACGGCTGGATCCAATGGGGCGTGCATACTACTGGCTTGGCGGAGATGCAGCCATAGATGAGCTTGATGAAGGCACGGATGTCAAGGCCATTGCAGATGATAAAATCTCCGTCACCCCAGTACACCTGGACCTTACAGGGTACCCTGCGCTGGATAAGCTTCATGCCTGGGGCATAGAATCCTTCAACCTTACGGAACTTCCGCTCTGCAAGCCGGAGTAGGCGTTTTTACACAAGATAACCGCTTGCTTTTTGTGCCGGAATGAGTAAGAACTATCTGTTATGGATATTATTACTTACAGCAGTCCAATTCTTGCAGGTGCAATGCCGGAGGGGTTCATGCGGGCGGAGGGTAATAAGGATGCCATTTTAAATAAATGGCTTGCAGAGATTATAAGCTCCGACAAAATACGTATAATAGACCTCTGGATAAGCAATCTCCGTGAGAGCGGGCGGTCATACTATGCGGGACTTAGCGATTCAGACCTGTACGAACTCCTTTTTTCCACACTTTCCCAGATGATTCTGGCCCTTAATACCGGGCAGGGGGATATAGTAAAAGAGTATATGCATGCGCTTGCCTCTGATTACATGCGCAAAGGCATGACTCTGGGAGATATAGAGCAGGCGTTGCATGATTTCAGAACAGCCGTGATGAGTATAATCTGTCAGCATTTGCCTACTCTCCAACAGCAGATAGAATCGCTTGAGACTATCTACAATCTGCACGATCATATAGCTCTTATAGTCTCAGATGCCTACCAGCTTCTGCAGCAGGAGCAGCAGCAGCGGTTTGTTGCAGCATACAACCTGGGCGTATCATTAAGCAAAAGCCTTGATCTGCTAACCGTTATGAGAACGGCCGCAGACCAGGTTAAAGATAAGATCGGCGCCCATTTTGTGGCAATAGTGCCGGCAGCCGTAAACGGAGAGCCTTCGGCAGCAGTCTTTACCGGCGACGCGGGGCCGGATGTATGCATGCATGTTGCCCAAATATGCCTTGCCCTTGGGTGCGGCCCGGATACGGACAAATCTGAAAGTATAAGTGCGGTATCATATAAAATAACAGATATCAGCAAGAGCAGGGAGCTCCTTCCCTGGATGTCCATGCTTTTATCGCACGGATGCCTTTCCATGGCAGGCATACCGCTTTGGGATAAGGGCAAATTTATAGGCTGCCTTCTCTGCTGTTTTAATGAACCCCGCTCCTTCCCTGATTATGAAATAGATTTTCTGCTGGCGCTGAGCAGCCATATTGCCATGTCCATGCATAACGCCATGCTTTATGAAGAGGCAAAGGGGAAGAGGGAACTAAGCGTACTTTTAGAGGCATCCAAGCTGTTTACAGCCACCCTTGAGCTAAGCAAGGTACTTAATTATTTTGCCAAATTTGCTGTTAAAGCAGTAGATGCAGACTTCTCATTTATCTTTATGCCCGTTGGAACAGAATTGGGGCTTCATGTTGCAGCAACCTACGCGCATCCGGGGCATGCCAGAATTCTGCTTGAGAAGCTTCTTAGTGTATGGGGGCAGGCGAGTCTGCAGAAGGGAAGAAGCATAATAGGTGTGGCATATGAAAGAGGAAAGTCTCTTTTCATCCCTCAATATAGTAAATATCCGGCGCGTATCCGTGAGTTGGAAGGGGTAATAGGTTCCTTGTTCGTCTGCCCGCTGAAATCAAGGGGTAGGATGCTGGGCGTCCTTGGGCTGGCCTCCGCAAAGGAATCTGCATTTAATGAAGAACACCTTGCTACTGTCTACGGACTGGCAAACCAGGCGGCAGTGGCTGTAGATAATGCCGAGTTGTTTGAACGCCAGCGGAATATAGCTAATACTCTGCAGAAGAGCTTTCTCCCCTCATATGCGCCGGATATTCCGGGGTTTGAGTTTGCCGTCCGTTACAAGGCTGCCCTGCAAGAATCGGATGTGGGCGGAGATTTTTACGATGCGTTCCGGCTGCGGGACGGCAGGTTTGCAATACTGGTGGCGGATGTCTCCGGCAAGGGGCTCTCTGCGGCGGTGCATACGGCAATGGGCAAATATATCATCAGGGCGTACGCGGCGGAGAACCCTTTACCCTCAAATGTACTGGAGAGGGCAAACCGCGCGCTGGAACAGTATCTCTCGGAGGAATTGTTTATTACCGCCTTCTACGGAGTTTTAGACCCTAAGAATGGCCTGCTTGCGTATGCCTCCGCGGGGCATGAGCCGCCCATGTTTTATTCATCTGCCGGTGGAAGCGTAACCTCTCTGGATGTTACAGGGCCGGGCCTGGGGAGCATTGCCGGAATGGAATACGGAGATAGAGAGATAGCGTTCAACCCGGGAGATACGCTCTTTATGTACACCGACGGCGCCACAGATATCAGGCAGAATCATGAGATGCTTGGATGGGAAGGGCTCTGCAATCTATACAAGGGTGCGTTGGGAAAGCCTGCCGAGGACGTAGCGGAATACGTGTTTCAGGAAGTGCTGAAGTACGGCGGGCAACATCTTTCTGACGATATTGCCATAATTGTGCTTAAACGGAGCCTGTAGAACGGAATCTCTCCGCCGCAAACTTGAATCTTTTGCCTCAAACTAGTACACTTATGTAATAAAGCATCCACAGCCATACCGGCGAACTTTGTAATTTATCAGTTTCAGTTTGGAGTACCCAATGGCCAAAAAGAGAACAACACAATCCGCCCCCAAAAAGCGCGAAACGCTTGCTCAGCCCGTACTTTCCAGAGGGGCATTCACAACCACTATTGCAGTAGTGCTGATCTTGCTTGCGGTTCAGATTATTATTGCCGCCATAGTCTACCCCAGCCTTCCGGGGCAGATACCGTCCGGCTGGCTGGGATCATCTCAACCGTATAATATGGTATCGTCCGCTTTTGTGTTTCTCTACTTCCCTCTGGGGCAGGTGGTGCTCTTTCTTATAGGGCTCTTTTCACCCATAACCAGGGGTGGACAGCGAGTTATGTATCTGGGAAAGGCAGAATCTATTATAGCGCTCTCCCTTCTTTTTACAGTGCTGCAGGCATCGGCCTTCCACCTGCCGCATTATATTTAAGAGAGAACAAGACGGATAAAAAAGATTGGCCTCGCGGGTTCACCTGCGAGGCCTTTTAAATTCTAAACCGTTCTTGTCGGAGAAGGCGGTTTAGAATAGAAAGGAGGTTTTATCAAGGAAAAGGAGTTATGCTCCAATCTGATTGGTTTCACATATTTTCATACGCACCGGGTTCTCAAAAAGTTCCTGCAAGGGTAAGAAATTTTAATATCCGCGCAAATTTGTTTTGGGAGAGGCAAATGGAAAACACAAGGGTTACCAAGAAGGATCGTATAATAAAACTGTACGACAGGGGCCTTGATGTAGAATCAATTGCAGAGGCGCTTGCAACAAGTCCAAGCTATGTTGCCAACACGCTTATAAGAAGCGGCCGCTCCGTAGAGTATGAAGACCTGTACACATCCACCAGCGGCAGGGCGTATTCTCCGGAAGCTCGGCGTCTTGCCGGCATACTGAAGTTTAAGGATGTGGCTGCTGCAAAAGAATCTGTAAGGCGGTTGCAAGATGCGTTTTTAGAGTTTGGCAGGGAAGGGAACAAAAGCGGCCGGCATCGCGCACAAATGCTTGCGCTTATTGGCAAGAACAGGGCGGAAGGCCTGGGCAAGACTGAAGAGGCATCCATTTTTAGAGACTGGCTTATCCATACCCTTACGCAGGAATCTGCAGAAGAGCGGGAGCGGGCCGCATAAGTGGCCCGGCGCTGATAAGCCTGCTATCCTCCGCCTCATTATAAATTGATGGTTGCGTGCGTGCGCCAAGTTATGTAGAATGTAAGACGTTCGTGTCCGGCATATCTGGCGGTATGCAAGCAGACCGGAAAATAGTATCTGGAGAGGATAGTAGAAGATGAAATCACGGCAGATTGCAGCACAGCTCTATACATTAAGGGATTATTTAAAGACCCCCGGAGACATAGCCGAATCATTGCATAAGGTTAGGGCTATGGGCTACGAAGCAGTCCAGCTTAGCGGGCTTGGCCCGATAGATGAGGTTGAACTTGTGAAAATTCTGGATGGAGAAGGTCTTGCCTGTTCTTCAACCCATGAAGATAGTCAGCAGATGCTGGATCATCCGGAAACCATAGTAGAGAAGCTGCATAAGCTTGGGTGCAAATACACCGCCTATCCATACCCGTCGGGCATTAAGTTTGACACTGCCGACAACCTGAACGCCTTCATTGCCGCGCTCAACCGGGCAGGCAAAGTGTTTTATGATGCCGGCATAACATTTGCGTATCACAACCACCACATAGAGTTTCTTAAGATAGAAGGGCGGCTTGCGCTGGATGCCATCTATCAGGATACAGACCCCCGCTACCTGCAGGGCGAGATTGATACATACTGGGTGCAGGCAGGCGGCGGAGACCCTGTGGAATGGTGCAAAAAGCTCTCTGGAAGGCTGCCGCTCCTGCATCTTAAGGACTACGGCATCACGCCGGATATTACTCCCGCATTCTTTGAAGTGGGCCGCGGCAACCTCAAATGGAAAGAGATTCTGGAGACGGCGGAAAAAGGCGGTACGGAGTGGTTCATAGTAGAGCAGGACGTCTGCCCCGGAGATCCGTTTGAATCCTTAAAAATAAGCCTTGATTACCTGAAGCAAAACTTCTGCCGGGGTTAAATTGATTTTAAGTAAACGGAGCAGCCCGGATATTTCTTAAAAAGCATTCGGGCTGTCCGGGCATGATTTTTGGCGAACCTGCGCAGGCATCAGGGGGATTAAAATGGGAATTATGGCAGAGCTGGGAAGCGCAATGGCTCTGGTATGCATAATAGGTCTTGCTGCAATAATTGCCGGGCTGGGGCTGCATCGTATCATCGGCTGGTGTATTGAGGGTTCCATCAGCGGAGCAGCCTGTATTTTGATAGCAGGCATCTACGCCGGCGCAATTATCTCTGCTATCATTGCCCGTACCATGGTAATGGCGATTACAATACTCATACTAATCGCCTTAATCTCAATTTTAATCCCCATCCTAAGCGGCAAGATGGATAGAGCCAGCTTAAAGTCCCTGAATGATGAGAAAATCTGCCGGTACAGGGAGGCTATTGAGGCTAATCCGGAAAATCTTGCCGCCCGCTCAATGCTGGCCAAGACTCTGCACTCCGATGGCCGTCTGGATGAAGCAATTGAGGTGATGGAGGAGCTGGTACGGCGGACCCCGAACGACTATATTGAGGCCGGATTCCTGAAAAAGTTAACCAAAGAGAGAGACGAGCGTAACTCCCTCCGCCGTCATTCTAATAAAGGAGCATAAATTGATAAGCGCCGTTATTTTTGACATGGATGAAACGCTTGTGGACAGCAGCTCTACCTGGACGGAGGCAGAGGCCCGCCTATTCCGCCACCTTGGCCGGGAGTTCTCCCCGGAGGTTGCGGAATCTTACAAGGGGATGAACGCCACGGATATAGGACGAACCATCCATGCCTGGGCGGGGGCAGGCAACATCACCGGAGAAGAGTGCGGGCAGCTTCTTAAAGAATGGCTGATCAAGAATTTTGATGGGCCGATTGAAACCATGCCGGGGGCGGATGACCTTGTTCGCAGGCTTGCAGGGAGATTCAGCCTTGCCATAGCATCCGGCTCTCCCATCCAGGCCATACATCATGTTGCAGACAAGTTTGCCTGGACGCCGTATTTTAAGGTGATGGTCTCAAGCGAATCTGTTTTGCATGGTAAGCCCCACCCGGATGTCTTTCTACTTGCTGCAGAAAAGCTTGGCATACCGGCCGCAGAGTGCCTGGTAATAGAAGACAGCCTGCACGGGGTTCGCGCGGCAAAGTCGGCAGGAATGGCATGCTTTGCCGTGCCCTGCGTTCCAAACCCATCCATAAATCTTGAGGCGGATATGTGTTTTGATTCCTTATTGGATTTGCAGGTTGAGGTAATCTGCAGCTTCCGGCAGCCTTAGATAAACAAGACAGCCAATACTATTTACAGAAGAGGGTTGATATGAAGGTTTACGATTGCTTCACTTTCTTTAATGAACTTGAGTTGCTGGAGCTAAGGTTGAAGCTGCTGAATGATGTGGTTGATTATTTTGTACTTGTGGAGTCTAATAAGACCTTTAAGAATAAGGATAAAGAATTTGTTTTTGAAGCTAATAAATCCATGTTCGAAGAATACCTTGCCAAGATTATCTATATCAGAGTTGAAGATATGCCTGATTATGACCCTGCCGTTGATAATATATGGACACTGGAAATTCATCAAAGAAACAGCATAATGAGGGGACTGGAAAACAGCAGTCCGGAGGACTTGATCTTTATTTCAGATATTGATGAAATCCCGAACTCGGAAGTGGTTCGTTTGTTAGATAAGAGCAAGTGCGAAATCAAATTCCTAACATACGGGCCTCGCAGAAGTTTTTGCCAGGCATTTGCCAGGTTTCCGCTCTTGTTATTCAAACATCACGGCATGAAATTACTTGATAGGATGCCGTTGGTCTTGGAGCAATCCCTGTTTTACTATTTTGTAAATTGCCGCAGCAAAGGCAAATGGCCTGGAACCATTATTACCAGGTTTAAAAATCTTACTACGCCTCAAAAATTACGCAATCGCCGATACAGCCATCCAAGAATAATAAATGGAGGATGGCATTTTTCCTACCTGGGTGGGGCTGAGAGGGTAGCAGAAAAGGTGAACTCTATAATAGGAGTGCCTGGTACTGCTTATCCAAAAGATTATCTTGAAGAATGCATAGCGAATGGCTTGGATATATATGGCCGTGACGGGCAGGAATTTGAATATGAGTTTATCAATATTGTAAATGCCGGATTTCCAGAGCATATGAATGCTATCATAGAAAAGTACCCATATCTATACTTTGATAAAATATAAGCAACCTTGAGTTTGCATAATTTTCGTGGAAAGTATCCCCAGAGACCAAAGCATCAAGGAGGATGCAATGAAGTGCATTGATTTTTCAGGCGCATAACCGTGAAGTAGAAGGGGTATAGAACGCTTACGACGCCGGAACGCCCATATGTGTCCCCATGATTCTGGGTGTGAACCCCCGGTACTATATCTTCAACAACTGGCTGAACCCCCGTGGAATTACCTTTGAAGAATACTCCAACCCCCCAATCTTATGATGGAGACGCAGCTGGAGTTTCATGATTACATGCGCCATCACCTCCTGCAAGATGCAGCGATGGGGCTTCCCAAAGATGCCTGGCCGGTAGACTTAGGCCGGCTGCGGGAGGAGCTAGGCCCGGACACCTTGACACAAGATACTTTGAGGTGTTATAGTATTCCGGTATTTAGCAGGCATGAACCGCCCCAAGATGGGCGCGTACGAGGTGGAACACTTTGGGTGTAGTTGTTACAATATTGACTTTAATCCAGTTAATCAGCGCAATAGCGCTTATTGGTCTGGTTATGACTCAGACAACAAAGAGCGAAGGGCTTACCGGAACCATCGGCGGCAAGATGACTTCTTCTTTCCGCGGAAAACCGGGGATGGATGAGAAGCTTGCAGGCATTACCAAATGGTGTGCAATTATCTTTTTTGTGCTAAGCGCGGTTATATACTACGTCAGATCAAAAATGGTTATGTAAGACAGTCTTTAAGCAAAATTTGAAAAGGGTCGGATGTTTTAAGCATCCGGCCCTTTTTGTTTACCCCGGAGCGCAGAGGGAGGCCATAGAATTTAGAAGGGTATGCATCCCGTGTAAAGGCTGTCTTTAGGAAATTCCGCTTACACAGGCAAGCTTGGTTGTAAAACCGCTCTGTATTTGTTAAACTTAAAGAATAAATAAAGTTAGGAGTTTACGGATATGCGCGGTCTTGTTAATGAACACATTTTGAAGCTGAAACCCTATGTTCCTGGAAAGCCTATAGATGAGGTCAGGCGGGAATTTGGCATAAAGGACATTGTAAAGCTGGCTTCAAATGAAAATCCCGTCGGCCCATCACCCAAGGCGCTGGATGCCATGAAGAAAGCCATAGGGGATGTTGCGCTTTATCCGGATGGAAGCTGCTTTGCGCTCACCCGGGCCCTTGCCGCCAAGTGGGGAGTAGGGGAGAACCATATCATCTGCGGAAACGGCTCAGACGAGCTTATCCACTACATAGGCATAACCTTCCTCTCGGCTACGGACGAGGTTATCTCTTCAGACGTAACTTTCTCCCGGTACGAATCCGCCGCAGTGCTTAACAACTGTGAATACAAAAGCGCACCCGCATGCAGGCACAAATACAGCCTGGATGAAATTGCGGCACGCATAAACAGCAACACCCGGCTTATAATAATTGCCAACCCCAACAACCCCACCGGCACCATAGTTACAAAAGAAGAGGTGGACCGGTTTATGGCAAAGGTGCCGGAGCGCGTAATAGTTGTCTTTGACGAGGCCTACTATGAGTATGTAGAGAGCCCAGACTATCCGGATACGCTGGATTATGTGCGCCAGGGCAAAAATGTAATAATACTGCATACATTCTCTAAGATATACGGCCTTGCAGGCCTCAGGATAGGCTATGGAATTGCCCGCCCGGAGATTATTGCGGGCCTGCACCAGGTTCGCGAACCGTTCAACGTAAACAGCCTGGCCCAGGCAGCCGCTACTGCCGCGCTTGAAGATGTGGCGCACGTAGATAAGATTCGCAAGATAAACGCCCAGGGCCGGGATTATTTGTATGCGCAGTTTGACAAGATGGGCCTGCCGTATGCCCGGACGGAGGCAAACTTCATCTGGGTGGATATTAAGCAGGACTGCCGCCCGGTCTTTACGGAGCTGTTGAAGCGTGGAGTTATAATCCGCACGGGGGATATCTTCGGCTGTCCCACGTTTATCCGCGTAACAATAGGCACCATGGACGAAAACGAGCGGTTCATAAAGACTATTAAGGAGGTGCTGGGATGATTATTATTCTTTCATCCAACGCCACGGATCAGGATGTAGATAAAGTTGTAACAAACCTTAAAGGCCGCGGCTACGGCATCCATCTCTCCCGCGGTGTTGAAAAGACCATCATAGGCGCCATAGGTGCCCCGGATGAAGATAAAGCAGATATCGCCCAGCGCATTGAGGCACTCCCGTTTGTGGAGAGAGTGGTATCTATCCTCAAGCCTTATAAACTGGTGGGCCGGGAGTTTCACCCGGAGCGCACAGTTATAAACGTAAGAGGAGTCACCATAGGCGGCGACGAGATTGTGGTTATGGCCGGCCCCTGCTGCGTAGAGAGTGAAGAACAGCTCCTCACCACCGCAAGGGCCGCACGCAAGGCGGGCGCCCGCGTGCTAAGGGGCGGCGCATTTAAACCCAGTACATCCCCATACAGCTTTCAGGGACTGGGGGAAGAAGCGCTAAAATACATGGCGGCCGCGCGCGATGAAACCGGCATGCCCATTATCACAGAGGTGATGGACGCCCGTGACATTGACCTGGTGCTAAAATACTCCGACATACTTCAGGTGGGTGCGCGAAACATGGCAAACTTCTCTCTCTTAAAAGAGATAGGCCTTGCGCGCAAGCCTGTCATGCTTAAACGCGGCCTCTCATCCACCATAGAAGAGTGGCTTCAGGCGGCCGAATACATTGCCTCCCGCGGCAACTACGATATAATCCTTTGCGAGAGAGGGATACGTACCTTTGAAACCTACACCCGTAACACTTTTGATATAAACGCCATTCCGGCAGTGAAGGGTCTTGCGCACCTGCCCGTAATTGCAGATACAAGCCACGGCACGGGCCGGTGGCATCTGGTGGAGCCTGTAGGCAGAGCGGCTATTGCGGCGGGGGCGGACGGCCTTATGATAGAGGTACATCCCAACCCGGAAGTCGCCCTAAAGGACGGCCCGCAATCCCTTAAGATAGATACGTTTGAGAGACTTATGAGGGGGCTTATTCCCATAATAGAGGCTGTAGGCAGAACCCCCGGCTGGAGTGCCTGATTGAACCTTGCTGGTCTAAAAAAAATATCCATCGTTGGGGTGGGGCTGATAGGCGGCTCGTTTGGCATGGCGGTGAAGCAGGCCTTCCCGGCGGTGCAGATTACGGGTATCGGCCGAAGTGCAGAACGCCTGCGTGCAGCGCAGAACCTTGGCGCTGTAGATGCCATTTTAACAGACCTTGAAGCCGGTGTGCGGGATGCAGACCTGGTGTACGTAGCCACCCCAGTAGGCATTGAACTGGATTTTATCCGCCGGATGGCGCCCGCGCTCAAACCGGGCGCCGTGGTGACGGATGCCGGGAGCACAAAGGCCCGTATATGCCGCGGGGCGGATGGTGTCCCGGGCATGCGTTTTATAGGCGGGCACCCCATGGCGGGCTCGGAATCCGCCGGGGTAGAATCCGCCTCTCCAAATCTCTTCTGCGGGGCGGCGTATGTTGTCACTCCCACGGAAAAGACCCATCCTGATGATCTAATCCTCATGAAGCGGCTTGCAGAATCCCTGGGCGCCCGGGCGATAGAGCTGGACCCGGAGACCCATGACAGGTGCGCAGCCGTTATAAGCCACCTGCCGCACCTTATGGCGGCGGCGCTGGTCTCTCTTGTAAAGGAGCGGGCGGGCGAGACTCCGGAAATCTTGGAGATGGTAGCCGGAAGCTTCAGGGATATGACACGGGTGGCAGAGAGTTCCCCGGAACTTTGGCGTGATATATTCATCTCCAACGATGCCTGTATAAAGAGCGCGGCGGCAGATTTTTTAAATGCGCTCACCAGCGGGTTAAATAAAATTTGTGCTGGTGATGCAGAGGGCATAAGAGACTGGTTTAAGGCTGCCGGAGAGACTCGGAAATCCATTCTGCCGGGCAGCCGGGATTAAGCAGGGGGATTACCCCCGGCGGATGATACTTCAAGCCCATAAGCCGGAGGCGCCGCGGGCGTTGCAAGGGGCATCAACCCCCCGAGGTGATACTTCGGTCGCAGAGCGAAGCGCCGCTGCCGAAGTAAATGTAGATAATAGAGCACCCTGCGGCGGCTTATCATGGCTTCGCCCACCGCAGATTGGGTGGATGTAGATGGCTGGTCGGTCTGGTTTTCGTGTAGTGCCTCCGGGAGCCTGACCCGCCCACCCGCCAATGCTCCTCTCCGGCACTA
>CALNCU010000262.1 GCA_937875395.1 uncultured Armatimonadota bacterium | reverse complement strand
ACGGCGGTTACGGCAAGTGTGGCTATGCCGTACCTGTTCCCCATATCAACAAGGCGGGTCATGTTAGAGACGGACTGGGTTTCGTACTCTCCTCCTACAAACACCTGCACTGCCAGGGCCGCTACGTTCAGGCGCACGGCATCTTCAATATCCACGGCAATCTGCTCGTTGGAGAGCTCCTTTAATATGCTCGGGCCGCCGCTTGCCCTTAAAACAACTCCCATGGTGAACGTGGGCGGTATAACAGAACGCAGTATCCCCCTGGTAAGCATTAGGGTATCTGCGTAAGGCAGAAGGGGCAAAATGTTTACATCCACCCGCTCAAGCCCGGTTGCAGGTCCCTGAAAGTAGCCGTGATCTATTGCCAGCATCACGGTTCTGCCGGTTTTGGGGTCAAAGATTCGGGAGAGCCTATTCTTCATCCCCCAATCCAGGGAGTTTGAACCTTTAAGGAAGAATGGGCTGCTTGAGGGTTTAATATCCAGATAGAAATTCTTCTCTTCTTTTGCATAGGCTTCCGGCATAGGTTAGTCCTCCACAATGAATTACGCTGCCGGTAGGTACTTTTCCATTTAAGCCGTTAAGAAAACACAAATTTCCATCTGCCGGAGAATGCAATGCCCATGCTACCATACCGAAAGGTTCCGCTTTGCAGAGTTATTTCCATTAGAGCCAAAAACTTTGCTGCCGGCATCTGTGGGCACAGGCTCGCGCTTTTTCTGCAGGTGGTAGTATTCATTATCCTTCACCCACTTGTAGGTATTACGGCGCCAGAGGGGTTGCGCATGGGGTTTGGGAACCGCCGCGGCAGGCTTGGCCGGAGCCGGCGTAATGCTTACCTGCGGCAATGTCTGAGGGCTGGCGGCAGGAGCCGGAGAAGGGCTTCCGCCGTATTCCGGCCCGGGCCCGGCATATTCCTTAGATGCAGATTTATCCTGCGTGCGGAATCTTGAGCCTATAACCGGCGATTGCGGAGGCGGCGCCTTCTTTCTACCGCAGCCCGAAAATGCGACCGCTACATATAAACACAAAACCCAAAGAAGCAGTA
>CALNCU010000261.1 GCA_937875395.1 uncultured Armatimonadota bacterium | reverse complement strand
GAGACCGGAAAGCTCTTTGCAATCTATCAGCAGAGCCGGTTTGCTCCCTACTTTGAGCAAGTTCGCAAGGTTATAGACTCCGGAGTGCTGGGACGGATCATAATGGTAAAGATTGCCTTTAATGGCTTCTCCCGCAGATGGGACTGGCAGACCCTCTCTGAATTCAACGGCGGCAACCTGCTCAACGCCGGGCCGCATCCCCTGGACCAGGCGCTGCAACTCTTTGGGCCGGATACCATGCCGGAAGTTTTCTGCCTGATGGATCGCGTGAATACCCTGGGGGATGCCGAAGATCATGTTAAGCTTATACTTCACGGCAATGACAGGCCGACCGTAGACTTAGAGATTTCGTCATGCTGCACATACCCGCTCTACACCTATCAGGTTTACGGCGCTAACGGCGGGCTCACCGGTAACATGGAACATATGGAATGGAAGTATTTCAAACCGGAGGAGGCTCCTCAACAGGAACTGCACAGAGACCCGCTACCGGGGAGAAAGTACTGCGGGGAGTCGCTTAAATGGTATTCTAAAAAATGGCATGTGCCTGAAAGCAAGTCGCAGCTGTACGATACCATGGGCGCCGCCTTCTACAGGAATTTGTATGATGCACTCACAAAAGGCGCTCCCTTGGCCGTTACACCTGCCCATGTGAGACAGCAGGTTGCCGTAATTGAGGAATGCTACAGGCAGGACATGGCTGGTTGTTAGTTGCATAATTAGCATTGATAGATCTGCTACATTCCTACCGAGCACAGAATATATGCCTGAAAAACTAAGAAACCCCTCTGGTGATTCCGAATGGGGTTTCTTGTGGGAGAAGCTTTATTTCTCTCACAGTGTGGAGCAGGCGCGCCCACAAAAAGTACTTGGAAGGTTTATTACAAGTCCAAGAACCACATGGCATCTGGATCACCATATCTTTTTCTCATATATTCACAAACATCTCCAAATGCGGTATAATCCAAGTAAGATATTCTTACCGGAGGAGAGCCATGCCGAATGCCAGAATGATAAGGGTCTCATCAAAGGGACAAATAGTGCTGCCCAAATCCTTCCGTGAAAGGGCAGGTATCGCAGAAGGCGACTATATTTTTGTTGAAGAGGTAGATGGGATTCTGCTTATTGAAAAACCGGCTCCAAGCAGGTTGGCTCAGCTTATATCCAATCTCCGTAAGGATGCAAAGGAACAAGGTTTTACCAGGCAGGATCTTGAGAATGCCATAAGCGAGGCCCGAAACCGGAAGAGCGCATGAATACCCTTAGAGTCCTGATTGATACCAACATCCTACTCTCCGGCCTGATCTGGAACGGCAATGAATCGCATTTGCTAGAGATGTCGGTGGACGGTGAAATCTGCCTGCTTATCCCGGAGTTTGTCATCTAGGAGGCCAGGCGTGTACTTGAGCTTAAGTTCAAGGAGCATGTTCATTTGCTTGATGAAGTGCTCGGGTTGCTAAACTATGTGCTTCTTCAACATCCAAGTGAAGAGAGTATCGAATCGGTCCAAACTACACTGAGAGATCCCAATGATGTTGAAATACTGGCATCCCTTATTGAGTACAAACCGGATTATGCGCTGACCGGTGACAAAGACTTGCTTACGAATGATGTCCAATCCATATTCCCAACCTGCCGGTGTGCCGACTTCATACGCGAATTTAAGAGTGATTGATTTGAATGGCATAGGTTTTAACACTCGCTTGTAGTTCCCTCTATACGCTTTCCAGATTTACCCTCAGGCCTTCTGTTCTTCCAGGCAGCATCACCCGGCGTGGCAGCGAGCAGATGCTTACGCGCCGTTTTAAACCCCTTGCTCACCTAAACGCGAATTCCTCAGGAAAACGACGAAAGCCCCGGGAGTCACTTCGCCGGAGCTTTCTTAGCAGAGAAAATTTATCTTGTGCGTTATGTGGAGCATGTGTTCCCAAAAAACATAAATCATTGACACTGGCGCATTTTGGTGATACATTGTATATACAATAATAGACCGTGTGGAGGTCTGGATATTATGATTAAGAGACTCACCAAACATGGAAATAGTATGGCTCTGGTCATCGAACGCGGTGTGCTCGATCTGCTTAAGATAAACGACGATACTCCGCTTGAGATATCTACTGACGGCAATGTGCTTATAGTCTCACCGGTTCGTGATGAGGACCGTGCTGCAAAGTTTAGGAACGCTCTTGCACAGGTCAATCGCAAGTATGGCCGTGCCCTGAAACGTCTGGCAGAGTAAGCGATGGACATCCTTTTTCTAAGCCTTGATGAGATTTTGGAAATCCATCAGAACCAGATAGAGCTTTACGGAGGCGAACCTGCCATCCGTGATATTGCGCTGCTTGAGTCTGCAATCGCTATGCCGGATTCGGCGAACATTACATGCACGAAGATATCTTTGAGATGGCCGCTGCATACCTCTTCCACATAGTGCAGAACCATCCGTTCGTTGATGGAAACAAACGTACCGGTGCTGCATCCGCATATATCTTTCTTGCCATGAACAATATTCTATTCGATGCCGACGAGGATGAATTTGCATTTATGGTACTGGATGTAGCAGACGGCAGGATAGGTAAATCCGGTATTGCCCAATATCTCCGCGAGAATTCCAGCGGCACCTACTGAAGTTACATGATTTATATGACACATAGACGTCGGAATGCGAATGTTCCTGCACTGTTGCGAATTATTGATATTTCTACGGCCTTCCGTTCTTCTAGGCGGCATCACCCGGCATGGCGGCAAGCAGATGCTTCCGTGCCGTTTTGAACTCATCGCCGATTAGCCCAAGACGCAGGAGGAATGTCCTGAAGTCATACTTAGCGCTTACAGAATCAAACACCTGTACCTCGCAAAAACTCCATCCGAGCACAAAACGCCCGTTTCTGGTATCCTGAACCCATGATTTGTTTTCAATCTATCCTATCATTTCTGCGTGCCTGGTTGCATCTCCTGCTTCTGCCAATAAGAGGCTTGCTCATATCCCGAAACGCAC